>DASSWN010000061.1:0-2435 GCA_035704905.1 Flavobacteriaceae bacterium
TTGGAAATTCCCGATCACAAACAATTAAACCCGCAAGAAAAAATGGCACAGAAAGAGGCAAAGCAGTTATTGGAAAACGCGATTGACCACCTGGATATAAAATACCGCAGTGTTTATATATTAAAAGAAGTGGAAGAAATGAGCCTAAAAGAAATTGCAAAAGCTTTGGATATTAGTTTGCCCAATGTGAAAATAAGACTGCACCGTTCAAAAGAAATGCTCAAAGAAACGTTATATCACTCATCGAAACGCACCGATGTATTCGATTTTGGTTTTAGCCGGTGCGACAGAATAACCGAACGGGTTATGGAAAATATATAATTGTTCTTTCCGAAAAAAAATTGAAAAATGAAGAGTATTCGAAACGACTTCCCGTTTGAATCAAAAAAACAGAATTTTTGTTCAAAATTATTTTGTGGTTGGAAATATTCATCGTAATATTGCAATTAAACAATGAATGAAATGGGAGTATCCAAAACTGAAAAATTCACGACCAAGCAAAATGAAATCGCCACCTTTGGAAAAGTTTTCGGTCATCCGGCGCGGGTAGCAATTCTGCAACATTTGTTTAAAATAAACACTTGTGTTTGCGGCGATTTGGTGGAGGAAATAGGCTTGGCCCAACCAACGATTTCGCAACATCTTAAAGAACTGAAAATGTTGGGACTGATTCACGGTACCGTGGAAGGAACCAGCGTTTGCTACTGCATCAACCCAAAAAAATGGATGAAAATGAAAAAATTAATGACCGAGTTTTTGAACCAGGACATAACCATCAAAATGGATTGCTGCTAAGATTGCACAAAATGCGACGAAAAAAGGCCGATTTTGTCCAAAAATTAAAAATTCCGGGTTAAAATATATCAGAAAAAATTTCATAAGCACCTAATCAAATACTTATACAAACATGAGACTATCAGAAATAAAATCAGCTTTGAACCAATTGGAAACCATTGCATTTCAACTACCCAACGGAAAACTGGTTCCCAATCATTTCCACGTAACCGAAGTGGGGAAAATAACCAAACATTTCATCGATTGCGGCGGAACGGTCAGGAATGAAGAAGTGGCCAATTTCCAGCTTTGGGACGCCAATGATTATGACCATCGGTTGCATCCCGAAAAACTTTTGCACATCATTGAACTTTCAGAAAAAATATTGAAACTCGAAGATTTGCAAATTGAAGTGGAATATCAAAGTGGAACCATCGGCAAATTTGGGTTGGATTTTGATGGAAGAAATTTTCTTCTAACCACCAAACAAACCGATTGTTTGGCAAAAGAAAACTGTGCGGTTCTTGAAGAAAACGCAGAAACCGAACTTGAAACCAGTTCTTGCGCACCCAATTCGGGATGTTGCTGATTGCCCAAAATTCAAAAGTTAAATGGCGGTATTCGATGAGATAAAAAAGTTTATTTCAACTCTAAATGTTGAAAGCATTCCCGATGAACGAAAGGAATTGCTGTTCCCATTGATTGATTTCATTCAAAATAAAATAGCGAAAAATGAACCAATCCGCATTAATTTTATTTGTACGCACAATTCAAGGAGAAGCCATTTCTCACAGGTCTGGGCACAAAGCCTTGCCTATTATTTCAACTTAAAAAATGTTTTTTGTTATTCGGGCGGAACGGAAGCTACGGCTTTCTTTTCGAAGGTAGCCAAAACCTTGAGCGGTTCTGGTTTCGAAATTCAAACTCTTTCAAGCGGGAAAAATCCGGTTTACAGCATCAAATTTTCGGAAAATGAAGCTTCGGTGATCGGATTTTCAAAAACTTATGATAACGATTTTAATCCGAAATCGAACTTTGTAGCGGTCATGACTTGCTCGCAAGCCGATGCAAACTGTCCGTTCGTTGCAGGCGCGGAAAAACGTATTCCCATTCCTTTTGACGACCCAAAAAAATTCGACAACACGCCGCAACAAGTAGAAAAATACAACGAAATAAACCGGCAAATCGCCACCGAACTATTTTATGTTTTCAACCAAATTGATTTGAAGAATTGATGCTGATCGGATTCGAAAAATAGTACGATGAAAAAACTAAATTTCCTCGATAGAAACCTCACTTTATGGATATTTGCCGCGATGGCCGTGGGAATCGGTATCGGATATCTTTTCCCGAATTTTCCAGATTTTGTCAACTCGGCAAGCCACGGAACAACCAATATTCCAATCGCGATCGGGCTGATTTTAATGATGTACCCGCCACTGGCGAAAGCAAATTATGCCCTTTTGCCCAAAGTTTTCCGAAATACGAAAATCCTGTCTATTTCATTATTGCTGAACTGGATCATCGGTCCAATCTTGATGTTCCTTTTGGCCATCATATTCCTACGAGATTATCCGGAATATATGGTGGGATTGATTTTGATCGGTTTGGCCCGTTGTATTGCGATGGTTCTGGTTTGGAACGATCTTGCTGAAGGAAGC
>DASSWN010000071.1:0-12410 GCA_035704905.1 Flavobacteriaceae bacterium
CTATTTGGACAAACCTAAAAGGTTTCGAAAACCTGTTAGGTTAATTTGAGGCTGGGCGCCTTACAATATTAAAACCAAAATCAGTACTCAATCCTTGAAAATAAGCCATATTGATCCAACAAATGGCGAGTTGTTCCAACAATCCGGCTTTGTCGCCAACTCCGAAATCGTAACAGTTTGAAAAACCGAGATCACCGGCCAATTTTTGCGCCACCTTTTTGGCCATTTCGCTATTTCCGGCTACAAAAGTATCGAGTCCATCGGGTTGCAACATATTTTGATAGCCCGTGTTGTTAAAGGCTTTCACGATGTGTTGGCAATTTGTGGTTTGCGACCAAGCTTCGAAACAATTTTGATAACCCGAAGGTGGGGCAGGGAAAGAATTTGTCGGATCGATGATGATTTTTTCTTCCACATTTTTCAAAAGCGGGGCAACCTCCAAAATGTTTTTTGGTGGCACGGAAACCAAAATAACTTCAGCTAAAGATACGGCCTCGGGAATGGAATGAACCGTACAGTTTTTCATGGAAAGCAACTTTTTTCCCGCAAAATTCTGTTGGTCCCGAACGCCCAATAAAATATCATGACCGGCGTTTGACCAACCCTTTGCAAGTGCCGAACCAACATTTCCAGTTCCGATAATCGCAATTTTCATGTGTTGTTCGATCTTAATAGGTTTTTGTCATATCCGATGGAACCACAATTGTGTAATCTACAATCGTTTTTTCTTCATTGGGAAATGCCAAGTCTGAATCTTCGCTTTTTGCAACAGAAATTACTGCTACTTTCAAATTTTCCAACCAGCCTTTTTGTTTTTTCAGCCACCAATAAATGCCACCATATTCTTTGCTGTGGTAATTTCCGTTGAAATGAAGAAACAATTGTTTTCCTTTTTGATTGTTCAAAATCGATTCGGCCATAGTCGCGTCTTTGATCGCTTGGGCACTAATGAAATTCATCAAATTCGGCCCGGCATGCGCTTCCATTAATTTTTTCATTTCCAAATAGCCCGGCGTTTCCATATCAACTTCAATCGGAAGTTTCGCAATGTAGGTTTTTTCAATTTGCGGTAAATTCATCAAAGTATCCAATCCGTTGTATGCCACCAGTTTGGCATAACGGAGAGGAATGTTGGTTGCAATGAATTTCAGATTTTTCGCTTTGGCAAAATCCAAAATGGGACGGTAATCGGTTTCGTAATTTTTCCATAGCCGAACCGAATCCTGCAGTTGTTCGGCTTCAATTTCGGCGTTCAAATATTGGTCAATGCCAATTTGATTATCCCGCTCGAACATTTCCGCTCCCAAAACAAGATTTTCTTCTTTTTTCCGATACAATGCTTCGGCGGTTTTCAATTCCAACCAATGAATAATGGAAACGTCATGAAATTCGCCAAACAATACGACATCGTATTTGCTTAGCGCATCGATCATTTCCCCAAAAGAAACTTTTTTTTCTGACTGATTATAAATTTGATAGGATTTTAATTCCTGTGCGTTGAGTGTTATGCTACAAAATAGCAAGAATGAAGCGAACAATTTTTTCATAAAAATGAAATTTCTTTTTTTAAAAGTTTAAAGAACAGGGTTTCAGATTGTTTCCAAAAATGATCATGGGGCAATTGGTAATCGGGTTGGAGCAAACAGCGCAGGGAAAATCGTAGGCTTTGTGCATGGTTTCTTCCGTAAAAATTTCATCTGGTTTTCCGTGTGCCACAACCTTTCCTTTTTTCAGCAACAAAACCTTGTCGGCAAATTCGGCCGTTAAGTTCAAATCATGCAAAACCAAGATAGCCGCATTTCCTTTTTTGACGAAAGCCTGGATTTTCTCCAAAATCCGATGTTGGTGCCGGATATCCAAATTATTCAGTGGTTCGTCAAAAAACGCCAGTTTGGAATCTACGTCATTTTCCAGTTGTGCCATCACCCGCGCCAAATGTACCCGTTGTTTTTCACCGCCTGAAAGCGAATTATAATTGCGTTCTTTCAAACGAAAAACATCTGTGTCGTGCATCATTTGGTCCACAATTTCCCAGTCTTTTTTATGGGGAACCGAATGGAAATAAGGATAACGTCCCATTAAAACAATATCTTTCACCAGCAATCCTATATCCGGATTGTTTTCTTGTGAGAATTTTGCTTTGTTCAATGCCAATTCGCGATCGTTCCAGTTGGAAAGTTTTTTCTCTTTCAAATAAACTTCATCGGTTTCGGTATTGCTTTCTTTTGCCAAAACTTTAAGCAGCGTTGATTTTCCGGCACCATTCGGGCCGATTATCACCATCAACTCGCCCGTTTCCACAGAAATGTCGATTTGATCCAGAATTCTGAACTTACGATGCGCGTACGATATTTTCTTTGCTCGAATCATTTCTTTCTTGCCAGTGCAATTTTTTCCTGTTGAACAACTAATTTCATTTACAATGATCTTTTATGTTTGATCAGTATGGCCACAAAAACCGGTGCGCCCAAAAAAGCCGTCAAAACACCGATGGGCAATTCGGAGGGGGCGACAATTGTTCGACTGATCGTGTCGGCGCATAACAACAAAATACTGCCACCGATGGCCGAAAGCGGTAAAACAATATGGTAATTCGATTTAAAGATCAGCCGCAAAATATACGGAACGATCAATCCCACAAATCCGATTGCACCGGCAAAAGCCACACAAGTGCCGACCAATAAAGCTGTCAGCAGAATAATCTCTTTCTTGATTTTTTCCACCGAAATACCGAGGTGCGCGGCATCTTGTTCGCCCAACATCAACGCATTTAAGTCTTTACCTTTATTTATTAAACGAAAAAGCGAAAAAGCGACTACTACGAACAAAATGGCATTCTTTGTCCACGTGGCGCCGCCCAAACTTCCCAATGTCCAAAATGTCAAATCGCGCAATTCTTCTTCTTTGGTCAAATAGGTCAAAAAACCGGTGATAGCACCAGACAAAGCAGAAATTGCCACGCCTGCCAACAACATAATCACCACATTTGTTTTGCCCCGCGAGGTGGACATTCTATATACAAAACTCATGGTAACGATGGCTCCCGCAAATGCCATAATGCTAATGAGCGAATAATGGAGCACTTCGGGTACAAACGCATGAAAACTACTTCCCAAAACAATGGCAAAAGCAGCAAAAAGCGAAGCGCCGGCGGTTACTCCAATTAGGCTTGGGGTTGCTAAGGGGTTTTTGAACATTCCTTGTAAACAAGTGCCCGAAACCGCCAAAGCGCTTCCAATCAGAATGGCCATTACAATTCGAGATAAACGTATGTCAAAAAGAACATATTGGTCATTGGGTGATAGGTTCTTCCCCAAAATTCCATTTTTAAAAACTTCCCATAGCGAACTGTTTTCAAAATTATAAACGCCCAGATATAAAGAGAGGCATGCCAGTGCGAGAAGCACTAGCATGCCAACTACAATATATACGGCCAATTTATTTTGCATAGGGAATTAGAAGTTGGTTCAAACGATAGGCCGCTTCTCCAAGCCTCGGTCCAAAGTTGGAAACCAAACCGCCTTCCATGGTTATAATTGCTTTGTTTTTTCCCGCTGTTGTTTGGGAAACACCCGGAATATTCAGGATTCCCCCAGCTTCGTCCAAACTTTCCAATCCAGATTTGAAAAGGAAAATCACATCCGGATTTATATTCAGCAAAGCCTCGGTAGTCAATGGCTTAAAATTGTTGAGGGCTTCACCGGCATTTTCAGCACCGGCGATTTCTATAATATTTCCCATTGAAGTGCCATCGCCCGCTACCATTAACGTTCCGGCACCCCGCGCGTAAATAAACAGTACTTTCGGCTTTTTTTCAAAGCTTTCTATTTTTGAAAGATCTGCGTCTATTTTTTGCAACATGGGTTTTACTTTCTCTGGAGAAGCACCAATAAATTCAGCGACATCTTTGATCAAGGATTTAGTTCCCTCAACCGAAAATTCACGTTCAAAAAGTTTGTACCGTATTCCAGAATTCTCCAAACTTTTCTTCAAATCGGGACTAATATCTTCTTCCAAAGCAAGAACCACGCTTGGGTGCAAACTCATAAGCGCTTCCAAAGACAAAGATCGAAGGTGCCCCAAATTTTTGATAGAATCTTGAACCCATTCCGGATAAGTGCTGGTCATATCGCGACCAACCAATTCTTTTCCATGACCCAAATCGGCAATGATGGCGGTAACGGCACCGTTCAAGGAAACGATGCGTTGCGTAGTTGTTTCGCTGCTTTCTTTTGCGGATTTTGCTTCCTCGCTATTGGTTTCGTTTTTACAGGCGGAAAATACTAAGGCCATAAAAAGAAAAGAAATCGCGTATCTAATTTTTTTCATAATTGAATTTTTGTTTTTCTTTTTTTGATGATTCAAACCGATAATTTTTCTCGATAATTAACTATAACCACAATTTCTTTTTTTTGAATTGGGATTATAGTGTTTTGGGAGAATATTCTAAGCTTGATACCCTTCTACATGCTTCATCAATAACTGTTTGATGGCAGTATTGGCTTTTTCTTCATCAAATTTATTTCCTGTAAATTGTTCGGCAAGTTCGAATTGAGCCATATATAGATCCTCATCTTTCGGAACATTGATCACCTCTTTATCTTCAATAATTTCTGCCCAAACCTTTCGAACTTCGGCCCAAAATGCAGCTTGTTCATCCCACCAGTTCAATGCGGTGGACGGATCGTAAGATTGCTTGGTGAATTTTTCGATTCCTTTTTCCATGCAAAGCAACGTATCTTCACCGGTTTCGACATTGCGAATAATTTTTTCATTGTCTTGGTCCAAAACCCAGTCGCCATTTTCAAATAATTCAATATGGCAATGACGTTTCAAAACATTGTAATCGTTGCGTTTGCTGATTTCCCGTCGTGGAAGTGGCGAATCGGTAACACATTCCCAGAAATGTCGTCCATCCACGTGCACCCAAGTGCCATAGCCTTCATATCTGGGGCAATCATCAACTTGATAAACTTTTTGCGTCCAGGTACCGGCGGCTTGTTCGGCCGAAAGTTTTGTTTTTTTCCATTCGTGATCTTTCACGTGCGCAAGCAATTCACGGTTTTCATAAATCCAATCTTGTCGCCAATGTTTTATAACCATATCTTTGGAAATGAACAAGATATGCTGAAGGGAAATTTTATCTTCTGTTTCCTCAATAATGTGAACAACTTCTTTTGCGCCTGAAAATTTGCGGTCGTGGTATTCATAATCGGAATCCGGTGCAAAAGTTTCCGCAAATTGAAAACTCACGCGGTAGCAACCTGCCATCGATTTGATAAGCGCGCGTTCAACATTTTTCTGGTTTTTTGGTTCCTTCACCAAAACTGGTTCTTCTGTTTGCATATTCATCTTGTAAAAAAATAGGTTGTTAAAAATTTCGTTGTGCAAAAATACCCAATTTATTTAGACTGGATAAAAATAAATTATATTTTTGCACCAAATTTATTTCAATTTAGATTATTTCCAAACAATGGGTTATCGGCATTTTTTAGTGATTTTCTTTGTTTTCAGTTCATTTTTGAATGCCCAAGAAGTGGACTCCTTGAAAGTGAACGAGTTGGAAGAAGTGGTGCTGACAGGTCAATACAATCCGCAATCTGTGGACAAATCGGTTTTTGAAGTGGAAGTCATCACCGCCAAAGAAATAAAAAAAATGGCGGGAAACAATTTGGCCGATGTCCTGACCCAAACCCTGAATATGAATATTATTCCCAATGCCGGTGAAGGAACCTCCGGAATTGAACAATTCGGTTTCAATTCGGAATATGTGAAAATTTTGATCGATGGAATTCCCATTATTGGCGATCAGGGCTTTGGAAATGCTATAGATATCACACAAATCAACTTGGATGATATCGAACAAATTGAAATCATTGAGGGCGCAATGGGCGTGCAATATGGTTCCAACGCGGTTACCGGGGTGGTGAATATTATTACCAAAAAATCGGCCAAAACCACGTGGAAAATCAGCGGGTATGTTCAAGAGGAAACCATTGGCAATGAATATGCGTGGTTCGACGAAGGGCGGCACATTCAATCCTTGGAGATTGGTCACAGTTTTTCTGAAAAGTTATATGGAAATGTATTGTTTATGCGAAATGATTTCCAAGGATTTTTGAACAATCGACAAGGAATTGCCTATTTCAATACCGAAAACCCGAGCGATGGTTTGCGCGGATATGAATGGTTGCCGAAAGAGCAAAACAACGTAAAGGCTTTGCTGAATTATGACGGGGAAACCATTGATTTATTCTATAAATTTGGGTATTTCCACGAATTGACGAACAAATATGCCGAGAATGTGATTCTCAATCTCAACCCGGCGACCCAAACCGTAAATCCTACTGCTACGGACAAAATTTTTACTTCCGATAGGTTTTACCATCATTTGAACGCTTCGGGAAAAATTCAGAAGCAAGTGAATTTCAATGTCTCGCTTTCCTATCAGGAACAGATCAGAAATTTGGAAAATTACACTTATCAACTCAAATCGGGGGAAAAATCAAACACCAATAAATACGATTTCAACACGCGCAAGGGTTATTTTTCGCGTGGAACTTTCAATAATTTTTCCAATGGGGAAAATTTTGATTTCGAATTGGGCTATGCCATCACACTCGATGAAGGTTCTGCCAGCGGATTGGCATCGCAAAACACCGCCGAAAATACCCAACTCAATACGTTGAATTCCTACAGCTTTTTCGCTTCTTCGGAATTGGAACTTACGAAAAAACTTTCGTTGCGCCCCGGTGCAAGAATTTTGACTTCTTCGCAATTTGGCCCCGAGTATTTGTTTTCCCTTAGTGGAAAGTATCGTTTCAATAAAGGCTATCAGCTGCGTGCAATCGTCGGAACCGCCCCGAAATTGCCCAATTTCGAACAGTTGTATTTCTACATGGTCGATTCAAACCACAATATCCAAGGCAATGAAAATTTGGAACCGGAATATGGAAAATCTGTTTTTGTGCATCTTAAAAAAACATTTTGGAACAAAGATTTTACGCTTCAATACCAACCGAAATTTTCTGTCTGGTATTTGGATGTTGACGATAAAATAGATTTGATCGTGGCCAACGAGGCTCCGTTGGAATTTGAATATCACAATATTGATTTGTACCGAACTTGGGGACTTTCCATGGAAAATTCCTTGCAAATAAATCGTTTTCAGGCCGGCCTTGGAATTGCGTTTTCAGGGGAATCAAAAGTTTTGAACAGTACTGAAAATTTTAATGACGATTATTTGTACACCTTTCAAATCAATGCCAATGCTTCCTATCATGTGCCGGATTGGAAAACCTATTTTTCGGTCTTTTTCAAACAAAACGGCGCGCAATATCAGTTTGTAAGTTCGATTTCCGAGGAAGGGGAAACACAAATTCAAAAAGAAAAATTGGACGGTTACGGCTGGCTGAATGCTTCAATCCGAAAAACTTTTTTCGATGAGAAATTTGAAATTACCCTGGGTGCACGGAATTTACTCGATGTAACCCGAGTCAATTCCGGAACGGAAGCTTCCGAGGGTCATGCCGCTGCCAATTCCTCCAGATTGTTGGGTTACGGCAGATCGTACTTTTTAAAATTATTGTTCAACTTGAATTTTTAATTATAATGAAAAACAAAATGTACTATTTAATGCTTGTCATGCTCCCTCTTTTGGGGTTGGGGGGCTGCAGCAAAGATGAGTCAACCAAAGACACTCAAAAATTTGTGGTTGCTTTCGAATCGCCATCGCTCAATTTTGCCCCGGAAGAAACTTCGGAAGAAATCACAATTGTTTTTTCCCAGGCCGCACCCGAAAATGGAAGTTTGGAAATCGTTTTTGAGCCGCATAATTTGGTTTATGGCACCGATTTTACCACTATTCCGGCAGCCGAAAATGGTATTGTTGTGGTTCCCGTGGAAAATGGAACTTCCCAAGCATCATTTACATTCAATAAATTGACTGCCAATCCGACGGATCAAGAGCCGGAAAAGTCAGTGGAATTCAGTTTTGGCAAGATTAATTTGACCAATGGAATTGCCAATGGAAATACCACGCTGTTGGTTTCTTATTCCGAAAGCGCTTCATTGGGCGGTAATTTTGCACCCAATGTCGGCGGTCCCAACGAACCCAATCAGGTTTATGTGGATTTGAGCGGACAGACAGAAACAATTGTTCGCCGTGATACTTGGGATTTAAAATTTTATAGCGGCAACGAATTTCGAGTGAAGCTCAACTCGTCGCTTTTTATGATGGCCGCGGAATTGCCAACTACCAATCTTGATGATATTTCGGAAAGCGATGTACAGAATTTGAAAACGCAAATGCAATTTTTGGTCGTTGGTTCGGAGGAATTTGTCGATGATCCGAATGGAAGTATTACGGAAACCGCGATTTCGGAAATTTCCATTGCTCCTGAAGAAAACAAAGTGTATTTGTTGAAAATGGGGTATGAAATCGGTACTGATATGCCGGAAAATGGAAGTGTGGCCATTTCTGGGGAAAGCCGTGGCTGGAAAAAAATCCGCATTCTTCGTGAAGGAAACAACTACGTTTTGCAATATGCGGATTTGAATTCGACAACACACCAAGAATTTACTATTTCGAAAGATGCCGTTCACAATTTCACGTTTTTCAGCTTTGAAACCGAAAGTGTCGTTGAGATTGCTCCCGAAAATTGGGATCTGAATTTTTCAACTTTCACCGAAGTCGAGGAATTTCCAACGGGTGGTTTAACGGCTTACGGTTATTCGGATTATGCGAAAACCAATGTGCAGTCAAATGTAAAAGCTTATCAGGTTTTGACCACAGAAACTTCTTATCAGAATTTTTCTTCTGCCGATATTCAAGTGGGAAATTTCGATTTGGACCAGCGGGCGATTGGCGCGAATTGGCGAGATGTGTTTGAAGGAACTGTTTTTCCCGACCGATTTTATGTGCTTCAAGATTCGGACGGAAATCGATATAAACTGCGCTTTATTACAATGGTCAATGAAGATGGCGTTCGAGGTTATCCAAAATTCGAATATCAATTACTGAATTAATGTCACATCGAGCGCAGTCGAGATACTTTTATAAACCCTTAATTTAAATAAAAATGAAACAACAATTATTTGTAATATGCTTTTTTGCGATGGGCTTTTTCGTTAAAGCGCAAGAAACAACAGTGAATTTAAGCATGCAATCCAATTATTCGGATGAAGTTTTTTATGATTTTTCCACTAATTCCTCACAGTCTTTTCCTGCACAAAATTGGGAAATTGCTTTTTTGCGAACGGGCGATTTTGCCATGGCCACGCGAATTAATGATGGAGCCGGAATCGAAGTTTACCAAGCTTCCGACAATCCGGCAGATTGGGTGACTATCGATCCTTCTAATTTAGCCACTTGGACACAGTTGTACAACAGCGATACCACTTGGACAGTTGGCGCTTTCGACAACGGAACCGCAACGTACGGCTGGGGCGAATATAACCCGATGAACCACCATGTTTCCGGAACCGTGGTTTTTGTGCTGAAATATGCCGATGGAAGTTTCAAGAAATTTATGATCGAAGATTTCTACGGTGGGTATTCCTTTAAATATGCCGATTGGAATGCAGCAACTTCTTCTTGGGAAGCAGATGAAAATTATGTGTTGTCAAATGCAACCAACCCCAATTACGAATTCAATTATTTCAATTTGAACACCGATTCCGAAGTAATTGCTTCCCCGGAAATGAACAGTTGGGATTTGGTTTTCAAAAAATACACCACCGATGTGGGCGCAGGCGCAATGTACCTTGTAACTGGCGTTTTGCAGAATTCAACCGTAACGGTGGCCGAAAATATCGAACCGAACGGAAACGGCGATACCTCAAACCTTGCTTTTTCCGAAGAAATCAATACGGTGGGCTATGATTGGAAAAGCTTTACCGGAACGGAATACACTTTGGAAGCGGACAAATATTATTATTTAAAAGAAAATGATGGAACCGTTTATCGCTTTCATTTCACCTCTTACGATGGAAGCACCACCGGAAATATTTCGTTTGCCTATGAAGACGTGACCGGACAAATGAGCACGGTTGTTTTTGACAGTGAAAATTCGTTCAGCATTTTTCCAAACCCTTCTGCCGACAAACGCATTCAGGTTTTGTATGAAACATCAATAACAAACGGCGAAAATGGGAAAATTTCTGTTTTTTCCTTGACGGGAAAAAAAGTGTACGAAACCAACTTGAAAAATGATGGTTTTTATAACCAAACAATTGATTTGTCAAGGCTTTCCAGCGGAATTTATTTGGTGAAAATTGAGATTGGGAAAATTTCGCAAACCAAGAAATTGATTTTGAAATAACCGAATTTTTTGTTTCATAAAAAAAGACCGTTTTTTTTGGAAACGGTCTTTTTGCTTTTTGATGTGTAACCCGGCTAAAATATCAATTTATACCAATCCTATAACCAAAAAAAATCGCCCAAAAACACATTTTGGGCGATTTAATTTTTTCAGGAAAAACCCTTATATTTTTGCGAACAGCGCGTGCATTTTTTCGCGTTCCTCGTTCGCCAATTCTTCATCGACCAAAATCCGGCCGCTGTGTTCGTCGGTGATGATTTTTCGTCTTGCGCCAATTTCCACCTGCACTTGTGGCGGAATGGTAAAGAACGAACCCCCGGAAGCGCCGCGTTCGATAGGCACCACGGCAAGGCCGTTTTTCACGTTCGAACGAATACGCGTATAAGCTTTCACCAAACGTTCTTCGATTTGTTTTTTGAATTCTTCCGATTTCAACATCAAGGCTTTTTCTTCTTCCTCGGTTTCCTTTAAAATCGCGTCCAATTCATCTTTTTTGTGGCCCAAATGTTTCTGGCGTTGCTCCAAACGTTCTTGGGTTTGGGCGATCACTTCATTTTTTTGTTCGATTTGGGCGTAAAATTCTTTGATGTTCTTTTCGGCAAGTTCTATTTCCAATTCTTGAAATTCAACTTCTTTGCTCAAGGCATTGAACTCGCGGTTGTTGCGAACGTTTTTTTGTTGCTCGCTGTATTTTTTGATGGCTTCGCGCGCGCTTTCGATCACGTTTTTTTTGTTCTTGATTTCAGCATCGATCAACTCCAAGTCGGCTTGCATTTTCGAGATGCGGCTTTCCAACCCGGCCACTTCATCTTCAAGGTCTTCCACTTCAAGCGGCAATTCGCCACGAACGTTCCTAATTTCGTCCACGCGTGAATCGATCAATTGCAAATCGAACAATGCCCGTAATTTTTCTTCGACGCTAACCTCTATTTTTTTTGCCATAATTCAGAAATAATGAATGGGATTTGTGTTTGTTTCCGATAAAATTACCTTGTTTTCCGGCAAGGCAGGCGCAAAATTACGGATTTTTTTTGTAAGAAAGGAATGTATGCCATTTTTTGTCCATTGTTCACTTTCATAATGCCCAATGTCTGCCAACAAAATGCTTTTTTCCGCTTTGAAAAAGTCGTGGTATTTCAAATCCGCGGTAATGAAAACATCGGCCTTTTCCCTTTTTGCGGCCGAAATTGCAAAAGCGCCACTTCCTCCCAAAACGGCAATTTTCCGAACTTTCTTTCCCAAAAATTCTGAATGTCGAATGCTTTTTAAATGAAATTTTTCTTTCAATTGCTGAAAAAATGTCTGTTCCGAAATCGGTAACGGCAAGTCCCCGATCATTCCCATTCCCAACTGCTGATTTTCGTTTTGCAACCTTGTAATTTCATAAGCAACTTCCTCATAGGGGTGATTTTTGAAAAGCGTATTTAAAATTTTATGTTCCAAATATTTGGGGAACGTAAGGTTCAGTTGGGTTTCGTTTTCAAAATGAATTTTTCCGCGTTCGCCAACTGTGGGATTGGAATTTTCTTCTCCCTGAAAAGTGCCCGTTCCTTCCAAATTAAAACTGCAATGACTGTAATTGCCAATGTTTCCCGCCCCAGCTTCAAATAGTTTTTCGCGCAATTCGGCGGCGTTTTGGTTTGGAACATAAGTAGTCAATTTCAAGATGTTTTCCCGTTTCGGAATCAATATTTTTCGTTTGGAAAGATTCAACTGGTCTGAAATCATGGCGTTCACACCGAAAAATGAATTGTCTAGAGCTGTGTGCATGGAAAAAATGGCAATATCGTTCTTTAAAGCCTTCATCACCACACGTTCCACATAGGTTTTTCCGGTGATTTTTTTCAAGCCCGAAAAAACAATGGGATGGAAACTTACGATAAGGTTGCATTTTTTTTCGATGGCTTCGTCCACCACGCTTTCCAAACAATCCAAGGTTACCAAAATCCCGGTGATTTCGGTTTCTTTTTTCCCCACCAGCAAACCGACATTGTCAAATTCTTCGGCGGTTTCCAAGGGTGCCCATTCTTCCAGTTCGGCGGTAATATCTTGAACGGTCATAGTTTATTTTTTATAAGGAGTAAATAT
>DASSWN010000072.1:0-14295 GCA_035704905.1 Flavobacteriaceae bacterium
GGAAGTAAACACGGTTTCAAAATCGATTGGGCGAACTGTGCGCAAGTCAATGATTTCACATGAAATATCATCTTTTTCCAATTCTTCCGCAGCTTTGTAGGCTTCTTTTATAATTTTTCCGAAAGAAACAATGGTCACATCTTTTCCTTCGCGCTTGATGTCCGCCACGCCGATAGGCAATGTATATTCTTCTTCCGGAACCTCGCCTTTGTCGCCGTACATTTGCTCGCTTTCCATAAAAAGAACCGGATCATCATCGCGGATGGCAGATTTCAACAACCCTTTTGCATCATACGGATTTGACGGCACCACCACTTTCAATCCAGGCACATTGGCGTACAAACTTTCCAAAGCCTGTGAATGCGTTGCGCCCAATTGACCCGCGGAAGCGGTCGGCCCCCGGAAAACAATGGGGCAATTGAACTGCCCGCCGGACATTTGGCGTATTTTGGCCGCATTGTTGATAATTTGATCAATGCCCACCAATGAAAAATTAAAGGTCATATATTCCACAATAGGTCGATTTCCCACCATGGTCGAACCAATGGCGATTCCCGCGAACCCAAGTTCCGAAATTGGGGTGTCGATCACGCGTTTCGGGCCAAACTCGTCCAGCATTCCTTTGGAAGCCTTATAAGCCCCATTATACTCGGCCACTTCTTCGCCCATTAAATAAATCGTATCATCTTTGCGCATCTCTTCGCTCATCGCCTCGCAGACGGCTTCCCTGAATTGAATCGTTCTTTTGCCCATTTTATCGGTTGTAATAAATCGAACCACAAAAATAAACATTTATAGGGAATAAGTGAAAGAGTGAAATGAGTTAATGAGGGAATGAGGGAATAAGTGGATGGGTGAAGCCGTATGATTAAACATTTTAACAATTAAACTTTCACCGATTAACCGATTAACCTTTTATCACCAGTGAATCAGTGAATTGATGAATGGGTGAATTGGTGAATAAGATACTGAACCAATAATCGTTGCTGCATTTCTTTTCCGTTGTAGGTGCCGTCCCAACTCAAACCGGGATTTCCAACTGTGGCGAGCAATTTTCCGTAGCGATCAAAAATATTGATTTCCAAACCTTCGCTAGCCGGAATAGGATTCATGTTTTAAAAAAGTAGTATAAACAGTAATGGAAGACCCAACTTTAACCGGTTGGGTTTTTTATTGTAAAACTTTTTTAGGAAGGTGCAGCGATTTGCATCAAAATTGTCGTCAAAATGGCTCCATAGGTTCCCACAGCATAACCAAAAACAGCGAGCAAAACACCAACAGTGGCCAAAGAAGGATGAAAAGCAGCTGCCACAACCGGTGCCGAAGCTGCGCCTCCAACGTTTGCCTGACTTCCTACAGCCAGGAAGAAATAGGGCGCTTTTATGAGTTTTGCAACGACAATGAGCAAAATAGCATGAATGGAAATCCAAATAAGCCCAATACCGATTAATCCCGGATTGTCAAAAACCATGGTCAAATCCATTTTCATTCCGATTGTGGCCACCAAAATATAGATAAAAATACTTCCCAATTTACTCGCGCCCGCACCTTCATATTGTTTTGCTTTTGTAAAAGATAAGATTATCCCGATCAAAGTCGCGAGTGTGACCATCCAAAAGAATTTTGAAGTAAAGGAAGATAAAGCGGAAGAAGTATCATTGAAAACTTCAAAATTTTCAGAGAGAAATGAAGATATCCCAGCGGCGCCCCAATGGGAAAACCCGACTGCTCCAAATGCAAAAGCGAGCATAATCATAAAATCAGATAGGGAAGGAATCCTGGTCACGCTCAATGCATAATCCGACACTTTGTTCTTCAGCCGAACAATGGAACTGGAATCGGCTTTCAACCAGTTGTCAATTTTCTTCTCTTTTCCAATTCCCATTAAAATCAACGCCATCCAAATATTCGCCACAACAATGTCAACCAAAACCATGCCGCCATATTTTTCAGGGTTGTAATCATAAATTTCAAGCATTGCCGCTTGGTTCGCACCGCCACCAATCCAGCTTCCGGCAATGGTTGAGAGGCCGCGCCAAATTGCATCCGGGCCCGCACCGCCCAGTGTTTCAGGTGAAATTACGGACATAATCAGTATTGCAATTGGCCCACCGATTATTATTCCAATCGTTCCGGTTAAAAACATAATCAAAGCTTTCGGACCCAATCCGAAAACTGCTTTCAAATCTATGCTTAATGTCATCAAAACCAATGAAGCCGGCAACAGGTACCGGCTGGCCACGAAATATAAATTGGTGTATTCGGCACCTATAATGCCCAGCGAATTTAAAATCGCGGGAATCAGGTAGCACATTAAAAGCGCAGGCACAACCTTGTAAAATTTACTCCAGAATCCGGTTTTTCGGGAAGAAGTGTAAAAAACAAATCCGAGAGCCGCCATGAGAAGTCCGAAAACAATTGTGTCGTCTGTGAAGTATGGCAGTTTTTCCATAATATAAATTGGTTTCGGCAAACATAGGAATTTTTAAGGATTGAATGCTTTTTACTTTTTCAACGGGAAAAGAATTGCCAAGGTTTTGGCCACCCCATCATTTTTTCCCAAATCGGCGATATGATGCGCGATTTTCAAGACTTCGGGTTTTGCGTTCCCAACGGCCACTCCCCTGCCCACTGCACGAAGCATTTCAATATCGTTGTAATTATCACCAAAGGCGATACATTCTTTCAAATCGCAACCAAAATAATTTTCCAATAAATAATTAATCGATGTAAGTTTCGATATTTGTTTGTGCGCGATTTCGATGTAAGTAGGCTTCGAACGGTATAAATGAACCGTTTCGTCGTAATTGGTTTTCAAAAAATTAAAAATCCGGTCAATTTCTTTTTCTTCTCCCATGCACATAATTTTGTGCGCATTTTTGTTTTCAGCTTGCCAACGTGCGATTACTGTTTCTATGGGAACAACATTTGGACTTACTTTTGTATTGTTTTCTTCACGTTTTGCCCAGAAATCATTTTCGGGGACATACCATTCATCTTCATGATACAAACTTAGATGTACTTTTTTTTCCACATTGAATTTAGCCAAATCTTCAATAAATTCAAGCGGTATACAAGTTGAATGAACGGTTTTTCCATCGACCAAAATCAGCGCGCCATTGTAACAGATGATGGGCAGGTTTTCAATATCAAGTTCTTTTTGAAGATGACGCATTGCTGCTGGCATCCGCGAGGAAATCAACACCACCGGAACTTGATCTTTTATGCGTTTGATCGCTTTGATTGTTTCAGAAGACAACTGACGCTCGGCATTTAAAAGCGTTCCGTCGATATCGGAAAAAATCAATTTATAGGACATTTTTGCTGTTTTTATGGACCGCAAAGATAGGTTGTACCGATATCATTTAGCTGGTTTCTACATTGGTTTCGGTAGAAATATCCTTCATAATCATTTTTGCATGAACCAACGAATTCTCAATAAACCATTTATGTGTTTCGGTTCCGCCACAAATAACCCCGGCCAAATAAATATTTTTTCGATTGCTTTCCATGGTTTCCAGATTGTATTCAGGGATTTTTAGATCGTCTTTGGAAAATTCAATCCCCAAATTTTCAAGGAATTTGAAATTCGGACGATAACCGGTCAGGGCCAGCACAAAATCGTTTTTCAGGGTTTTTCGCCGTTTTTCTTGAATAATCTCAACTTCATCTTCACATATTTCACTGATTTCAGAATTGAAAAAAGCAGTTATGGAACCTTCCGCGATGCGGTTTTCGATATCGGGTTTCACCCAGTATTTCACCCGGTCGCCAATACTTTTCCCTCTAACAACCATCGTCACCTCACCTCCTTTTCTATAAATTTCCAAGGCCGCATCGACTGCAGAATTGCTGGCACCCACCACAATGATTTTCTGACCCGAAAAAAAATGCGGGTCTTTGTAATAATGAAAAACTTTTGGAAGATCTTCTCCCGGAACCTTCAACAAATTCGGCAGATCATAAAATCCGGTAGCCACTACAATATTTTTCGCCCTATAATTTTCTTTGGAAGTATAAATTCGATAAATGGAATTTTCGGCTTTTACTTTTTCCACTTTTTCGAACAAATTGATTTTTAATTTGTTCGAAACAGCAATCCGTCGATAATATTCCAAAGCCTCTGCCTTTGTGGGTTTGGCGTTGTTGCTGATAAATGGAATTTCATCGATCTCCAGTTTTTCCGAAGTGGAGAAAAACTGCATATTGGTGGGGTAATTGTAAAGTGAATTCACTAATGGACCTTTCTCCAAAACCAAATAGGAAAGTCCGCGTTTTTTAGCTTCCAAGGCACAAGCGATTCCAATAGGACCGGCACCTATGATGATCACATCTTCAATTTTGTTTGTCTCAGGAATTGGCAATTTCTCGGAGTTCTTTAATGGTTTCCATCGGATTTGATGATTTAAAAATGAAACTGCCCGCCACCAAAACATCGGCTCCCGCTTCAACCAATTGTTTGGCATTTTCATCGGTTACCCCACCGTCAATTTCAATCTGCGTCAAGGCTTCGTTGTCAAGAATAATTTCTTTCAATTGCCGGATTTTCTTATAAGTGTTTTCAATAAAACTTTGTCCACCAAAACCGGGATTCACGCTCATTATTAACACCAAATCAATATCTCGAATCACATCTTCCAACAAACTCACGTTCGTATGCGGGTTCAACGCAACGCCCGCGCGCATTCCTGCCGATTTAATGGCTTGCAAGGTGCGATGTAAATGCGTACAGGCTTCGTAATGAACGGTGAGGATATCGGTGCCCAAATCTGCAAAAGTTTGAATATACCGATCGGGATCAACAATCATTAAATGCGTATCGATAACTTTGCCGGCATGTTTGTTAATGGCCTGCAAAACAGGACTACCAAAAGAAATATTTGGTACAAAAACACCGTCCATTATATCGATATGAAACCAATCTGCATCGCTTTCGTTTATCAGTTCAATATCGCGTTGAAGATTGGCAAAATCGGCGGCCAAAATTGAAGGGGCAATCAGCTTTTCCATAACAGGCTTGTTTGTGCAAAAATACAAAATTGCGCTACGTTCGGAAAATGGATTTTCTAATTTTCGAACTGCAGTTTGCAAATACGGTTTTTTCCGGCCGCATAAGCAACGGAACCGCTAACAAAACGAATCGTATAGAAAGGTTCGGTGGAAATTTCGCTCCATGTTTTGCCGAAATTTGAGGAATAAGCAATTCCAGAAGGACCGACCGCCACTATTTCCCTGCCATTGCTTCCGGGCACAAATTGAACGCAACTTTTATATCCCGGAAATTCCCCGACGGCCAAAAGTTCCCAGGTTTCTCCGCTGTAGAAAGTAATTGCTTTATTCGCCTTATTTTCATTTGGAGCGGTATAATCGCCACCAAAAATAATTCCGATTTTATCGTTGTAAAAATCAATGGAATAGCCGCCGGTGGTTGGTTTTCCTTGAACCAAAGGTGTGTTGAAAACTTCCCAAGTTTTTCCTTTATCGGGGGAAAAATAAACCCGGGATTTCATTCCGCCTGAAATCAACCATGTGTTGTCGCCTACAATGTCAATATTGGAATTACTGGCCGCAAAAGCTGCTTCCCCGGGAACGGTTTTGGGCAAATCGACACACGGAATTTTCTTCCAAGTTTTTCCGCTATCGCGCGTGATGATTATTGACAAGCAGTTTTCTGTAGGATCGCCCACGGCAATTCCTTCCTGATCATTCCAAAATTTCATGGAATCGTAGAAAACCTTTTCACCTTCTTCCGAATAATTTAAATGCTGTTTTCCCAAGCCATTTACTTCATACAGTACGGCGGGACTTCCGGCTGACAAAATAAAATCAGCTTTTTCGGTAGAAGCAACCGACCGAAATTCGGCATTGATTGGAAGTTGAAAGGCATGTTTTTCCGCTAAATTCTCAAGATTGATGTAACCATATTTTCCATTATTTCCCGCATAAAACAGCACATGCTTTTTAAAGCTTATGGCCCGAATACTTACGGAATCTTCAAAAATAGTTTCAACCTTCACTTTTGAAAAAATGCCTTTTTCTTCCATATTATTTCGTTGAGCTTTGCACCCAAAAACAACCAAAACAAACAGAAGTAAACAAACCGTTCGCATATCTGAAATTAAAATCCAAAGATAAACTTTTCGGGTTTAATACCTTACCTTTGCCGGCTAAAGTAAAAAAATGCGCTTACATAGAAATTTGGTCTTTGCGGTGATTGACGCACTGAAAGCGATTTTCAACGAAGGAAAATATGCCGATAAAGAAATTGCAAAAGCCCTGAAACGCGACAAACGTTGGGGCGCTCGCGATCGAGCATTCATTGCTGAAACCACTTATGAAATAGTTCGATGGAAACGGCTGTATGCCGAGATTGCCGAAGTAAAAGAACCATTTTCGAGGGAAAATTTGTTCAGGATGTTCGCCGTTTGGGCGACTTTGCGCGGCATTGAACTTCCTGAGTGGAAACAATTGGAACCCACCCCCACCCGAAGGATCAAAGGGCGTTTCGACGAACTTGGAAAAATACGCAAATTCCGAGAATCAATTCCAGATTGGTTGGACGAGCTTGGCGAAAAAGAATTGGGCGAAAAATGGGATGCGGAAATTCGTACGCTGAACAAAGAAGCCGCTGTGGTTTTGCGTACAAACACACTTAAAACCACCAAATCGGAATTACGAAACGCGCTTTCCAACGAAGGAATCGCCACCACTTCCCTAAAAAATTACCAGCATGCATTGGAACTTGAAGAACGGGCGAATGTTTTTAGCACCGATGTTTTTAAAAAAGGATTTTTTGAAGTACAAGATGCTTCCTCTCAGCTGGTTGCCGAATTTTTGGAAGTGGAACCCGGAATGCGCGTAATTGATGCTTGTGCGGGAGCCGGTGGAAAAAGCCTGCATTTGGCCGCGTTGATGGAAAATCAGGGCCAAATAATCGCCATGGATATTTTCGAAAATAAACTGAAAGAACTGAAAAGAAGGGCGCGTCGTGCCGGCGCACATAATATTGACCCGCGATTGATCACCTCCACAAAAGTTGTGAAAAAATTATATGGAACCGCCGATCGGGTCCTGATCGATGCGCCATGCAGCGGATTGGGGGTTTTAAGACGAAACCCGGATGCAAAATGGAAATTACAACCTGAATTTCTGAACAAATTGCGGGCCACCCAAGCCGAAATTTTAGAACGATATTCAAAAATGGTAAAACCCGGTGGGAAATTGGCGTATGTTACTTGTTCCATCCTTCCTTCGGAAAACAAGGAACAAATTACAAAATTTTTAAATAAAGAAAGTTCGAGCGAATTTAGCCTCATAAAAGACAAAAGCATTCTTACCCATGAATCGGGTTACGATGGATTCTATATGGCGCTTCTAGAAAGGAAATTGTAGTGGGAATATCATTTGGAGCTTGGTCGATTGGTCTCGACTGCGCTAGACCTGACACGTTGATATATAGCTAATTGAAAAGATTTATTTAAATAAGAAATTCAAAACCATGAAAATAAAATTACTTGTGTTGTTTCTTTTAACCGGAATTTCGTCGTGGGCGCAAATTCCGTCAAATTATTATAATTCTGCAAATGGTTTGACCGGGTATGCTTTAAAAACAGAGCTGCACAACATTATAAGCAACGGTCACAATCCGCAAAGTTATGACGATTTGTGGACGGCTTTCCAAACCACCGATGACGATCAATATTACGAAAATAACGGCAAGGTTCTCGACATTTATTCGGAAAACCCCGTTGGCAACGATCCGTATGAATTCACTTTTATAAACGATGAATGCGGCAATTACAACAGCGAAGCCGACTGTTATAACCGCGAACACTTGATGCCGCAAAGTTGGTTCAATGAAAATGCACCGATGGTTACCGACATTCACCATATTTATCCGACCGATGGTTATGTGAATGGAATGCGCGGGCATTTGCCTTTTGGGGAAGTTGGCTCAGCAAATTTTACCTCGCAAAACGGTTCGAAGCGCGGAAACAATATTTTATCCGGCTACAACGGAATGGTTTTCGAACCCATCGATGAATTTAAAGGGGATGTTGCCCGGGTATATTTTTATATGGCCACGCGATATGAAGATATAATTGGCTCGTGGGAAAATGCAAATGACGGCAGCATGCCTACATTTGACGGTTCTTCCGACCATGTTTTTGAAGACTGGATGCTCCAAATGTTGCTGGATTGGCACAATACCGATCCGGCTTCTCAAAAGGAAATCGACCGCAACAATGATGCTTATGATTATCAAGGGAATGCAAATCCTTTTATTAGTAATCCGGAATATGCCAATATGATTTGGGACGAAAACTGGGGAACAACTTCTCAGAAAAATACTATTTTCGAGATTTTTCCGAATCCGGTTTCTGCCAATATTTTGAATGTTCAATTTCTATCAAATAGAAAAGTCACAATATATATTTACGATTTATTGGGAAAAAAGATATTGGAGAAAAATAGTACAGAAACCAATATTCAGCTGAATATCGGCAATCTAAAATCAGGGGTTTATTTGGTGAAAGTCTCCAATGAAAATTCAGTGCAAATCAAAAAATTGATCCGGAAATAATTTGATGTTAAATTTGGTAGAAAAGCACTTTTCAGCATTCTGGAAAGTGCTTTTATTTTGGAAGAAATATAGGTTTTCTTCCTGTTACTTTTCCAACTTGATCACTTCGAAATCGGGGTTTTCAGAACGTAAGCCAGAAATTACCGAATCATAATTTTCCAGTTCAATTTTTCCACTGGTGGCAAAATCGGCAGGCAATATCGCTATTCTAAAAATCTGATTTTGGGTATAATTTGGAGGAAGTGTGTTCAAATCGACATTGCCTTGCATATATATTTCAAAATCTTCAACCGTGTGGTTGTAATTATATTGAAATGTTCCGCCACCGGATAAATAGAAAGTTTGCGGCATTAGGCTCCATATATCATTTCCGTTCACCAAGCCTTCGTTCAAGTAAATCAAAACCACATCGGAAGGAAAAATTTCAATATTTGTTGGAACATAATCGTAGAAATAGCCCAAAAAGGAATATTCGTTAGCCGGATTAAAATCCACATCGGCAATTTCAAAAACAGTTCCAACAATATAAGGACCTTGCGGGCCTTGGGGTCCTGGAGGGCCAACGGGCCCGGTGCTTCCTTCGCAAGCTGTCAGTAACGTAATTCCAATGAGTGCAATTATTATTTTTTTCATTTTTCTTTGTTTTTGGGGTTTTAAAAATTAGGGTTTTTCAAACTGAATACTTACAGAATTGATACAATATCGTTGTCCATTTTCCGTAGGGCCATCATCGAACACATGCCCGAGATGCCCTCCGCAATTTGCGCAAACAACTTCCGTGCGAATCATTCCAAAACTGGTGTCTTTCACGAATTCAACCGAACCTTCAATGGCTTCGTCGAAACTTGGCCATCCGCAATTGCTCCTGAATTTTGCATAACTCTTGAACAATTCTGCATCACAAGCTGCACAATGGTAACTGCCGTTTTCAAAATGCAAATTGAATTTCCCGCTGTGCGGTGGTTCCGTACCTTTCTCCCGTAAAACCCGATACTGTTCTTCAGATAGTTTTGATTTCCAGTCAGTTTCCGATTTTTTGTTGCGCTTGTTATCCATTCATACTTGTTTTGAAAATAAAAACATGTGTCACATCTTTTCTTTCGAGTTGGAATGCTAAATCTAAGGCTGATTTGCCTTAAAATAATGTTGGCTGTTGTTAAAACGGTGATAAATTATCATGCCGAAAGATTTTGATACTGTATTTTTACTGGACAAAAAATTGAAAAAGATGAAGTACACCAAAAAAATAAGTTTTATAGGAATATTCCTTCTTGCCGTAGCTTGCGCCGTAAATCCGTTTACCGGAAAGAAAACATTGGCTTTGGTTCCCAATTCACAAATTTTTCCAATGGCTTTTCAACAATACAATCAGGTTTTGGAGGAAAGTAATGTGGTCCGAGGAACCGATGCCGCACAAATGGTCAAGGATGTGGGAAGTGATATTGCCCATGCCGCGGAAATTTATCTGAACGCACATGGCTATGAAGAGTATTTGGAAAATTATCGGTGGGAATATACTTTGATTCAAAGCGATGAAATCAATGCTTGGTGCATGCCTGGCGGAAAAATAGCAGTTTACACAGGAATTCTTCCCATTGCCGAAAACAAAGCCGGATTGGCAGCCATTCTTGGACACGAAGTCGCACATGCTTTGGCAAACCACGGACAACAGCGAATGAGCGCCGCCGAATTGCAACAATTGGGCGCGATCGGACTTTCGGCCGCAACGGCAAATTCTGAAAACCAACAAATTTTCGCAACCGCCTATGGTTTGGGAACACAGCTCGGCGTAATGCTTCCTTTTAGCCGGAGCAATGAAACAGAAGCCGATAAAATAGGATTGACCTTAATGGCTATTGCCGGCTATGATCCGCAGGCAGCAGTCGATCTTTGGTATCGAATGGCCAATGCCGGCGGTGCACAACCACCCGAATTTCTCAGCACCCACCCTTCCTACGATACACGAATCAACAATTTGCAAAAATGGGTGGACGATGCAAAAGCGGAAGCTAGGAAACTTGGGGTTACTTCCTTTAAATAGTTCAAAATTCAAATTATATTCAAAATGTAGAATGGCCCGCTTCTTTTCTTAATTAAATAATTAAGAGGAGAAAAAAATTGTACAAACTGCGTTCAATTAAAATAGCTTTTCTATTTTTATGGCATGAAGCAACTGCCAAAAGGAAACAAAAAATTGTTGCGCGCATGGGCATTCTACGATTGGGCCAATTCCGTTTACAGCCTCGTTATTTCTTCTGCCGTTTTTCCCATATTTTATGGGGCATTGACGTTGGTAAAAGATGGAAATGGAAAAATACTCAGCGACACCGTCAATTTTCTCGGATTTGATTTCAACAACGATACATTGATCAGTTATACCACCGGACTTGCGTTTTTGGTGGTTTCTTTTTTAAGCCCGTTTTTGAGCGGTATTGCCGATTATGTGGGAAATAAGAAAATATTTCTGAAATTTTTCTGCTATTTGGGCGCTATTTCCTGTATCGGGTTGTTCTGGTTCAATTTAGATTATTTATGGTTCGGATTGTTGTGCTATTTTATGGCATTGATCGGATTTTGGGGAAGTTTGGTGTTCTACAATTCCTATCTTCCCGACATCGCTTTTCCGGAGCAACAGAACAAAGTGAGCGCACAGGGTTATGCCATGGGATATATTGGCAGCGTCTTTTTATTGATCGTTTGTTTGGCCATGATATTATTCTACGAAAGTTTCGGGTTTCAGGACAAAGGCACACCAACACGATTATCATTTGTTTTGACCGGATTGTGGTGGATTGGTTTCAGCCAATATACATATTACTACTTGCCAAAAGGAAACAAAAAGCAAACTTTGGTGAAATCGGTGCTATTGAATGGTTTTAGGGAATTGAAGAAAATTTTCGAAAAAATAAAACAAGACCGAAAGCTCACCCGCTTTTTATCCGCTTTTTTTGTTTACAGTATGGCGGTTCAGACCATCATGCTTGTCGCCACTTATTTTGGCATCGAAGAATTGGATTGGGGAACACAAGATCCAACGACCGGACTGATTATCAGTATTCTTCTAATCCAGTTGATCGCCGTGTTGGGCGCAACCCTTACGGCACGAGCCGCCACCCAGTTCGGAAATATAAATGTGCTGATTGTCATTAATTTTATCTGGATCGGCATTTGCATTTACGCTTATTTTATCACCACGCCGTTTCAGTTCTATTTTGCCGCGGCAAGTGTCGGATTGGTAATGGGCGGAATTCAAGCATTATCGCGTTCAACTTATTCCAAACTTCTTCCCGAAAATGCAAAAGACACGGCCTCATATTTCAGTTTTTACGATGTTTCCGAAAAAATTGGCATCGTAATCGGCATGTTCGGTTATGGCTTTGTTGCCCAAGTTACGGGCAGTATTCGTTATTCCATTTTATTTCTTGTGATATTTTTTGTGATCGGAGCGTCCTTGTTGTTTCGGTGCAGAAATATAAAATTTTCCAATAAATTTGTTTAAGTTTGCCCCTATTCAAAAATTACATTACTATGAAAAACCACCCATTCATTAAAATATTAATGGTGTTTACCGCAATTTTTTCTTTGGTTGCGTGCGAGGATGAGCCTTTGGAAGGAGAATTTGGTGAAACACCCGAACCGCTGATTGCGAGTTTCAAAGCAGATTTTGACGGTGAAACATTTGTTGCCGATCAATCATCGGCAATAACATGGATGGGAAACACGACCGTTACAGGGACAAAAGATAACGGTGAAGCGGTGACACTTTCGTTTTCAGGCTCGGGAATCGGAATTTATTCATTGATGCCAACGTCCAACGGTTCGGCGACCTACCAACCGGGCGACGATTCCCATTTATACGTCAACGAATTTGAAAACGATACCATTGGCGTTGTTGAAATTACGAAATACGATTTGGTCAATCAAGTTGCTTCGGGCACATTTAAATTTATTGCTTCGCGCTATGTCGATCCTGAAGTTGATAGCTTGGGCATCGAAACCAAAGTTTTCACAAACGGAATTTTTGAAAATGTTCCTTTGCAAAGCGACGTTGTAACGGAACCTGAAGATCAAAATTTTCAAGTGGAATTGGACGGCGAATTGCTTGTGGGGGAAATAATAACCGCTACAATGAATGCCGATGGACTGAAGATTAGTGCTACGAACGGCGTGAAGAAAATTGGCTTTCAAATTTTTGATCCCATGATCGGTAGTTTCGATCTTTCCGATGAAACAAATGCTGTGGTTGATTATGATCCGGATTATACCAACGATGAAGATTTTCTGTTCTATTCTTCGGAAGGAAATATTACCATAACTTCCCTGAATGAAATTGAGGGAACAGTTTCAGGGGATTTTTCAGGAATTTTGACCGAACTCTTCGGGGGTGCGGAAAATATTGAAATGACCAATGGAATTTTTGAAAATATTACTTTTTCAACAGAAACTTCATCAGATTTTTGCACGGCTTTGATCAATGGAGAAACTTTTGATGCGACCATTTTTCCGGTTGTTTCGACCGGTGGGACCATTCAGGTAACTTTTAGCAATGATTTAGAAGATAGTATAACACTTATTTTCCCCAGCGGTGTTTCTGGTGGAACATATCCAATCACAGCCTTTCCGCAACCTTATTCAGGAAAATACACCGATTCAACGGACTTGGGTGAAACAATTTACAACTCAGTGCCCGGAACCGGTGAAATTGTCATTACTTCCATAGAAAATAATATTCTGGTCGGAAGTTTTCATTTTGACGCGGAAGATGGAGCTGGAAATACAGTCAGTATCACCGAAGGTGGATTTTCCATTGATATCAATTAGGGAATAAACGTATTTTTTCTAAAATAAAAACCGTTCGAATATGAACGGTTTTTTTGTTGGGTACAATTTCAGAATTAAAACTAATCGAACAATGCCTTCATTATAATTCCTATTCCTTTGAACATCAAAAAAATAGCTGCAATACTGGCCAAAATTCCAAAAATTAAAATGGGAATGTACATGGAATGTTCTTGATTGTTGAACGCGCTAAAAATTACAATTGGCCCAATTCCGGTAAGTGGTAAAGCACCTGCCAAATATTTCAAGCCTTTGGCCAATAGTTCTTTATTGGTTCTTTTTGTCATCGTTCAAAGATTTTAGAATTTCACGTACACTGCCGTGTTTCTTCAATAATTTTAATGATTCTTCCTCAGAAAGTCCGGCATCCGCGAGCATTTTAACTCCCCGTGCAATTAATTTTTCATTGCTCATTTGCATATCCACCATTTTATTGCCCACTACCCTTCCCATACGAATCATCGTAGCAGTTGAAATCATATTCAAAATCAATTTTTGAGCAGTTCCCGCTTTCATACGCGAACTTCCGGTAACAAATTCAGGACCGACAATTACGGCAATGGGAAATTTTGCGGTTTGCATCAAAGGGCTTCCCGCATTACAAGTGATGCAACCGGTCACAATTCCTTGTTCATTGCATTTCTGTAAACCCGAAACCACATAAGGCGTGGTGCCAGAAGCTGCAATGCCCACCACTATGTCTTTTTCAGAAACAAAATATTTTTGTAAATCGCGCCAGGCTTGTTCGGTATCATCTTCAGCAAATTCGACCGCATTTCGAATGGCATGATCGCCACCGGCAATAATTCCGATCACCATCTCGCTGGAAACGCCAAAAGTTGGCGGGCATTCACTAGCATCTAAAATCCCCA
>DASSWN010000085.1:0-26602 GCA_035704905.1 Flavobacteriaceae bacterium
CATGAATTTCATTCGAAAAGAATTGGCGAAGTTTTGTGCGAAAGGAAAATATATAGAAGATTTTTCTTTAGTGATGAGCGATGAGCGATGAGCACTCTCATTTTCAATTCTGAATCTCAAACTTCAAACCCAATATCTCTCCATTAATCTAAAATTTCGTAATTTAGCAGCTTGAAAGCACATTATCAAACCACTATGAAAGGACCTCTATTTTACGCCAAAATCCTTCTGTTTGGAGAATATGGGATCATTAAAGATTCCAAAGGTTTGTCCATTCCCTATAATATTTTCAATGGTGCGTTGAAAATGGTGGGTTCACAAAATTTCAGTCCCAAACAAAAGGAATCCAATTTGAGTTTGAAACGTTTCGCGGCCTATTTACGCGGATTGGAGCAACAAAATCCGGATTTTGCAAAATTCGATCTCGACAGTCTCGAAACCGATATTGCCAATGGCATGTATTTCGACAGCAGCATTCCGCAAGGTTATGGCGTAGGAAGCAGTGGCGCATTGGTAGCGGCAATTTACGACAAATATGCGTTCAATAAAATAACCGTTCTTGAAAATTTGACACGGGAAAAATTAATGAAATTGAAGCGTATTTTCGGTGAAATGGAATCTTTTTTTCACGGACAATCTTCCGGCCTCGATCCACTTAACAGCTATTTGAGCGTTCCCATTTTAATCAATTCCAAAGATAATATCGAAGCGGCAGGAATTCCATCCCAAACCAAAAATGGGAAAGGAGCCGTCTTTTTGATGGACAGTGGCTCGGTTGGCGAAACGGCACCAATGATCCATATTTTTATGGAAAACATGAAGAACGAAGGTTTTCGTAAAATGTTGAAAGAGAAATTTGTAAGGCATACCGATGCTTGTGTTGAAGATTTTCTCAAAGGTGATTTAAATTCGTTGTTTGGAAACATTAAAGAACTGTCACATACCGTTTTGGATAATTTCAAGCCAATGATTCCAAAGAAATTCCACAAAATTTGGAAACGCGGCATTGAAACCAATGCTTACTATTTAAAACTCTGCGGTTCCGGCGGTGGCGGGTACATTCTTGGTTTTACCGAAGATTTGGAAAAAGCAAAAAAAGCCTTGAAAGGACACCGTTTAGAGGTGGTTTATAATTTCTAAAACTTTCACGAGATGATATCGCGAAAGAGCAAACTGCGGTTATTGAAATTGCTGAGTTTGTTCTCGGTCGTGCGCGGCTACAATATTTTAATTCTCGTAATTGCCCAATACCTTGCTTCCATTTATATTTTGGCACCGCAAAAGCCATTGGCCGCCGTGCTTTTTGATCATGAATTGTTCGTATTGGTACTGGCTTCTTCCTTGGCAATCGCCGCCGGATACATCATCAACAATTTTTATGATAGTGAAAAAGACCGTATCAATCGGCCCACAAAAACATTGATCGATAATTATGTGAGCCAACGCACCAAACTTTCGGTGTATTTCCTTCTGAATTTTTTGACGGTTGTTTTGGCCAGTTACGTCTCTTTCAGAGCGGTGGCTTTCTTTTCGATTTATATATTTTTTCTCTGGTTTTATTCGCACAAACTGAAAAAATTTCCCTTCATTGGAAATATAACCGCTTCCATTTTGGCGGTTGTTCCATTTTTTGCGGTTTTTATTTATTACAAAAATTTTGAACCGGTCATTTTCCTTCATGCCACCTATTTATTTCTGGTATTGTCACTGCGCGAATTGGTGAAGGATTTGGAAAACATCAAAGGCGATTTTGTACAGGATTATCGAACTATTCCTGTTGTGTACGGCATTCGGCTAACGAAACGCATTGCTTCTTTACTGGTTTTCCTAACCATTATTCCGGTTACGATATTGATCGCAGGGAATTTTCAAATTGGCTATATGGTCTATTTTTTTTGGTTCAGTTTCGCAGTCTTGCTCGTCTTTTTGATATTCCTGTGGAAATCACAATCCAAAATTCAATATACTTTATTACATAATCTTTTGAAACTGGTGATCGTTCTCGGCGTTTTCAGTATTTTATTGATCGATGTAGATGTGGTTTTGAACCGGATTTTGTAAAAAGAACAAGTCTTTCTTCCGCGGAAAACTAAGTCACAAAAAACGAACTACTTCCCGTACCTTTGCAAAAAATTGAAGAAATGCAAGATAGAGGAAAAGCGGGTAAAAAATATCCGAAAAGCAAGAAAGAAGGAACAAAGAGGATCGGGAAATCAAGTCCGAATAAATCGCCACGGGTTGACAAACAAATTCAAGACCCTGCCGCGGGAATACGCCTGAACAAATACATCGCCAATTCGGGAATGTGCTCGCGCCGCGATGCGGATATTTATATTGCTTCAGGAAATGTGCAGGTCAACGGAAAAGTGGTTACGGAAATGGGGCATATCGTCAAACTTTCGGACGAAGTGAAATTTGACGGACGAAGAATTAATCCGGAGAAAAAGGAATACATTTTATTGAACAAACCCAAAGGCTTTTTTGTGACGGGAAGTCTAACCAAAGGCGAGCGCACCGTGATGGGATTGATTGAAGGTGCCTCCAAAGCGAAACTTTCACCTGTTGGGAAATTGGACACAAGTGCGACCGGTTTGTTGTTGTTCACCAATGACGGCACTCTTGCCAAAAATTTAACCACACCAAAAAATGGATTGCGGCAGATTTATCATGTGGAATTGGACAAGAATTTGGATTTGGAAGATTTGGAGAAAATCCGTGAAGGGATCATTCTCGAAGACGGAAAAGTGAAAGTCGATGAAATCAGTTACATAGAAAACGAGCCCAAACGCCAAGTTGGTTTGGAATTAAAAAGTGTGAAACAACATATTGTACAGCGGTTGTTCAAAAAATTGAATTATAATATCGTTAAACTGGACCGGGTGGTCTATGGAGGATTGACAAAAAAAGACCTGCCCCGTGGGCGCTATCGCGCGCTTACCCGTCAAGAAATCATCAATTTGGGAATGATTTGAATTAGTGAATAAGTGAATATAGTGAATGTAGTGAATAAGATGAATATGGTGAATAAGTGAATTGGTTCTGTCATGCTGAACTTGCCTGCCTGCCGGTAGGTAGGGTTCAGCATCTTTTGTTTCGACAGCACTCGTTCCCAGTATTGATAACAGACCCTGAAATAAATTCAGGGTGACAACTTTCTTAAATCCACAACCCGGAACCTTAAACCCGGAACTGTTCACCTTGAGTCTTGAACTGTTCACCTTGAACTTTGAACCCGGAACTGTTCGATCATTCCGAAAATTCTGCTTTAAAATTCGCTTGATATTCCTGCCAAGCCTCGGCGGTGGTCAATTTTTTATAATCGTCGTTGGCAATCATTTTCAGATAAATTTCTAATTCTTTCGGTTTTCTATAACCGACAACCGGGGCAATGACATCGGATTTTTCATCAAAAAAAACCACGGTCGGATAGCCCGAAACTTTCAAGGCATGCGCCAGAAGATGTTGGCTGTTGCGACCCTTTCTTTGCGGGTCATAATTCGGGTTAGTATAAACAAAATCCTGGTATTCAATTTCTTCCGTTCCTTCCGCATTAAATTTGACGGCATAAAAATGTTCGTTTACAAATTCCGCAACATCCTTGTTCTGAAAAGTATTTTTATCCATTAATTTACAAGGGCCGCACCAATCGGTGTAAACATCCATCATTATCTTTTTTGGATTTTCCTTTTGGGCCGCAAGGGCTTCGCTCATGCTCATCCATTTTATTTGGGCATTACCGGTGAAAGCCACAAAAAGCATGGCAAATAAAAGGGTCATTGCGAAAAGCTTTGGTTTTGTATTGCCAAAGCATACTATTCGTTCATCTTCCATCATTGAATTTTTGAAATTATTGAATTCAAAAACCATTCCCAAATGTTTATCGAACACCATGCATCAACTTTTTCATCAACGGATTGAGCAGAATCACCAAAACGCCAGCAGCCCCCGGGATGATAAAGAACATCAGGAAGAATGTTGACAGGGAATATTCCTCGGTGATTTTATCGATCATTCCCCCTGTCGTTCCCGCAAGTTTGTTCCCGATGGCAATGGCGATGTACCACACCCCGAACATCATGGCGATCATCCTGCCGGGCACGAGTTTGCTAACGTACGACAAACCGACCGGCGATAAACACAATTCCCCCATAGTATGGAAAAAATAGGCGAAAACAAGCCAAATAATGCTCACAGCGGCAACTTCTGCCCCTTGGGGAATTCCCGAGGAACCGAATGCGAGAAACAAAAATCCGACGCCCAACAATATCAATCCCAGTCCATATTTTACCGCCGCACTCGGATTGTATTTGCTTTCCCACCATTTGGAAAATAGTGGCGCAAAAAGTATGATGAACAACGAGTTAAGAATGCTGAACCAAGAAGCAGGAACTTCCGGGTTTTCGGCATTGAATTGCTGGTAAAGCATAATAATAACAATCACCCAAATGATCGCAAAGCTAGTGCCCAAAAGTAAATTGGACAAGGCATATTTCGAAAAGGTTTGCTGAAAAAGCCGAAATAAAACGTAAGTAATAACCGCAAGCGGAACAATGGTAATAATTGTATTAACAATCCGGAAACCATAAGCCCAAGCGCCTTCCAAGGTACGATCGGTATAATCGGCGGCGAAAATAGTCATCGAACCACCAGCCTGCTCGAATGCGGCCCAAAAGAACACCGTGAAAAATGCAAATACAGCGACGGCAATCATCCGGTCGCGTATAACCGGTGTATAACGAATTACCCGCGAAACCACCAATACCAAAAATAAGAAAAGTGCCAACAAAATCATGAAATTGGCACCGCTCAACCCAAAAACACTGAAATCGAACAACACCGTTCCGGCAATTTTTGAAACCGGGTCGTTTATAATCCATGTTAATCCTATTATGGCGCTAATCGCAATAAGAATAATGTCAAAAGCTGTAAAGGGGTTCAATTTATTTTCCGGCTTTTCCATGTCCAGTTTTTCAGCTTCCGTATCTTCAATCGGTTTTTTACCGACCTCCCCAAAAATATTTTGGGCGAAATAGAATTGCAGCATCCCAAAAAACATGAAAACACCTGCCAAACCGAAGCCCCAATGCCAGCCCCACATTTCGCCCAAATAACCACAAAGCAATATTCCCAAGAAAGCTCCGGCATTCACGCCCATATAAAAAATGGTGTAAGCCCCGTCTTTCTTTTCAGGGTGCCGTTCATAAATTTGGGAAATAATAGAGGTAATATTCGGCTTAAAAAAACCGTTTCCCGCCACCAAAAAGAACAGCCCGAGATAAAGACTAAACTGAACTTCCCCCTCGAGTGCCATGGAAGCATGACCGAGGGTCATCACAAATGCGCCCAAAACCACGGCATTTCGATAACCCATGAATTTATCGGCAATATAGCCCCCAAGAATCGGTGTCAAATAAACCAAAGACGTATAAGTTCCATAAAGCGCCAATGCATGTTCGCGAGGCCAGCCCCAACCTTCGTCCAAAATGGAAGCGGTGAGAAAAAGCACCAAAAGGGCACGCATTCCGTAATAGGAAAAACGTTCCCACATTTCGGTAAAAAAAAGTACAAAAAGCCCAGCGGGATGCCCCAGCACATTGGTCTTAAAAAAATTCTCGGTATCTGTGATCGAAGCCATCTTTAGTTCATTTTAGGGGTTTTATCAAAGTTTTCCTCGCCCAAATCATAATTTTCCTGTTCGGGCAGCACTCGTTCCGTATCTTCCACCCCATGAGTGAGGCGTTTCAGGGGTTTCAGTAACAAAATAATCAGCAATCCAAAAACAGCTGTGAAAATAGTGATCCCCACAAAAGTCCTAAATTCCAGTTTCGATTGCACCTCATCGATAATAAAAATTCCGGAATAATTCAATTTGCCATTTGTAATCGCTTCTTTTACATCGTCGTCTTTATTAAATTGAAACATGGCCGTATAAGGATTTTCTTTGGTGACCTTGTTTTCATTCAAAAGAGCGGTAATTTCCTTCTTGTGTTCTTGATTCTCGAAAGCAATTAAATTCAAAACAGATTTTCCGGTTTTCGCATCGACGGCCATAAATTCACCATCTACCGGATATAATTCTGTTTTTATTTTAAAATCAGAACCCTTTTCGAATGTTTTTTCCGCCGGATCTAAATAAGGCCTAATTTCATTTGGTGCCGCGGTTACTTCAATTTTTGTCGGTTCGCCTTGAGAAATTTCACCAACAATTCCGGCCACTTTGTTTCCAAGTCCGGTGGCCGCAAAATAAAGTCCCATCATAATGGAAGCGTATTTTACCGGTGATAATTTGGTGACAAACGATAATGCAACAGGGGAAGAACTCAGCTCGCCAATTGTATGAAAAAGATAGGCCAATACCAACCAGTACATTGCCGATGCGCCGCTATTCTGATATTCATTGGAAGCGAAAGCCATAAAAACAAATCCGAGTCCCATAATAATTATTCCCGAAGCCATCTTGAAAATGGAGGAAGCCTCTTTTCCTTTCAGTTTTCGGGAAGCCCAGAAATTGGCCACAAAAACACCAAAAATAATAATGAAAGCAGCATTTAAAGACTGGAACCACGTGGCCGGAACCACAAAATCCAAAAATTCGATCATTCGATCGGTTTTTTCCTTGGCATAAATATTCATCAATCCCCCGGCTTGCTCAAATGCGCCCCAAAAGACAATGGTCATCATAAAGGAAATCAAAATGACCACGTAGCGATCTTTCATTATTTTGCTGGTCAAATCTTTGTAAACCATAAGCATCATGGCCACAACCAGACTCAAAAACAAGAAAAGAAGCCCATAACCTATATGCTGAAAGATGGCCCAGTAAATGGAAAATGCCGCCAAAATGCCCGAAACGGTCAATTGCAAAGGCGATTTGAACAAGTCGCGGAACAAGTCGCCAAACGAAGCTCCCTGGGTTTCTTCTTTTGAAAGTTTGTTGCCCACATTTGTCAAATAACGTTGACCAAAATAAAAGGTCAGCAACCCGAGGAACATGCCAATTCCGGCAAGTCCAAAACCATAATGCCAGCCGATATTTTCACCGACGTACCCAACGATAAGAGCCGAAAGCAACGCCCCGGTATTGATGCCTATATAGAAAATTGTAAAACCTTTGTCGCGGCGAATATCACCTTCTTTATACAAGCCGCCGACCATCGTTGAAATATTCGCTTTCAGCATTCCCACCCCAAGCACAATAAACACCAACCCGGAATAAAACGCCCACATTTCTTCGACCGCCAGAATTCCGTGGCCAATTGTGAGTAAGATTCCACCAATCAGCACGGTTTGTTTTTGGCCCAAAAGTTTGTCGGCAATAATTCCGCCGGGAATACAGGTCAAATAAACCAACATGGTGTACCAACCGTAAAGCATGATCGCATCGCCATTGGTCCATCCCAAACCGGGATTTGCGGCGGTGGTTTGCTCCACCAAATAAAGCACCAAAATTGCGCGCATTCCATAGTAGGAAAAACGTTCCCACATTTCGGTCAAAAATAAAACGAACAAACCTACGGGGTGTCCAAAAAGTTGTTTCTGATGTCGGGGTACTGCTGAGTTTGCCATTTTTTACAATTGAAGATTGAGTGAAAGTATTTTCCGTATTGGCGAAAAATTAATTATAAATTTTCCCTAATAAAGTCGGTCATCATCGTATATAAATGAATTCGGGTGTTTCCGCCGTAAATTCCGTGGTTTCGATCCGGATATAAAAACATGTCGAATTGTTTCCCGGCAGCGATCAAAGCCGAAATAAGTTGCATGGAATTTTGCACATGAACATTGTCATCGCCCGTTCCGTGAATCAAGAGAAATGGATCTTCCAAGCCATCCACATGAGTGATGGGCGAATTCTGATCGTAACCTTCCGGATTTTCTTGTGGGGTTTCCATATATCGTTCGGTATAAACGCTATCGTAAAAGCGCCAGCTCGTAACGGGGGCGACGGCGATTGCCATTGCATAGGTTTCAGGAGCTTGGAAAATAGCGTTCGATGCCATAAATCCGCCGTAGCTCCAGCCCCAAATTCCAATTCTATTTTCATCGATATAATCGCGCGAACCCAACAATTTTGCAGCAGCCACTTGATCTTCCAACTCATAATTCCCCAATTCATTTTGTGTCACCGTTTTGAAAGCCACACCTTTCATTCCCGTTCCACGGCCATCCACACAGGCAACAATGTAGCCTTCCTCTGCCAATAATTGATACCAATAGTCATTGGCACCAAAAAACCGGTTGGAAACTTCTTGCGATCCCGGGCCAGAATATTGGTACATTAAAAGTGGGTATTTTTTTGTTGGATCGAAATCCGCTGGTTTTATCATCCACATGTTCAAATCGTTTCCATTTACTGAAATCGTGGAAAATTCTTTTTCGGAAAAATGATAGGGTTTCAATTTTTCCAACAAGGCCGAATTATCTTTTATTTTTCGCACCAACTTGCCATTTTTGGCCAAATGCAAGGTGTAAACATAAGGCGTTTTGGAATTGGTGAAGGTATTGATGAAATACGTGAAATCGGCACTGAAATCGGCACTGTTCGTTCCAATGCGTTGGGTCAATTGCACTTTGTTTTTACCATTGGCTTTGATTGAAAACACATCGCGGTTAATGCTCCCGTTTTCGGTGCTTTGGTAATAAATTCGGCCTGTCTTTGCGTCAAAACCGTAAAAATCCGTCACGCGCCATGCACCATCGGTGACTTGGTTCAACAATTTTCCGGTTTTGTCATAGTGATAAATATGGTTCCAGCCATTTTTTTCGCTGGTCCAAATAAAACTATTGTCGTTCAAAAAACTGAGATTGTCCGTAACGTCAATATATGCTTCAGCGGTTTCATGAAGCACAACTTTTGCGGTATTTTCCACAGCGTTCACAAAAACGAGGTTCAAATCGTCTTGGTGGCGGTTCATGGTTTGTGCGCTCAATATTGCCGGATCGTTCGTCCACTTAATGCGTGGAATGTATTCATATTCTTCGGGAAGGTTTACTTTCGCGGATTTTTCTGTGGAAAGATCATAAATATGAAGGCTGACTTCCGAATTTTTTTCACCGGCCTTCGGATATTTGATCACTTCTTGGCTCGGATAAAGTTGTTCGCCATATCGTCCATAAATATCCATTGAAAAAGTGGGAACTTCACTTTCATCAAAGCGCAAAAAAGCAATTTTTTCACCGGTTTTGTTCCATTCATAGGCGCGAACAAACGCAAATTCTTCTTCGTAAACCCAGTCGGTAGTTCCGTTGATTATTTTATGCGGAACACCATCATGGGTAACCTGTGTGGTTTTTCCCGAACTTAAATCCTTGATATAAATGTTGTTTTCAAAAACATAAGCAACTTTCGAGGCATCCGGTGAAAACGTGGGTTCCTTTATTTTTTCATCGCTTACTTTTTCCAAGGATTTGGTTTTCAGATTATGAACATAATATATGCCTTTTGAAGACCGCCGGTAAATGGCTTCCATCTCCGTTCCCAACAAGGCTTTGTCTTCATTGGAGCTCAGTTCGAAACCGGAAAAATAATTCAAGCCGTCGATTTCGGCAGTGTTGATAAGTGTGCCGGTTTTTTCTCCCGTTTCATAGCTGTAAATATCGACGGTGAGCTGTTGTTTGTTCCGATCGTAATTTTTTACCACATATTCTTTTCCGTTTTTCAAGGATTGCAATGACTGCATGCGGTCTTGCCTGAAAGTTCCTGTCCAAATTTCTTCCAAACTTACTTTTTTGTCTTGTGCCGATAAAATGCTCGCAAAGCTTAGAAACAGGATAAAAATCGAAATCTTTTTGCTCATATTTTCCGTGAATATTTTTGAAGGTCAAGTTTACTAAAAATTCTTCGAAAAATAGGTCTTTTCCCCATAAATTACTAATGAGTTGTTAAATGTGCCCAATGGTGAAGATGGGAAAGCCAGTTTCGGAACAAGAAAAATTAATTTCTAATTGTACCTTTACGCCATTCAAAACCCACTGATATTATTTGTATCTTCTGATCGGGATTCTTTCCGAAGAATAAAAAAATTACAAAATGGCATACACAATTTCCGGATTTTCCAAACTCTCAAAACAAGAAAAAATCGATTGGTTGGGCCAAACCTATTTACAAAATTCGCCTTCAGCGGTGCAAACTTTGCAAAATTACTGGCATGCCGACAGCAAGTTGCAAAAATTGCATGACGAATTCACCGAAAACACCCTTTCCAATTTTTACCTTCCTTTCGGAATTGCCCCGAATTTTCGCGTCAATGGGAAAAATTTGGCCATTCCTATGGCGGTGGAAGAAAGTTCGGTTATTGCCGCTGCAGGAAAAGCTGCAAAATTTTGGAACGCTCACGGCGGATTCAAAGCCGAAGTCTTGGGAACCACCAAAATCGGCCATGTGCATTTCAGTTATTCAGGCGACCCGGAAAAACTGAAACGGTTTTTTGAGGAAACGAAACCCAAATTGATGGCATCGGTTTCCGAAATTATCCGGAATATGGAAAAACGCGGCGGCGGCGTTTTGGATATCGAATTGAAAGACAAAACCGGTAAACTGGCCAATTATTATCAACTGTTGTGCAGTTTCGAAACCAAGGATGCGATGGGCGCAAATTTCATCAATACCTGTTTGGAACAATTTGGAACTACTTTGGAAAAAGAAGCACAAGCTTCCAAATGCTTTTCCGGAGAAGAGAAAAACCTGCAGGTGATTATGAGCATCTTATCGAATTATGTTCCGGATTGCCACGTTCGCGCCGAAGTTTCTTGTCCGGTGGAGGATTTGGGAAACAATGAAGACGGACACATTTTTGCCGAAAAATTCCTGCAAGCCATTCGCATTGCCGAAGTGGAACCCTCAAGGGCGGTAACGCACAATAAAGGCATAATGAACGGAATCGATGCCGTGGTGCTCGCCACCGGAAACGATTTTCGCGCCGTGGAAGCAGGAATTCATGCTTTTGCCGCAAAAGATGGACGATATACCAGTTTAACGCATGCGGAAATCAAAGAAGGAATTTTTCATTTCTGGATTGAAATTCCGATTGCTTTGGGAACGGTTGGCGGGCTCACCAGTTTACATCCGCTCGCACAAGTCGCCCTGGAAATCCTTCAAAAACCAAGTGCAAAAGAATTGATGGAAATTGCAGCTGTGGCCGGATTGGCGCAAAACTTTGCGGCGGTTCATTCGCTGATAACCACCGGCATTCAAAAAGGCCACATGAAAATGCATTTGATGAACATTTTGAACCAACAACACACAACAAGTGAAGAAAAGTCATTGATTATCGAACATTTTAAAACCCATACCATCACACACAGCGCGGTAATCGATGTACTTCAAAAAATACGAAATGCCGAATAAATTCCACAGCAACGGAAAACTCTTGCTCACCGGGGAATATGTGGTCCTTGACGGTGCAAAAGCCTTGGCCGTCCCCACCAAATTCGGACAAAGCATGGAAGTTTCCAGAGGAAAATCCTCGTCAATTTCTTGGAAAAGTTTGAATGAAAAAGATGAAATCTGGTTTCAAGATGAACTTTATCTTCTGGAAAACGGGCAATTCAGATCGGAGCAAAACAATGAAGTGTCCAATTCTTTAAAAAATATTTTACAGGAAGCTTTTCTGTTGAACCCGAATTTTTTCAATGGAAAAATTGGAGTTGATATCACCACGAAACTGGAGTTTCCGCAAAATTGGGGATTGGGGTCTTCTTCCACATTAATCAGCAATATTGCCGAATGGCTGAAAATTGATGCCTACAAGGTATTGGAAAACACATTTGGCGGAAGCGGTTATGACCTCGCTTGTGCAAAAGCAAATGCGCCAATTTCATACCAATTAACAACTTCAGGTCGCCAGGTCCGGAACCAAAATTTCGATCCCAGCTTCAAAACAAATTTATTTTTTGTTCACCTCAAACGAAAGCAAAACAGTCGCGACGCCATCGCACATTACCGGCAACAAAACAAACAGCAACTTTCGGAAGCCGTTAGGGTGGTTTCTCAAATCACCGATGAATTGCTCCGCTGCAAAAGTTTGGCTGATTTCGAAAACCTGATGGACGAACATGAAAAAATCATTTCTTCCGTGATCCAAATTCCACCCATAAAAAAACAGCTTTTTCCCGATTTTTCGCGCAGCCTTAAAAGCCTTGGCGGTTGGGGTGGCGATTTCATATTGGCGACCGGCGGAAAAAGCGAACAAGAATATTTCATAAAAAAAGGCTTTCATACCATTTTGGGCTATGATGAAATGGTGAAATTTGAAAGCTGAAAACCCCCAAGAACAACGCATTAATTCCCGAACGGAATTTCCCTATCTTTAGCCGCTATGAAAAAGACCTTTTTACCTTCACTTTTTGTTTTTGTGCTGCTTGTTTTCCTCGGAACAAAAACACGCGCGCAAACGATCGCAAATTATGAAATTACTTCTAAAAACATTCAAAGCGCATTGAATTTGCTTGCCTCCGATTCGTTGCAAGGCCGAAAAACGGGAACAATGGGAATAGAAAAAGCGGCGGAATACATTGAAAGTATTTTCAAGAAATTCGACATTCAACCCTATTTTGAAACCTACCGCGACCATTTTCTGGCAAAAGACCGCATCGAAGCTTATAATATGGTGGGTTATATCGAAGGAAGCGATCCGGATTTGAAAAACCAGTTGGTTATTTTGGGCGCGCATTACGATCACATCGGAATTGTTGATCCGATTGCGAACGATTCCATTGCAAACGGTGCGAACGACAATGCCGCCGGAACAGTTGCGATTTTGGAACTTGCCAAACATTTTGCTTCCGAAAAACCCAAAAGAAGCATGCTTTTCGTTTTGTTTTCCGGGGAGGAAATGGGCTTGTTGGGTTCCAAACATTTGGCGGAAAAATTAAAAAAACAAGAAGCGGATATTTACACGATGTTGAATTTTGAAATGATCGGCGTTCCGTTGGAAAATAAAACCTATATGGCCTATTTAACCGGTTACGAAAAATCGAATTTTGCCGAACAATTTAACGAATATGCCGGAAAGGAAGTGTTTGGATTTCTTCCGGAAGCCAAAAAATACCATCTTTTTTTCCGAAGCGACAATTATCCGTTTTTTGATGTTTTTGGAATTCCGGCACAAACCCTTTCAACCTTCGATTTCACAAATTATCCGTATTACCACCACGTGGAAGATGAAGTGGAATTGATGGATGTGGAACATATGAAAAGTTTGATTTTGTCGGTAATTCCGGGAATCGGGAAAATGGCGAATACGCGGGAGAAGGAAATAGTGATCAGTGAGCAGTAGCAGTTGGCAGTTGGCAGTGGCAAAAAAAATCAAAAAAGGAATTACCTTCGGCTGGGAAAAACAAAACTTTCCGATAAATACAAAGCTATTATCAGCAAAGATCACGGAAAAAACCTCACCGAAACCGAATTGCTCCTGCAAGGTTTTCAAAACCTTGTAGGTTTCTAAAACCTTGTAGGTTCCCAAAACCTTGTAGGTTTCCAAAACCTTGTAGGTTTCTAAAATACACGCCACCCAAAAAGAAAACCCTTCCAAATGCTGAAAGGGTCTTAAAAATTTTGTATAATTTGGTATTCCTATAAAGCGAACAAAACCCCGACATTCAACATTCCGGTAACTGTCTTTACATTAACAGAATCCGCCCCATCGGTTTCTTTGGAAATATTGGAAAAACCAGATTGACCGCCGGCCTCAATAAATATTTTTGTACTGTCCCCAACCGGAAATTTATGTCCAATTGCGTAAGAAAGTCCAAAATCCGTGGTATTCATGGCTTCTTTAAAATCAATTTCACCGGCCTCGGCACTCATTAAAAAACCGACATAAGGGCCAAAATTCAAATACCACCTTTTTGTGGAACCAAAATGCCAATTGGCCATAACAGCAAGCGTTACGTAGTTCAAGTCAACATCGACCGTCTTTATATCGCCGGTTTCTTCATCCATAATAAACCCGTTGCCCCAACCCTTTTGATTGTAGCGAAGTTCGGATTTTAATCCCCAAGTTTCCGAAAAATAATATTCCCCCTGAATACCGGCATTAAAACCAGTTTTGGAATCGGTAGATTCCTCGCCCGCGCTCACGTTGGCAAAGTTAACACCAAGGGAAGCACCAAATTCAAATTCGCCTGAATCTTGCGCAAAGCTGATTGCAGAAACGAAAAATAAAGCAAAAATAATTTTTTTCATTTTATATGAGTTTTATAATTAAGTCCCAAATATAGAAATTTTAAGTTTTTATTAGGTTTATTTTTAGATTTAATCCTTCCAAAACAAGTTTTTGAAATTGCCGGAAAAATAAGGCTCTAATTAAATGGAGTTGAACCAAGAGAAAAAGCGCGGTCAAGGTTTGAGCTAACTTGGAAAGAATGATCCACTCAAAACAGCATAGCACCAAATCAATTAAACATTGGTATTTTTGTTCCTCAATACGCCAAAAGAATGAACCCAAAAAATATTATCATTACCGGAACCAGCCGTGGAATAGGCTTGCAACTCGTTAAAATCTTCGCCGAAAAAGGACATCAAGTCCTTGCTTTGTCGCGCAACCAAGTTCCGGTGGAAAAATTGCAGTTGGAACACGTAACCGCAATTTCCTGTGATATTACAGATGAAAATTCGCTTTCGGAAGTGAAAAAATTCCTTGAAACAAATTGGAAAAAAGTGGATATTCTCATCAACAATGCGGGGAAACTCGTAAACAAGCCTTTTTCGGAAACCAGCTCAGAAGATTTCGAAGCGGTTTATAAAACCAATGTTTTTGGGGTTGCCGCACTTACAAAAACCGTGCTTCCGTTTATGGGAAAATCCGGCCATGTGGTGAACATCAGCAGCATGGGCGGAATTCAGGGAAGCGTAAAATTCGCGGGGCTTTCCGCTTACAGTTCCAGCAAAGGCGCGCTGATCACCCTTACGGAATTGCTTGCCGAAGAATACAAAACAACCGGGCCGGCGTTTAATGTGTTGGCTTTGGGTTCGGTACAAACCGAAATGTTGGAAACCGCTTTCCCCGGAATAAAAGCAGCGGTTTCGGCAAAAGAAATGGCAAAATATATCGCTGATTTTTCTTTGACCGGAAATCAATTTTACAACGGAAAAGTTTTACAGGTTTCAAATTCGACTCCCTGATGCGGACTCTATCCTGCAAGGTTTCCAAAACCTTGTAGGTTTTAAGGAGTTAGGAGTTAAGCGTTAAGAGTTAGGTTTGGGAGTTCAGGATTAGGCGTAATTTGGGACAAAAAATATACTCAGCATATAAATTCAAAAAGATGCAGGAAATTCTATCGCGTTATCTTCCCGAAAAATCGGTGGAGCCGCTCTTTGAACTCATCAAAACGCATGCGATTCATTTAAAAATCGTGAACGAACGCAAAACCCGGCATGGGGATTATCGGAAATTGCCCGCCGGAAACCATCAAATTACCGTAAATGCAAATCTGAACCAGTATCGTTTTTTGATAACCTTAGTGCATGAAATCGCCCATTTGGTGGCGTTCGAAAAATATGGACCACGCATCAAACCACACGGATTGGAATGGAAGCGGACTTTTCAGCAATTGATGTTGCCGTTTATCAGTCCGGCTATTTTTCCGGCGGAACTCTTGCCCTTTTTGGCGCGGCATTTCAAAAACCCTTCTGCGAGCAGCGATACGGACGCGCATCTTTCCGTGGCATTGAAACGATACGACCCGGTTTCGGACAAAAGCTATGTTTTTGAAATTCCCGTGGGAAGCATGTTCAAAATTCACAACGGGAAACTTTTCAGAAAAGGAAACCGCCGCATAAAACGCTATGAATGTGTGGAAGTTTCAACAGGAAAAACCTATGTTTTTCAACCGAATGTGGAAGTTGAATTAATTAGGAATTAGGAATTATGAATTAGGAGTTTTGAGTTTTGAGTTTTGGGTTTTTAGTTTTGAGTTGTGGGTTAGAAATAGCCAAAAGCGAATTCAGAATTATGAATTTTGAATTATGAGTCTTGAATTTTTGAATCCAATAGCCATTAGCCAATAGCCAGTTCAGAACCCTGAACTCTGAACCTTAAACCCTGAACCTTGAATCCCAAACCTTGAACCCAAAAACAAAGCAACAAAAAAGCGGGCCTCGAGATTATCAAGACCTGCTTTTTTTGTTGGTATAGTTTTTTCCGTTTTGGGAAAGGAGGTAATCTTTTACTCCGCTTTGTTGCCCTTTAGCTTTTTGATGCCAAAAGCAGCACCGGCAACCAACGCGATACCTATCAAACCATTGATCGGAAGTGTTTCAGGTGGTTCACCACCTGGACCGGTTGGTGGACCTGGAGGCTGGGCATTAACGCTCAAGGTAAAAAGTCCCAAGGCCGCCGCAATAACCACGGTTCGAAGGTTTCTTTTTGCTAGTTTTTTCATAACAATTCAATTTAAAAGATTAATCAGGTAAATTTAGCAAAAATTATTGAACTACAATCTTCGCCGTCTTAATTTTTCCATAATGTTTAATTTCCACCAAATATACACCTGCTTTCAGGCTGGAAACCGGCACACTAATTCTAACGGAACTGTTTAATTCCGTGCTGTTTGCATACACTTTTTGGCCCAATACATTGTAAAGCGAAACCTGTGCAATTTCCCCGGTAACCCCCACAAAATCGATAAAAAATTCACCGCCTTTAACAGGATTTGGGTAAATGGAAAGTCCGTTTGATGTCAAAACTTCATCGGTTGACAGCGAATTCGTCGCAAAAATTAGTGAAAACCGATCTGGTGCCTTGCTTAAATCGTCGGCAGCATTTACGGTGAAATAAACCGGTGTGGAAGCATTGTTATCCAATTCGGTTTGCGTGTTCAAATACGCATCGTGCAAATACGCAACGGTACCTTCCGGCAGATTGTTCACAACGGCATTGAAAACATATTCCGTGCTGCGGTATTGGTTGATGAACAAGGGCAATGTTTCCGCATTTTCGGGGAATTTCCGATTTTCGATGCTCAACAAGGTTTCGGCGTTCATGCGGCCCACATTCTCATCGAGATTCGTGAATTTCACTGCATCGTCCGATAAATCGGTATTGTCGGCCGTTTCGGTGAAATTGATTTTTACCGCATCGGACAACATTCCACCGTTCTCAAAAATTTCGGTTTGGTACAATTGCAACGCAACGAACGCAGCATCATTTGCGGGACGGAAGACATCGGTTTGCGTCTGTGCCACATCTTTGTCGCCTTCTTGGAACGAAACCGAAGCCGGTCCGTCAAGGGAGGTTTTTACAAACAGCGCTTGACCCGGCTGCAAATATTCGTTCGCTTCGGAAGCACCCGCAGTGCCATTTCCGCCATTCAACAAATCGACGGTAACAAACGCACCGCGATTTCCCATGTTCGGATCCCAAACATAAATGAATTTATTGCTCATATTGGTTGAATGCGACAGTACGGAAGACATATCCACAATTGCTTGATATGGGTTTCCGACCAAACTGAAGCCATTCGCCACAGAGCTGATATCGGTTTCGATTTGTTCGCCAAAATGAAGCATTCCGGTAGCACGAAGCGTGGTCGAGGATGCATCTACTTCATTATTGGCAATAATATCCAAACTACGATCGCCCCAAATGTACATCGAGTACGGCAAACCTGCTTCCAAAGCGCTCGTTGAAGTCGCCAGAACAGGTTCATAAGCCTGTGTATCCGCATTGAAGGTAAACATGGAAGGTTGGCCCGCAGGAGTCGCGTCTATACCATTGAAACCGCCTGTTGAGCCTGTGACAAATGTTCCATAGCCCGGATTCGGGTTGTCATTAATATTCGTCGCGCCTTCTTGCCAGTTGGCGTGAATATCTGCGGAAGTATTCACCGAGGAAGCCAAATAGCGGTAAGCCCCGTTGAAATCGTCACGCCTTGGAATGTAACGCTCGGCGGTAATGCTGCCTTGAATGAGGGAATAAACCGCGCTCATATCGCCAATTTGGCCTAATTGGGTTTCGGTGCTTTTAAACACCAAACTTCCGCTTACGATCAGTTCGCCATTGAGTTCCAGCGCATCATAAACGTTCAAAGTTGCGCCGGGCTTAATTTGCAAATTGTTCAATTGCATATCTTGGTTGAAGGAAGCAGTGCCGTTCACAATCAAAATATTGTCATCTGCCGTTGCCACGCCGTTCGGATCGGATGGGAACCAAACGTCGTTTTCATATTTAAAATCGGGCAACTCGTTCACGGTAATACAGAAATGACCGCTATTGTTTTGATATCCGTCCACTTGAATATAATATATGGCGCCCGGTGTAAGTCCGCTTAATTCCACGTTGGCACTGGCAATAGAAAATTCCCCATCATCTTCGGAACAGCCGAGGGCGGTGCCCAAAGTTGACAAATCGTTTATATCGGAAGGAGCGGCAAAAACCGCCAATTGCGTATCGGTTAATTCAGATGGCAAATAATCGGTGCTCACAATAACATTTCCGGACGAAGGAGCCACAAAAGAGAACCAAACGGTATTGTTGATACCCGAGAAAAAACAACTTGGGGTTGGTTCGGAAGCTTGGATAGTGGCATTGAGTGTGGAATAAGGCATATCCAAACAGTTATCGCCCAAAACCAACGCAATCGCATTTTGAATGTCGTCGTTTGAAGGAACGGTACTAAAACTAACCGGACCTGCCCAAAGGCTTTCCCCGTCACCACAATCGGCGCGCACATAAAAATCATAAGTTGTTGAGCCCTCAAGCCCTGTTGCAATATATGGCGGGGCACCAACACCTGTAATGAACGAACTGTCGGAAAGGCCTGTTCCTGTGGGAACAACGGCGATATCCCAGAGGGTGGCATCACCTGTTTCTGTCCAATACAGTTCGACAGTGGTTTCGGTGGCGTTCGCTGACATCAGGCTTTTTGGTTTGGTACAATCGGGAATCGGCTCCCACGAGACGTCATCGACATACACGGAGTAACTTGAACTCAAAAAGGGAGGAGCTTGATCGCCTTTTGCATAAAGCACCACATATTGGTCCGTTACCGGATCGGGAAAGCGCACAATAAATTCTTGGTATTCCCCAGTGATTTCCAATATATCGCCCGACATGGTGAACGTTGTTTCATCGGTATTGTCGGTCATTGTACCCACACGAAAGATATCAATATTCGAATTATTTGTTTTGGCATAAAAACGCAGCTGGTAATTTCCTTGGGAAAGTGCTTCAAGCGGTGGTGTGCTCAGAAAAATTTCGGAAGTTGAATCGTTATCGCTATAAAATCTCATTGACTTTGTACCGGAATGGCCGTCGGTATCATCCGTAACCATTGCATAGCTTTCCGAAGCAGTGGAATTGGCGATCACGTTCCAGCAATGTGGGATTTCCCACACCGGAACGGCATCAAAATTTTCGGTAAACCCGCCTATGGGATCGCATTCGGTATGGAACGTGAGAGGGCCTACCCAAAAACTGGTTTCACCTGAGCCACAGTTTGCCCGCACATAAAAATCATAAGACGTATTTGCGGAAAGCCCACTTACCACATATTCATTTGAAACTTCGGCGTAAGTCGGGTTTCCCGTTGGGAGAAAACCTTCCGTGCCAAATTCTATATCGCCCATTGTTGCCACACCATTTTCAATCCAGCCCAAGGCTGCTTCGGTAGTGCTTACGTTGGTAACATACAATTCGCTTGGGGAAACGCAGGCTTCCGGCACTTGGGAAACCAAGGTTGGGGAATTCATACAAAAACCCCAGCCATAACCTGCGGTATTTGGATCGTCATGATAGGCAATTCGGTACCGAAACCCGGCAAGCTGTGTGGCTGTAAACCCCGAAATATCCAGGGGATTGGAATGATAGGTTGTTTTTGCCGCCATGCAAAACATATTCTGTTGGGAAGTATTATTTGGCGGAAAGGAATAAGGCGACCATTGAACCCATAAATTTTGGTCTGCATCGAAATACTCAAATTTCAGTACTTCAAACTGATGTTGCCGAAAAATGTAATCGACTTCAAGGAGAAGCCAAAATTCATTGGCATTAAAAGCGGCGGTCAAATCAATGACCGGTGATTCCGCATGTATGGTATCATCACTATTGGCACCGGCGGCGTTGTCATCAAATGCAAAAGCATCGCTGTTGTAGGGATAGCTTTCTACCGCCCCCAGAACATTGCTGTAGGAACCTGTAACCGTCCAGCCCGCATTGGGCCAGTTGGCAGGCTGATTAAGGGTTTGTGCATAACTCGGCACCACAGCCCATAAAAACACAAGGATCAGAGTAATTTTTTTCATCTCTTTCAACATAAGGGTTAATTAATACTTAAAACCGAAGCCCAAAGTTAAAAAAAACTAAAACGAAACGTGTTTTCTTTTATTTTTTTTTGCATACCATTCATACACTGCTGTTTGGGCTGTCAGAGGATATCCTTCGATTGGTAGGAATATCGAGAAAGGGGGAGATTCCTCCTTTCAGTCGGAATGACGCATCAAAGGGAGGCTTAATGAGGAAGGGTTTGGCGGCGAAACTGCCAAACCCTTCCCCTCCCCTGAGCCGGCCCGTCATTCCGAGCGTAGCGAGGAAACCCAAAAAGACACGACCGGGAAAATGAAATTGAGCGTTTCGGAAAAAAATCTTGAGAAAAAATGTTCCCAATATCAATTCGAACAAAAAAACGCGAACCATTTCTGATTCGCGCTTTTTGACCATATACAATTAATATAAAGGCAAATTTAGGGTTTTAATAGGAAACATTGTCCACGGCCAAAACTGAAGAATAAATTTGATCGGCAACATCGGTGACGGTAAAAATCACATACGCCGGGCTTCCCACGTTTGAAAAATTAATGGTTTTGGTAATCCAACCGGTGGCTCCTGAAAAATCATCGCCGGTGTCGGGCATATTCTGAAAAGTAATGCATTCGGTATTTCCCGCGGTGCCCACGGTATTCACGCTCGTAATAAACTCGGAATAGGCGTTATTTGGCCCTACAACCGTCATAATAACGGAATCGTCGAACTGGCTACCGACATATTCATCGAATTCCGCGGAAAGGAAATTATAATCGAACGTCAAGGAAGAAATATCGGAATCGATTTCGCCCAAAATCATGATACTGGAAGCGCCCCCAATAGCTTCCCCGGCAGAAACCAACATGTCGCCGGAAGTAATGGCCGCATAACTGGAACCTGAAGACAAGCAACTCTGATCATTGATAATATTTCCGTCGCCCAAAAACAGCACGCCATCAGTGGAAGAGAAATCACCATTTCCGTCAAAAGCGCCCATATTCTGTTCGTTGGTGTCGAAAGTCAAGGAAAAAACGCCGCCTTCAATTTCATTGCCGCCATCGTCTTGAATTCCGGTAAGGTTCACCACAATATTTTTATTTGCGGTAAAGGTTTCGGTTGGCACAAAAGTCATAATGGCATATCCGTTGGCTCCTTCGTTGATATATACTTTTCCGCCAATTTCATTTCCGTCTTGGGTGACTTGAATGCCCCCATCCTCAAAAGAAGAAAGCAGAATTTTATCATCAAAAAACAATAAAACCGGCACCGTTCGGGGGTAATCGACATTTTCCACGGCGGGAACGGCCTGAACGACCCTTAACGCCATCGCATCTTCAGTATCGGTAATGGAAGTTACACCGGCATTGCCGTTGTTCACAATGGTGTACGTCGAAACAGGAGGATTTTCGCCCCCATCGTTTTCTTTGTCTTTGGAGCAGCCAACGGCCAGTAGTGTTGCAAATGCCAAAGAAAAAATAAGTCTTGTTTTTTTCATGATAAAATAAATTAAGGTTATACGCGGTAAACATACATGGAAATTTTCATACTTATAATACCACATAGCGGTTATTTTTCTAAAAAATTTAAATTTATCAGGGCAGTCTGCTATTTTTATTGGTAAATTAGACGTCCCAAATTCGATCGAAGACTTTTCGATGCCGCCGAAAATCCCCAAAATTTTCATCAATTGTAATCCGCGGTAAAAAAAAGAAATAAAGATGTTAACCCGCTTATAGTAAATTATACTAAAAAAAACACTGGACATTCCGACATTATATGAAATTAACCGATCAGTCAAAATTATATTTTGAAGATCGATTTATCATTTATAGTTTCTAATTTAAATAATTTATTATGAAAAATTCGACTTTTCTCAAAAGCATCAAGATCTTTTCTTTATTCTGCTCGTTCATACTGATGCCAATTCTCGGTTATGCCCAGGCACCCACAACAGCATCGAGCAACTTATCTTTCTCGAGCATTGATGGCAATCGAATGCGACTCAACTTCACAGAGGGAAATGGCGAACGACGACTTATTATTGCCAAAGCAGGCTCACCGGTTACGGCAATTCCTGTAGATGGAATCGAATATTTGGATGGGGATTTTGGTGAAGGCAATGAAATAGCTCCCGGGGAGTTTGTGGTTTATAACGGAAACTACTCTTATCCAACAATATACGGATTAAACCATTCCACAACTTATTATTTCAAGATTTTTGATTTTAATGGCAGTGATTTTTCCACTCAATATTTAACCTCAAGTTATTTGGAAGGCAGTCAATCAACCCTTACCAATCCCACTACACAAGCCAGTAATATTACCTTCAGTAATGTAGTGGGAAGTACGATGGACGTCAATTGGACGAATGGGGACGGATCGGGCCGTATTCTAATTGCGCGGGCCAATGAAGCGGTAAATGTTGAACCGGAAGATTTGGTGGATTATTATAGTTGGAGTGGTGCTTTCGGGAATTCATCCTATGAAATTGGCACAGGGAATTATGTCCTTTATGAAGATGATGGAAACAGTGTAAATATTACAAACCTTGATCCAAACACCACCTATCATTTTGCGCTTTTTGAGTATAACGGGAATGACGGAAAGATATATCTGACCTCTACTTCCATTACCAATCCGGCCGCCGGCGCTACGGGGAGTCAAGCCACCAGCGCCTATCCAACCATCAATGCCACCGGCATGAGCTTTGACAATATTGACGGCAATAGACTTATTTTTAGAGTATATAGCAACCAAGAAGGCAATGGCGAGAAAAGGATCGTCATTGCCAAACAAGGAAGCCCCGTAACAGCAGAGCCGGTCAATGGCATTGAATATACGGCGGACAATACTTTTGGGGATGGTCAAGAAATAGCCCCCGGCGAGTTTGTAATTGCAAATGACGACAATATTAGCTCTTACCTGTATGGTTTACAGCCCAGCACCGTCTACTATTTTAAGGTCTTTGAGTATAATGGGAGCGGCACCAATACCTACTATTTAAAAACAACTGACGCTAATGGCGATCCGGTTTTTGAGGCCAACCAATCAACACTTACCAATCCCACAACACAAGCCAGCAATATTACCTTTAGCGATGTATTGGTTACGAGTATGACAGTCAATTGGACGAATGGGAATGGATCGGGCCGTATCCTTATTGCCCGGGCAAATGAAGCGGTAAATGTTGAACCGGAAGATTTAGTGGATTATTATAGTTGGGGTGGTGCTTTCGGGAATTCATCCTATGAAATTGGCACAGGGAATTATGTCCTTTATGAAGATGATGGAAATAGTGTGAATATTACAAACCTTGATCCAAACACCACCTATCATTTTGCGCTTTTTGAATATAATGGCAATTCCGGGAAGGTATATCTAACCTCTACTTCCGCAAGCAACCCGGCCCCTGGCGCCACGGAGAGCCAAAGCACCAACGCCTATTCCAATCCAACCATCAATGCCAATGGCATGAGCTTTGACAACATTGACGGCAATAGACTTATTTTTAGAGTATATAGCAACCAAGAGGGCAATGGCGAAAAAAGGATCGTCATTGCCAAACAAGGAAGCCCCGTAACAGCAGAGCCGGTCAATGGCACTGAATATACGGCGGACAATACTTTTGGGGACGGCCAAGAAATAGCCCCCGGCGAGTTTGTAATTGCAAATGACGACAATATTAGCTCTTACCTGTATGGTTTACAGCCCAGCACCACCTACTATTTTAAGGTATTCGAATATAATGGAAGCGGCACCAATACCTACTATTTAAAAACAACTGATGCTAATGGTAATCCGGTTTTTGAAGCCAACCAGTCCACACTTTCCTCTCCAACCATTCAGACAGGAAATGTTTTTGTTAACAGCAAAACCACCACCTCGTTCAACATTAACTGGACCAACGGAAATGGTTCGGGCCGCATTCTTATTGCACGGGCAAATGAACCCGTAAATGTAGAACCACAAGATCTAACAGACTATTACAGTTGGAGCGGCGGTTTTGGGAGTTCATCTTATGAAATTGGCACCGGTAACTATGTCCTTTATGAAGGAAATAATAATTCAATTAATGTCACCAATCTTCAACCGGGCACCAATTACCACTTTGCACTTTTTGAATATAATGGCAATTCCGGGAAGGTTTATTTGAGGCCGGGTTATGCTTTTGAGGCCGAAACCTTCGGGGCTACGCCAACGACTCAGGTCTCCAATGTTAATTTTTCAGAAATTGGCGGCACTTCCATGCAGGTTAATTTTACCAGGGGAAATGGTTCTTCACGTTTGGTTATAGCAAAAAAAGGCGCACCAGTAGATGTGCAACCTTCAGATAACACCACCTATTCCGCAGATGCTAACTTTGGGGACGGTCAAGAAATCGGTACTGGTAATTTTGTGGTCTATAATGGCACTGATGAAGAATTTCAACTTTCAAATTTGGAACACTCATCAACATATCATTTTGCATTTTTTGAATATGCCATTAATGATAACGAAGAGTTGTACCTTGTTCCCGGGGCAACGGCATCTCAGGCAACCCCGGCCCCGCCAACAATTATCCCCAGCGATTTCACCTATTCGCGACCTTGCGATAGTGATCTCATTCTAACTTGGACTTCCGGAAATGGTCAAGGCCGATTGGTTATTTTAAGTGAATCCCCTTTAAACACAGCACCAATAAACTCAACCGATTATACGGCAAATTTCGGTTATGGAATGGGTGATGCCATTGGAAATGGGTATGTGGTTTACAATGGTGCTGGAAATCTGGTCCCGCCCAATTTATTACAAGCATCGACCAATTATTATGTGAATATTTATGAATACAACGGCACAAAAATGGATCCTGTTTTTAACATGACGCCCCTACAAGGATTCATAGGTGACATTACAATTCCTGATGTGAGTTGTCAGGATATTCAAGTTGTTTTGGATGATACTGGTAACGTTATTATCACAGCCGAAGATGTCGGGACAATACCAACAGGTGATTGTGGAACTGTTTCTGCAGAAATTGATATAAGCACCTTTGATTGCTCCAATTTAGGTCCGAATGACGTTACCCTGACCATTACCGATTCAGATGGCAATACCAATTCTTGTGTAAGCACTGTAACGGTTGTTGATCAAACCGCACCGACTGTTATCACCAAGAACATTAGCACACAACTTGACACAAACGGTACGGCAAGCATTGCAGAAGATGCTGTAAACAATAGTTCGACAGATGCTTGTGGTTCATTGAGCTTTGATACCGATATTACTACTTTCAATAGCAGTGACGTAGGTGAAAACACCGTGACTTTGACCGTGACTGACGGAAGCAATAATTCGAGCTCGGCCACCGCTATTGTAACTGTAATTGACATTCCCGCTCCGGCCAACGACAATCTCTGCGATGCGGTTCCCTTGACCATGGGCACAACTTCAGCCGGAGATGCATTTACGAATGTAAGTGCGACCATCCAAACCGATGAACCCATTGGTTCGTGTTGGAACGGTTCAGGTACGAAAACAGTTTGGTTCTCGTTTGAAGCACCCGCCAGCGGAAACGTAGCAGTGTCCACCGATATTGCAGGCGGCACCTTGACCGATACGCACATTGCTATTTATGGAGCACCAACCGATTGCAACGATTTAACAACTTTGAACAATGAAGTGGGTTGTGATGGAGAAGGTGGAGTAATTGTCCCTCATAATTCTATTGCAACAATGACTGGCCTTATACCGGGAACCACGTATTACATCCAGGTTGAAGGGTATAATTCCCAAACAGGCACTTTCGGTATTGAAGTAATGGATAATGGCTGTCTAACCCCAACTAATTTATCCGTTGATAACATTACCGAAACCACTGCCGATATCGCATGGACCGAACATGGAAGTGCCACGCAATGGGAATTAGCTTACGGCAATACCGGTTTTGATCCCAATGCGCCCGGTGGCTTATCAGTGATCGTGAATGGGTCTCCCCAGACCGCGCTTACGGGACTCGCCGGTAATACGAGTTATGATGCGTATGCGCGATCTCTCTGTGGAGGGGATGGGCCAACTGAATGGATGGGACCCGTAACTTTCACTACCAGTTGCCTCGGTTCCCCGACCCTCACATTTCTTGGCACCGGAGAATTCCAGAACAGTATTGTTGCACCGACTCAAGGAACTCCCGAAACAAATTACGAGTTTGCCGTGATTTATACCAACAACGCGGATGTTTTGCCACCTTATGGCTTTCCGCGCGTTATTTTGGATTACGAAGGAAATGGCAACTTCACCAATACCAACGACCGGGCAGTGATTTTATCGGCTGCCGATCCAAACGATACGGAAACCGCAGATGGTAAAGTATATGTCGGTTCCAT
>DASSWN010000202.1:0-3877 GCA_035704905.1 Flavobacteriaceae bacterium
TTTTCCTAAATTTTATTTTTTGGATTTTCGCCTGTTGATGGAACTTTTTATATTGGAAGCGCGTGAACCTTTTTTGGCTTTTCCGCCTTCCGATCTTCGGGAGAAAGCAGGTTTTTCACCGTTGTCCGATCGACGTGAAAATTTTGGTTTCTCGTTTCGTTGATCGCCCCATTCTGCATTTTTCGATTTTTTTCCTTTGAAACCACTGGATTTGCCTTTTCTTCCCCCGGCTCCCCGTCCTCCACGAGAACCTTTGTCCGCAGTGGTTTCCACACTTACCATGCGGCCTTCGTATTCGAAATTCTCAAAAGTTTTCATTACTTTATCCAATTCCGAAGTATCCGTGTTGAAAAATGAAAAACTGTCTTTTACGTCTACTCTCGAAACGCCATCGCGGCCCAGATCGAGTTGCTCTTTTAAGAAATCTTTCAATGACATCCAATCAAAACCATCGCGGGAGCCTACATTAATAAAGAAACGAGTACTTTCACCGGAATCTTCTCCTTCGCGGTAATCCCTTTCATTGGTTTTTTGACCGAGCTTTGGTGCATTTTTGTAGTAATTGTAAAAACGGGAAAATTCTACAGAAAAATATTTTTTTATCAATTCTTCCTTGGAGTAATCTTTCAATATTTCTTCCAGTTTTGGAAGGAAAATCTCTATTTCGTGATTGATTTCGGTTTCTTTTATATTATTGGCCAAGTGGAACAATTGCTTTTGGCAAATTTCCATTCCATCCGGAATTTCCTTTTCCACAAAAGGTTGTTTGATAATGCGCTCGATACTTTTTATTTTCCGCAATTCACTTTTGGTAATAATAACCATCGAAACTCCATTTTTTCCAGCGCGACCGGTTCGACCACTACGGTGGGTGTATGTTTCTATTTCATCCGGAAGTTGGTAATTGATCACGTGCGTAATGTCGTCCACGTCAATCCCACGGGCAGCAACATCGGTGGCCACCAACATTTGAATTTGCCTTGCGCGGAAACTTTTCATCACTAAATCGCGTTGATTTTGACTCAAATCGCCATGAAGCGCCGCAGCATTGTAACCATCAGCAATCAATTGTTCGGCTACTTTTTGCGTGTCACGCTTGGTGCGGCAAAAAATCACGGAAAAAATATCGGGATGTGCATCGGCCAAACGTTTCAACGCATTGTACCGATCGCGCGCGCCTACCAAATAATATTCGTGCGATACATTTTTTATGCCCGCATTTTTATTTCCCACGGTAATTTCCTGAGGGTTATGCATAAATTTTTTGGCAATATTCGCCACTTCTTTTGGCATGGTCGCGCTGAACAACCACGTACTTTTGTCGTTGGGAGTGTGCGAAAGAATATCGGTAATGTCTTCATAAAAACCCATGTTCAACATTTCGTCGGCTTCGTCCAGTACACAATATTCGATTGCCGAAATATCGATCATTTTCCGGCTGACCATATCTTTCATCCGGCCGGGGGTGGCGACAATAATTTGTGCGCCCCGCTTGATTTGTTTGGCCTGATCGGTGATGCTTGCACCTCCATAAATCGCAACGGTGTGCAAACCGCTTACATATTTGGAATAATTTTTCAATTCATTGGCGATCTGCATGCAAAGTTCGCGTGTGGGCGATAAAATAAGCGCCTGTGTCCGCCTACTCTCGGCGTTCAGTTTTTGTATTAACGGAAAACCAAAAGCCGCGGTTTTTCCGGTACCGGTTTGGGCCAAGGCCACTAAATCGGTTTCTTGTTGCAATAAAATAGGGATGGCTTTCAGTTGTACCTCACTCGGTGATTCGAACCCCATGTCCTTCACAGCATTCACCAGTTCGGCGTTCAAGCCCAATTCTTCAAATTTGTTCATATACTATATTAAAAATAAGTTGCAAAGGTACGTTTTCCTTAACAGCTTATGGCACAAATGTTCAGTGAATTGTTTCTTTGGAAACTTGTCAGTTCACTTTAATTTTTTCAAAAAGAAGAAAGTCGGAATTGCAGTTGCAATACTTTGCCTCAAATTTGGAACATTTTTTTTATATTAATGATGAACAAGAGAATTGAAACTTATTGCAACTACTACTTCTAAAGTACATTCTAAAATATTTTGATGTTTAGAGTTTTTATTTTTTCAGTATTCAAGAATACCTATTTGTAGGTATTTTTTACACTTTTCTTGTCGATATATTTGTGGTTTACTTTTAAAAAAATTACAGAAATAAAATAACACAATTCGATAGAAATAAGGTTTTTGACGTTTCTTCTTTAAGAATAATGTTGAATAACACAAACCTTTTCAGAAGAAAAATATACTAACTATAGAAAGACAAACTTAAAAACAAGAAGCCATGAGTCGAATTAAATTTTTAGTTATAGGTTTATTATTTGTGAGCTTTTTTACCACAACTAGTTGTGAAAAAGAAGATAACATAAAAGATCCGGTTGGGAATTCAGACAGTAACGACACGGATAATAATAATGACGATAATAATAATAATGACAATCAAAATCAATCTTATCCGTACATAAGCGAGGTCGGTTTAATTATATTTGAGGGTGATGATCCATTATCCGATGATGAACCAGTATATTCGTTCGTAAATAGCATGGATGTTTTTTTGAATCCAGCAAATTCTTGTCAAATGGGAGTGAAGCAATATCAGGATATTTTGGAAGGCGATATCGCTGGAGCTTGGGGCTTGGAATTGAATACCAGGAATATTGATACGGTAACGGACAATTCTTGTTTCAACGAAGCATTTGAGATTACCGCAGATGAACTAAACAGTTCAACCTCTAACAATTGGTATGTTGAACTTTTCCCACCAAATGGAAGCCCGTATAAAATATTGTATTATGAGGATGAATATGTTAAATTATATAGAGAAATCAGTTCTGAAAAATGGGAGGGAAGTCAGGGTTCTATTTTTGTCAATCCTTCTTCAGACTTTTACACAGATGCAAATTATGGAACCTTGCCCAAAAAAGTTACATTCACTTTCAATAATGTAAGGGCGGGTTATTTCGATGAAAATAATGTGAAAAAAGCAGTGCGGATTGTCGGAGTAATAGAAATTACAAAACAAGACTGACAATATCTTCAGTAAATTTGAAAACAAGGGTTGGATCTATGCGTCCGACCTTTTTTCATAGATCGCTGGAAAATGATTTTAAAAACTCCTGTAATTTTCGAAAAGCTTTCCCCCGATGGCTGAATTCGTTTTTTTCCCAAAGTTTCATTTCCGCAAAGGTTTTGGTTTGACCGGCAGGAACGAAAACCGGATCGTAGCCAAAGCCGCCATTTCCACGTTTTTCATCAATTATTTTTCCTTCGCAAATTCCTTCAAAAAGAAATTCTTCTCCTTTCCAAATCAATGCGATTACGGTTTTGAAACGCGCGGAACGATTATTTTCATTTTTTAATTCCTTCAAAAGCTTGTCAATATTCGCCACATCGCTTTTTTCTTCGCCAGCGTAGCGCGCGGAATAAACGCCTGGCCCGCCGTTCAAAGCTTCCACTTCCAAGCCGGTGTCATCGGCAAAACAGTTGTACCCAAATTTTTCTTGGACATAACGGGCCTTTAACAAAGCGTTGGCTTCGATGGTTTCCGCCGTTTCCGGAATTTCTTCAAAACAGCCGATTTCTTCCAACGAAAGCAATTCAATTTCTTTTGGAAGCAAAGACTGAATTTCTTTGAGTTTGTTCGGGTTGTGGGTGGCGAAAACGAGTTTCATGTGGATGGATATTTTTTGGTTTTTTTATAGCTAGGGAAGGCTTACAAATTTATCTAAAATGAAATCCTTTACAAATATGTATAAAATTAGTATCTTGTTCGTCTAAAGGTGATTCTAATTTCACTTTAGTTTTGAAGTTTTTTGATTAGACCAACTCA
>DASSWN010000204.1:0-9335 GCA_035704905.1 Flavobacteriaceae bacterium
ATTCGCGCCGGCATCGAGGGTAAAACAAAGGTGAAGACCGGTTTGTTCGCGGAATTCCCAAATTTTTTCAATGATTTTTAGCGTATTGGGTTTTATTAACAGGAAATAGGGTTTTGCCGTCATCATCATGGCATGTAGCGATAGCGCTTCGCTTTCAACCCGTTCAATAAATTTGGTCAGATCGCCGGATTTCAGGATTTCTTGTAAACTGGTCAAATTATTTTCGGCTTGCAAAAATCGTGCTTCCGCAAAAGGATGATCGTTCATTAAGGCATGGCCAACACTGCTGCTTACTTTTTTTTGGCCTCCGTCCACCAATAAAATCACATCGCAAAATTGGTGGAAAATTTCGTGAACTTCTTTTGAATATTTTGTGCCGTACAAATTACTGCTGTTCGGAATTTCAGGATGCTTTCCCCAAACTACCAAACCATCATAAATACTTCGGCAGGCGCTTCCCGAACCGAGGCGTGCCAAAAATGATGCTTTTTGAAGAAAAAATTCTTCGGACATTTCTGGCAACAATTGTTTTTCAATTTTCATCAAGCAAAGCGCCAAAGCCGCCATTCCACTGGCAGAAGAAGCAATTCCGCTGCTGTGCGGGAAGGTGTTTTCGGTTTCAATACGGAAAGAATATTCTTTCAAGAAAGGAACATATTGCACGATGCGCTCAAAAAATTGCCGGATTTTCAGTTCAAAAGCAAGGTTTTCTTTTCCTTCAAAAAAAACCGAAAAGTCAAATTCTTTTTCTGTCAAAATTTTTTCCTCAAAATGTAAAGTCGTTTCGGTTTTGCAATTGTTCAACGTGAAACTTATGGAAGCATTTTTCGGAAATTGTTCGCCATATTTTCCCCAGTATTTCACCAAAGCGATATTGCTGGGCGCGGAAGCGGAAACTTTTCCCGAGCTAATTTCGGCGGGATAATTTTTGGGAAAGAAGTCTTTTTCGGTGAGCACCATATTTTCATTAAAAGTTCATAATGGCGCAAAGATACGATTGTTGTTTCGGAAAAATACGTCAGGGGTTTTCCAATTCCTTTTCAGTTTCTTCGGGGTGTTTCCGTGCGCGTTTCCTTTGAAATAAGGCAATTACGTTGAACAAAACAATACAAAATGCCACCCAAATCAAACCAGCGATAAATCCGCCGGCCACATCGGACGGAAAATGAACGCCGAGATAAATACGGCTCATTCCCACCAAAAAGATAAAAACCACAAACACCACGCACAATAGCCAGCGCAACCATTTCGACATTTTGATATGAAAAAGCAAATAAATCAAAAATCCATAAAACGCCATCGCGGCCATGGCATGACCACTCGGATAGCTTAATGTTTCCACGGAAACCAAATGTTCGATACTCGGCCTGGCGCGGTCAAAGAATAGTTTGAGGGCGACGTTGGAAAGTGCCGACAAAATGGTGACGGCCAATAGTTGTAGAATAAATTTCCAATTCTTGAATTTTAGGAACAGAAATACGCACACTACTGCCGCCATAATCAGATAGGCGTAAAATTTGCCCATATCGGTAATGATTATGAAAAAATTTGTCAAAGCCTCCGTTCGAAAAGAAAGTACATAATCGGTAACGCGCGTATCAAAAGCCTGACCGGAACTTTCGAGGATTTCATCACTAAGCTCTGCGAATAAGTTCAGTGCAACGAGAAAAACGACAAAAGCAGCAAAAATGAGGATGTAAAAAGGGAAATCTTCATGTCTTCGGGAAACATGTTTTTGCAGAAATCCAATGATTTTTCGGATAATGTTATAAATTGAATTTTTCATGTTTTGTGCTTTTTAAATTTTCGGACCCGTTTTCAAATTGTTCAAAATCGGTATGGAGTGCCTATCTGGGAATCAACCTGATATATATTTTTCTACGTTTCCAATTTGCGCAATTTAATTTCAAAGGTTGTTCCCTTGCCCAGTTCGCTTTTCAAAACCTTTATCTTTCCGTTGTGATATTGTTCAATAATGCGTTTTGCGAGCGACAAACCGAGTCCCCAACCACGTTTTTTGGAAGTTTCGCCCGGCGTGAAAATTTTTTGGAAATTTTTTGATGAAATTCCTTTTCCGGTATCGGAAATATAAATCCGGATCCATTTTTGACTTCGAACCAGCTCAATTTTCAATTTTCCGCGGCCGCGCATGGCGTCGATGGCATTGCTCACCAGATTTTCGATTGTCCAACTATACAATTGTTTGTTGAGCATGACATCCGTTTTTTCCTCTGGCAAATCCAATGAAAATTCAATGAGTTTGGAACTTCGGGTTTTTAAATATTCGTACGAATCGCGCGTGGCTTCCACGATATCGGTTTTTTCCAACGTGGGAACCGAACCTATTTTCGAAAACCGCTCGGTAATCATTCGCAGGCGATCAATATCTTTTTGAATTTCTTCCAAATAAACCGGATCGGTATCTTGGTCTTTCAAAATTTGAAGCCAGCCAACCAAAGATGAAAGTGGCGTGCCGATTTGATGCGCTGTTTCTTTGGCCATTCCCGCCCACAATTTGTTTTGCTCGCTGGATTTTGAAGTGGCGTAAAAATAATAAACGATCGCCACGAACAGGAAAATAATCAAAATAACGACCAGCGGAAAGTATTTCAAGGTGTTCAAAATGGAAGAATCGCCGTAATAAACAATGCTCAAAACTTCGTCTTTGTCCGTAACTTTGATCGGTTCGTTCTGCGATGTGAATTTTTTGACCAACTCCTCGGTTTCTTCGCGCGTTTCAATTTTTTCTTTCGGAATGTTCTTGGTGTCGTAAATATCTTCTTTCACCGTATAAATGATCATCGGCGTGGTGTTGTTCGTGTTGATAACGGGAATGATCAACGGTCCCAAGGCATCATTTGCATCGGCTTTTATCAATTCTGAAAACGCACTGACCCAAATTTGCATTTTGGAACGTTCGTTTTGTTTGATTTGTTCAAAAAAAATGGCGGTGTTCCACAAAACCAGAACAATAATGGCCAAGGATGAAACAATAATGAACCATCGGGAAAATGTGCGCTCGTTGAAATTCATAGGCGGAGAATGCTATATTGCAAGCCTAAATATAAACAGTTTTGGGCGAACAATTATTGTTCGATCGGGTTTTTCATTGGTTATCGGTTTCCCTACCTTTGCCGAAATTTGCTTTTTATGCTAACAATCGATCCGAAAGAAGTTTCCACCGCCGAATTGCACGGATTGATGCTCGGGGCGGTCGGGCCCCGGCCAATTTCGTTTGCAAGCACCGTGGATAAAGACGGGAACCCAAATTTGTCGCCGTTTAGTTTTTTCAATATGTTCAGCGCCAATCCGCCAATATTGATTTTTTCACCGGCGAGAAGGGTGCGCGGAAACACGGTGAAACATACCTTGGAGAATATTTTGGAAACCAGGGAAGTGGTGATCAATATTGTAAATTACGATTTGGTGCACCAAGCCTCGCTTTCCAGCACGGAATATGACAAAAATATCAACGAATTCGAAAAAGCCGGGTTGACCATGTTGGCTTCAGAAAAAGTGAAACCTTTCCGGGTAAAAGAATCACCGGTTCAGTTTGAATGCAAAGTGAACGAAGTGGTTCATTTGGGAACGGAAGGTGGTGCAGGGAATTTGATTATTTGTGAAGTGCTTAAAATGCATGTTCACGAAAATATTTTGGATGAAAGTGGAAAAATAGATCAATCAAAAATTGATTTGGTGGCGCGAATGGGCGGTAATTGGTACACACGAGCGAATAAAGGACTTTTTGAAGTGCCGAAACCCTTGCGGACCCGCGGAATTGGTGTGGATGAAATCCCCGTGGAAATTAAAAACAGTAAAATTTTAACAGGAAACGATTTGGGAAAATTGGGAAATGTTGAAAATTTACCCACGAAAAAGGAAATTTCGGATTATCTTGCGGAAAATGATTTGACCGAACGAATAAAAAGCGAACCCACGGAAAGAATCCACGCATTGGCAAAACAATATTTGAACAAAAATGAAACCACGGCGGCGTGGAAAATATTAATGGCAAAACAATAAAAAAATGGAAGTACAAGGAAAAATCAAACTCATTGGCGAAACGAAGGAATACGGCAACAATGGATTTAGAAAACGCGAAGTGGTGATCACCACCGAAGAACAATACCCGCAATTTTTGAATATTGAATTCACACAGGACAAATGTGAATTATTGGATAAATTTCAAGTGGGGCAAGATGTGAAAATCGGCATTAATTTGAAAGGCCGTGAATGGGTGAGCCCTCAAGGGGAAACCAAATATTTCAATTCGATACAAGGCTGGCGAATCGAGAATTTACAGCCATCGGCCCCTGGCGATCAGGCACCGCCACCGGAAGAATATTTTGAACCGGCAAACGACTTGAACCAAGATGAGTCCGATGATTTGCCTTTTTAAACCGAAAGCTAAAAACAGATTATAATAGAAAATCCGGCCTATTAAGCCGGATTTTCCTTATTTAGATAATTGATTGTGCCTTTTAAACAAACTCAAAAAAGCAATGATGAACAAAATTTAACTCAAAAGGCTGTTTCAAATATCGCAATAAATGTAAGCATAACTTATTTGATATGCAATGCTTTTTTGAAAGATATTTTGAAGGATGTGTTTCCGCGGTAATTTAATCAGTCTTTTAGGTTGAAGTTTATCTTTTCGGTATCTAACCAAACCCATTTTCTCCCATTCCGAATTCTCGAGACCAATTTAAAGATTGCTCCACAAACAATCCAAATAATCGGTGAACATGTGGAACAAAAGGCCGATAAAAATTAGCCGAAGGATTTTCTGCTTGACGAAGATAGCTCCAATGAAATATACCGCAACAGCATAGTAAGAGTGCAACGGGTGAAAACCAATGCTGCAACGACCGGCCTTGAAAATTGGATCGGCAAACAAATGATCGGCATCAACTAGCATGGTTGCAATTAAAATGAGCCAGTATTTTTTCCAATTTTTTCGATCGTAGAAGTAAGCAATAAGCCCGACTACCAAAATATGCATGGAATAATGGACAATGGTTTGAAACATTTTGTATGCTGTAAGCCTTAGGCTATATAGGCCGTAGGCAGTTTGTACGGTAACTAAATCAGCTATCGTTTTATCATTCAATCTCATTATCTTCATTCGCCCTATCGCCTGTTTCTTCCTCTTCATCGGGCAACAGCAGGTTTTTCAATTTTTTTTCCAAAGCGACATATCTTGAAAAACCAATGATAATAAAAAGAAGGCACAAACACAGAGCGGCATAGCCCAACCAATGTAGATTTCCGTAATCTTCAATTTGTAGTAAAGCAATTCCTCCAATCAGCAAATAAAGTGAAGAGCGGATATAGGAAAGCAAGGTGCGCTCGTTGGCCAGTTTCGTGCGTTCCAAAGCCAAGTGTTCGCGCAACAGTTTCTCATTGATAACGCGCGGTTTAAACGGATTGTGCAGTTTGAATTTCTTTTTCTGGTTCAAAATTTCTGGTTCAAGGTTCAAAATTCAAAGTTCAAGGTTTTGTGCGAAGTTCAAATTCAAAGTTTCGAGTTCTTTTCTGTTCTCTCTTATTTTTCACCTATTCGCTAATTCCTTTTCGCTCTTCGCTAATTCACAAACGCACTGTATCCCGTAATCGCCCTTCCAACAATCAGGGTGTTGATTTCTTTTGTGCCTTCATAACTATAAATTGCTTCGGCATCGGCCACAAACCGGGCAACATCATGTTCCAATAAAATTCCGTTTCCCCCCATTACTTCCCGTGCTTGGGCCACGACATCGCGCGTTCTCAAACTGCAAAACACTTTTGCCAGAGAGGCATGTTCATCTTTCAAAAGCCCTTGGTCTTGCATTTCCGATAGTCGGAAAACAAGGCTTTGCATGGCAGTGAGATTGGAAAGCATTTCCACCAAGTGATTTTGAATGAGTTGATAGGAAGCAATTGGTCGCCCAAATTGTTCGCGTTTTTTCGTGTATTTCAAGGCGTTTTCATAAGCTCCACGGGCACAACCCACGGCTTGCCAAGCAACTCCGGCTCGTGTCATTTTCAATACTTTTGCCGTATCGCGGAAAGAATCGGCTTTTTGAAGTCGATGGTTTTCGGGTACTTTGCAATTGGTCAATGTGATCAACGCATTTTGTACAATGCGCAAAGCCATTTTACCTTCTATCTTTTCAGCTTTAAAACCCGGATTGTCTTTGCGGACCAAAAAGCCTTTTACTTGGTTGCTGGTTTCATCTCGCGCCCAGATGATGGTTACATCGGCAAAAGTCGCATTCCCGATCCATTTTTTCTGACCATTTAGAATCCAGTTTTCCCCGTCGAATTTACAGGTAGTTTCCATTCCTCCCGCAACGCCCGACCCGACATTTGGTTCTGTCAAGCCGAAAGCGCCGATTTTTTCGAGTTTTTGCATTTTTGGCAACCATTCTTGTTTTTGTTCCTCGCTTCCGCAGAGGTAAATCGAACCCATTGCGAGTCCGCTGTGCGCACCGAAAAAAGTGGAAATCGAGACATCAACGCGTGCCATTTCTTGGGCAATGATTCCTTCCATCAAGAAAGGAAGATTTGGACAACCGTAGCCTTTGTATGGAATTCCGGCCAAATTTAACTTGGCGAATTTAGGAATGATTTCCATTGGAAATTCGCCACGAAGCCAACAATCGTTTACAATGGGCCGGATTTCATCTTCCATGAAATTCCGCACTTTCAGTTGCAATTCGCGTTGTTCCGGGGAAAGTTTTAAAGATAAATCGTAGAAATCGCCATCGATCGGTGGCAAATCGTGCTGGCCTTTTTTTTGCTTGGTTTTCAAAAGTTTCATCAAACCCTTCAATTGACGATCGTCCAGACTTCCCAGAGCTTTCATCGCTTCCGAAAGGTCTATTTTTTCATTGATTTTTGCCAATTGATCCAAATCGATCGATTTCAGCAAACCGAGGGTGCTTTTAATTTTTCCAAAAAGGGACATGGTAAACTATTTTTGTTCATCTAAAATACGGTTTTAAGCGGTGTGGAAATGTTAAAGATATAAAGAAAAACCCCAGCGTGCGGAACGATGGGGTTTGATGAATTTTGGAAGTGATTTTTAATTAGTGCGAATTACGTGAACAATGCCGGTAAGAGTGCGCGGATTTCCTTCATAATCATTATAGCTTCCGCTGAAATTTATATCGATATATTCCCCTATATCGCCCAAATTGGTTAGGTTGAATTCGATCGTACTGTTATTGTTTTCATAAGGGACATACGGATCGCAATCTGGGAAATAAAAACCGGTAACCGGTGTGTTTATATTGAGGAAATCATAAGTCCCCTCATATGGAGCATTATTCAATACCCCGGTCATAACAAAACATCCAGTGGAACCGCCTTGAGCAAATATACTGATGGTGGGTTGGTTGCCATTCGCAGGATCAGCCACATTAAAATTCGTACTTATTTCATCATTAATAAACATACCTTCAGTATCTCCATTGTCAATCGAGAAATAAATCATTTCTGTGGTGTTGGTGCAGGCCGATAAAACACCCAAACTGGTTATTGGGGTCGTAAACCCATAATTGATTTCCCCTGTTGTTTGCTGTGAGTTGTAATCCACAGCTTCAATGGAAAAATTGGTCGGGCCAGGGCAATGCACCAAATTAATTTCGAATGAGCCGTCATCCACCATATCATAATAAGTGGAAGGACCATATTCCATTTTCACATAGCCGTTTGTTACAGGGTTTCCGCCACAATCGTTAAAATTTCCTTGAACGGTTTCGGCAATAAGAGTTGAGGGATCGATGTTCATCGATATAGTTTCCGAAGAATCGTTGGAGTAGGGCCCTAAGCTGGTATTAAACTCAAATGATTCGCAAAGATCAAATGCATGAATTTCCACGTCCAATAGTTCATTGGCGGGAATTAATCCGCAAACTTCACCATTTGCATTGGTAATTCCTGTAGCCATGGGGTAAGGATATGTTGAATTGGAATGTGTAAGGGAAATCCAAGAATTGGCTAGGGGATTTCCATTCATATCGGTCAAAACTATACAAAGGTTAACTGTGGGAAAAGGCATATCCACATTCCAAAAGGAAAAATGTGAAACTGATCCTACATAAGCGTTTCCCTGTAGAACAGCTTCACCGTCTTCTATCCAATAGCCTTTATTCTCATCGAAATGCCAAAGGGGAATTGTACTCGGAGCAGCCGCCAATAAATCAGCGGACAATGGCATTTTGATTTCGGCGGTGCTTCCTTCGGCCAAATTTAGTGTTTCACCGCCACTTCCGCGCAATTCCACGGACAACATTCCATACGATTGCAACATGCGTTCTTCGTTTTCACTATTCGCCGCATAGAGCATTCCCGGCATTTGCAAAGGCATATCGGTTTCGGCGGGATCCAAATGGTGCATGATTACATCTACCGACCCGGAATATGGATCACCGCTTTCGGTTATATACTCGCCGGCCAAGGTTACTGATGCTCCATTTGGCATACTAATGCTCTCCGTGTTTCCGCTTTGAACGGCGCCTATAACAGTGGCATCCAAAAGCATAATGGTTATTTTGTTGGTTCCATTAGAAGGAACAACGGCGCGCGAACCATTTGTAAAGCCGGGCTTCGTTGCGGTGATGTATGCAAAGTTTTCATGTACTTCCGCATCCGGAACAATAAAAATTCCATTCTCATCCGTGGTGGTGGTGGAACTGCCAATTTTTATAGAAGCATTTTCAATCGGATTATGATTTTTGTCGATGACCCTTCCCAAAAAAGCTCGGGTGACTTCGGCACCAAAATTTTCGGACAGGTCAAAGTCGGAATTGTTGTTGTTCTGATTGTTGTTTTCTTCTATCGGGTTAACATCGGCAGGTTCATTTTCGCATGAAATACTAACGAAACAGAAAACAATTAGTAAAAGGAATAGAAATCTTTTCATCGTGTCTTGATTTTTTGGTTTTAATTAAAACAATTCAGAGGGAAAAATTCCTACTTCCAAATTTTCCGTTTATGGGAGAGAAAAATAGAAAACCCCCAAAAGCGGTGAAAGACGGGGGTTTTAAAAATCAAGAAATAGTTTTCTATGGAAGAAAAACCTCCTCTACCTTTTCAACATAATCCAATTTCTCCCAAGTAAACAATTCCACTTCTTTGGTAACTTCGCCGGAATAGGAACTATGGAAAATTTTGGTGATAGTTTGCGGTTCTTTCCCGAAATGTCCGTAAGCAGCTGTTTCGCGGTAAATTGGATTGCGCAATTTCAGCCGTTTTTCGATGGCTGCCGGGCGCATATCAAAGATTTCCTGAACTTTTTTTGCAATTTCACCATCTGAAAAATTCACTTTGGAAGTGCCATAAGTTTCCAC
>DASSWN010000219.1:0-9970 GCA_035704905.1 Flavobacteriaceae bacterium
CTTTCCGTGCAGTTGGTCGAAAACGGCATCAAAATCGCCAAAAAACCAACCTTTTTGGTGTGGGTTTTCCCCATATCGCAAAGTTTGTCCGTTGTGGTAATTTTGTTGAAAAACCGGCCCTTCCCCTTGAAAATAAGCGGAAATCGCATGATCGTAACCGAAGGAAATTTGAAAAGCTTTTGTGGCAAAATGTTTTCTGTCGGAAATTGTCGTTTCGCCATTTTCTTCAGAGAGAAGATTTAAAAATTCTTCATAATCCGCCCTGGAAGAAATACACAAAACATCTCGGAAATTTTTTGCCGCGGCCCGGATTAGGGAAATTCCGCCAATGTCGATTTTTTCTATAATTTCTTCTTCAGGAGCTCCGGAAGCGACCGTTTTTTCAAAAGGATACAAATCTACGATCACCAAATCGATTTGCGGAATGTCGTATTCTTTGATTTCTTTTTCATCGCTTTCGTGGCCCTGGCGGTTCAAAATTCCGCCAAAAACTTTAGGGTGCAATGTTTTCACCCTTCCGCCCAAAATGGAAGGATAGGAGGTAATATCTTCCACAGCAATAACCGGAATTTCCAGTTCTTTGATAAATTTTTCAGTTCCGCCGGTGGAATAAATCTTTACACCAAGTTCATGTAATTTTTTTACAATGGGTGCCAAACCTTCTTTATGAAAAACGGAAATTAGTGCAGAAGTTATGCGTTTTTTCTGGTTCATGGGGTTGAAATGTTGGGAATGCAAAAGTACGTGATTGCCAGTAAAATCAAAAAGTATGAAGTGTATTATTTTAAAGTTTTGTTGGTTACGAATTTTGAAATTTTACCTAATCAAGATAATTTCAAATGGCCCCAAAGGGAATCAAGCATTTTCCGTTTTTATTGTTCACTTGAATCAGAAACTACTGTTTTGCTAAAATTCTTCCTCCCTGGGAGTTTCCTCTTTTTGCGAAGCATCGGTTAAATCCCGGTCCATCGCGTAAAAACTTGTGTTTCCGTCCACTGCGGTAGATGCAAGGTTGTATTTATCGATAATACCGTTGATTAGGCTTTCTTCTTCAATTTGTTCTTGCACGAAATACTGGCCAAAATTGAAAGTCGCCCAATCTTTTTCTTCGTGTGCCAGATTCACGATTTTGTTGATTTCTTTTGAATTTTCTATTTCATGCTTTAAAATATTTTGAAGGCATTCCCCAATATCCTTCGGGTTTTTCGGAGCCGCGTCGATGGCTTCGATTTTTGCCGCCCCGCCCCGGTCATTTATATATTTTAAAAATTTGAACATGTGTTCGCGCTCCTCATGCATGTGCCCGTATAAAAAAGAAGCGATACCGTTGAAACTATTGACTTCGGCCCAAGAAGCATAGGAAAGATACACTTGTGCCTGATATGCTTCGCGCGTCATTTGCGTATTCAACAATTTTTCCATTTTGTTTGAAAATCGTTTGGTGCCCATGATTTTTTTAATTTTAGTTTTTTTCTATCCATTTGTTTCCGATTCGATCAAATGCAAGTGGATAATAAAAGTAGGCATTTTTTGTTCGGCGGGACGGCGTTTTAATTTTAAATTAAGAGAAAACGGTCAACAAAATAATTGCATTCGTAAAAAAGGTAAATTTATTTGCGTTGAAAAGTTTTCCGACATGAAGTTTTCTTGCAATATTTCTTGGACGGATTAGTTGCCTATTCTTAATTTATTGACGGAAAGAAAGTATATTTGAACCTTAAAAGCAGAATAAGATTTTTAATTTTCAACATTCTTTAAAATGACCTCGCAAGAAAAAAATCCAGATTCCTATATTGAAAGTTTGCCGGAAGAACGCCAAGTTCCTATGCAAAAATTGCGGGAAACAATTCTAACGAATTTGCCGGTGGGTTTTTCTGAGGAAATGAGTTATGGAATGATTGGTTATGTGGTGCCAAAAACCTTATATCCGAATGGCTATCATTGCGATCCGAAACTTCCCTTGCCGTTTTTGTCTATTGCTTCCCAAAAAAATTTCATTGCGCTTTATCATATGGGAATTTACGCTGACAAGCAATTGCATGATTGGTTCGTGGAAGAATATCCCAAACATGTCAAAACCAAACTGGACATGGGAAAAAGTTGTATCCGGTTTAAAAATATGAACACAATTCCTTTTGAATTGATCGGTAAACTGGTTTCAAAAATAACCCCGGCACAATGGATCGAAATTTATGAGGAAAATTTGGTACGATGAAAAATATATCGAGTCTTGAGATTAAAACCATCGACACTTAACTGCTACTCTATTCCTTCCTTTTTTTATTCACGATACCTTTTTGCGCATTGGCTTTTTTCATTTCTTCCCCAATTTGGTTGGAAGCTGTGAATGAAGCGATCATGTTGTTCAGCATATCGCTGCCCGCTTGAGGCGAATTTGGCAATAGAATCAAATTGGAATTCACATGTTCACCGATGCTTTGCAAGGTGTCATAATGCTGGGTCACCACTATTAAGGCCGAAGCTTCCTGCGAATTGATCCCAACATTGTTCAACACATCAACCGACTCTTCCAAACCGCGTGCTATTTCACGACGCTGGTCGGCAATCCCTTGCCCTTGTAAACGTTTGCTTTCCGCCTCGGCGCGGGCTTTCGCCACAATTTTTATACGTTCGGCTTCTGCTTCGAATTCCGCGGCCACTTTTTCGCGTTCGGAAGCATTGATACGGTTCATGGCTTCTTTTACCTGCACATCCGGATCAATATCCGTGACCAAGGTTTTGATGATATCGTAACCATAGGTTTGCATGGCTTCGTTCAATTCACTTTTTACGGCAATGGCAATATCGTCTTTGCGAACAAAAACATCGTCTAATTTCATTTTTGGAACTTCGGCACGAACCACATCAAAAACGTAGGAAGTTATCTGGTTGTGCGGATTTTCAAGCTTGTAAAAGGCATCGTAAACGCTGGTTCCGACCACTTGAAACTGCACTGAAATTTTCAAGCGTACAAATACATCGTCGCGGGTTTTCGTTTCCACATTCACATCCAACTGCTGCACTTTCAAATTGATGCGTCCGGCAATGCGATCGATAATCGGAATTTTAAATTGAAGCCCCGAATGTCGAATTCCAATAAATTTACCAAAACGTTCCAACACAGCGGCGGTTTGTTGGCGAACAATAAAGATTCCAGAAAAAAGGATTACAAGGGCCAAAAATATAAGCGCCCAAAGAAGAAACATGCCAGTCATAGTGGTTTTTATAAAATTTGTTAAATATACACAAATTTTCGGATCGGTTCTAACTATTGAGGTTATTCTGAATTCTGAATTCTGAATTCTGAATTCCAAATTCTAAATTATGAACCTTTAATGTGTGTATTCCCGAATGGCTTTGGTAGGCGCCAAAACGTTGTATTTTTCCCAAATTTTCGGATCATATTTTTCAATTTTCTCCTCTACCACTCCGTCGTTCTCTTTAAAATTCTGGAATTCATTTTTGGTCAGTGGTTCGGTATTCAAGAAAACCCATTCTTCATTTTCCGTAAAATCCATTTCAATGGTGAAATCAAATTTCATTTTCATGCGATCTTTGCGTTTGTCGTTTTCTTTAAGGACAAATTTTCTGCTGAAATATCCGTAACCTTTTTGGGAAGTTTGGATATATTTTGGACTGTATTTCCCGTTGGCGTTCTTCTGAAAAATAAGGGTTCCGGAATTTTCTTTTTCTTCAAATTTCACCCCCAACAAAAATTTCAGATTCACTTTGGTGCCGTGTTCCCCGTCGGCGAAATGATAAATCATTTTGAGTATCGCGAAACTGTCTGCGGAAATATATAAGGTGCCTGCATAGCGGCCATTGCCTGAAAATAAACCGGTTGCACGAACAAAGGAAAGCACGTAAATCGGTTCGTCGTTAAACATGGAAACTTTTTCAATGGTAAAATCGTAATCTTTATAATCGCTTATGAAATCGAAACTTTCTTTATCGCCGGTTTTTTTCAGCGCCCATCGCATTTGATTGCGAATATGTGCCGGTTTGAGTGAATCGACTTTATCTTCGTCCATTTCTATTTCTGAAAGATCGAGGGAGTCTTCCAGGGTAATAATGCTGGTTTTCAATTTGAAAGTATTGCTGGTTTTCAATTTTTCCAACAGTGTTTTCATCACTTTTTCCTGCAATTTATCTGTGGAAAGGCTTTTCTCTTCATTTATCAAATGAGTTGCTTTCACCACGCGCACTTTCAAACTGTCTTTCAAGAGCGAATCGTTTGGCCCCACCAGTACGGTCGATAAATCGGAAAAGAAACTGCGCGAAGTTTCCCCTTTCAGGCCGCTTAACAAACTATCGACAGAATGATTGAATGCTTTGCGCACTTTTTTATCGATGAATTCTGCTTTCTTGATCTCGAAACCCATGTCATAAAACTTGTTCCCAACTTTTTGTCGATGGAAAACGGTCGATTTTGTTAGGGAATTATCGTAATTTTTGGAAAGGTTTTCATTCACTTTGGCCATGATTTCTTCTGCGGATAGATTTTTGTTCAGCAACAAAACCTGTCCCAATTCTTCCACGTTTTTTGCCAAATATAGCGTGTCAGTTTTAAAATCTTTCAGGGCAATGCGCTGGCTTTTGTATCCCAAACTTGAAAAAACCAATGAATCGTTTTCAGTGAAATTCTCGGTATTTATGCTGAAATTTCCTTCTTCGTTTGTAATTACGCCATAATTTTCACCAAGTTGCACAGTGGCAAATGGAATGCCCTCGTCAGAAGTTTTGTCTATGAGGGTTCCGGAAACGGTTTGGGCAAATAGGAAAGGGGCGCACAAGAGTAAGAGGGCCGAGAAGAGAATTTTCGGCAGGAAATGACTGTTCATAGAGATTGGTTTTGAATATAAATATAAAACGAATTTATATACAAGACGATCTAAAATGAAAAACGTGTCAAGATTTTGTAAAATAATTTACAACCACAAAGTGTGGGGTGCAAAATGGAAAGAGAAAAACACAACGGGAAACCTGGTTAAAAACTTTGTGGTTTTCTGGTGTGGGTTTTTATTGGATAGAATTCAACTCTTTGGAGAACTGTGGTCTTCGGCTGATTTTTCTGTAGATTTTTGTGGTGCGGTTTTATCGGCATCATCGCTTGCTGCGTTTTTGAATTCCTTTAGTCCGCTGCCCAAACCTTTCATCAGTTCAGGAATTTTCTTCCCACCAAACAACAACAAAATGACCACTGCGATCACTATCCATTCCCAGCCACCGATGAATCCTAAAAATATGGTTTGTGAAATCATGATTAAAATTTTTATGGGAACAAAGGTACGTATTAATTTTTGGGAACAAATTCATGTAGTGAAAAATGGCTTAAATTTTAACGTTTTAGGGGAAAGTTTTAGCCGATGTTTCAAAAGGAGGAGAACAATTCATATCGATAAAACAGAAAAACATCAAATCGGAAGCGGCTAAAAAATAAAAAACCCGGGATCTTCACCCCGGGTTCACGCACTAACACTACTAAGATAAAAGGTTTATCGCAACCGATCTACAGATTTTACGAGATCTTCGTCCTTTTTAATGGCTTTGTTGGCCAAAACCAAAAAAACGATAGAAAGAATGGGGACAAAAATCCCAATGCCTTTCTCAGAAACTTCCATTTCTCCAGGCACTATTAGCAACCAGTACACGAAAAATCCTAGCAACACAAAGTTTAATATGATATTGAGCCGGTCCAAAACAAATTGGAGCTTCCTATTTTTGAATAAAAATAAAGTGATAAGTGCCAAAACCGCCGAGGCAACAAAGGCCAAAAACACAAATGGTTCCTCAGTGGGAAGAACCGCTGTTCCTTCCGCATTTTTCCAAAGTGGAAAGAGGAAAGGTGCTGCGGCATTCAATATTATCACTAAAAAAAGATAAAGGCTTTGTATGCGCTGAATCATGATTTTTCATTAGAAAACACAAAAATAACAGTTTCTTTTTAGGAAGGAAAGTAAAAAAATAAAAATAAAGTCGTATTATTGCAGTCACAATTTGTAACCATTTCGATCAAGGTTATTTATACTTCTATCTTTTTTCGGTTCTTCTCCCAGATTTAAACGAACCCAGAACAAAATAATATTCATAGTAAAACGCATGTTGGAAATTTCAGAATTAAAAGCAAAAAAGCTTCCTGAACTGCAGGAAATAGCTAAAACGCTTCGGGTACCCAAGTACAAAAGCTTGAAAAAAATGGATTTGGTCTATCAAATTTTAGACTATCAAGCAAGTAATCCCGAAAAAGTAAAAGAGGCGCTTCCGGATCAGGTTGAAAAACCCAAGGCAGAATCAGCGGCACCTACGCAAACGGAAAATCGCCAAACAAAGAAACCGCTTCGCAAAAAACGCGAGCCCAGGAAGCCGCAAACCAATCTTACCGAAGAACAGAAAAACACCCCGCCGGCCTCCAGTGAAAAAAAGGAATCGCCAAAATCCAATTCCCAACAACAGGTACACAAAAACCGAAACGAGCGTCCGAATAAGGATTTTCAACATTCGAAAAAGGAAAACAAGGACGAAACGACTTTGGAAGACAAGCAGAATAAAGATAATCGGCGCGACAATCGGCAAAAAAAGGATACTTCACGAGCGCATGCCAATAAAAATAACGGGAACCAACAATCATCCCAAAACCATCCGAAGCAAAATAATGGCAATCGGGACAACCGAAACCGTTATCGCGAACCCGATTATGAGTTTGACGCGATTATTGAAAGCGAAGGCGTGTTGGATATTATGCAGGATGGTTACGGGTTTTTGCGCTCTTCAGACTATAATTATCTTTCTTCCCCTGACGATATTTACGTATCACAATCGCAAATCCGTTTGTTCGGACTGAAAACCGGCGACACGGTTTTGGGGAACGTTCGACCGCCGAAAGAAGGCGAAAAATATTTCCCATTAATTAAAATAAGCAAAATCAACGGCCTTGATCCGCAAGTGGTTCGCGACCGGGTTTCTTTTGAACATTTAACGCCACTTTTTCCGCAAGAAAAATTCAATATTGCCGAACGACAAAGCACCATTTCTACGCGTATTATCGATTTATTTTCCCCAATAGGAAAAGGACAGCGCGGAATGATCGTTTCCCAACCGAAAACGGGAAAAACGATGTTGCTGAAAGATGTGGCGAACGCGATCGCGGCAAACCATCCGGAAGTATATCAAATCATTCTATTGATTGATGAACGCCCCGAAGAAGTTACCGATATGCAGCGCAATGTGAAGGGCGAAGTGGTTGCTTCCACATTTGATAAGGAAGCGCATGAGCACGTTCGTGTTGCGAACATTGTGTTGGAAAAAGCCAAACGCCTAGTGGAATGTGGCCACGATGTGGTGATTTTGTTGGATTCCATTACCCGATTGGCACGCGCTTATAACACGGTGCAACCGGCAAGCGGAAAAGTACTGAGCGGCGGGGTCGATGCCAACGCCTTGCACAAACCGAAACGATTTTTTGGTGCGGCCAGAAATATTGAAAATGGCGGTTCTTTGACCATTTTGGCGACGGCTTTGACCGATACTGGTTCCAAAATGGACGAAGTCATTTTCGAAGAATTCAAAGGAACAGGAAACATGGAATTGCAATTAGACCGAAAAATATCGAACCGACGGATTTTCCCTGCAATCGACCTTACCTCTTCAAGCACGCGGCGCGACGATTTATTGCTTGACGACAATGTGGTTCAACGCATGTGGGTGATGCGGAAATATTTAGCAGATATGAATCCGGTGGAAGCTATGGAATTCATCAACGAGCGTTTCAAACAAACGAAAAACAACGAAGAATTTTTGATTTCCATGAACGGATAGTTTGAGTGTTCAGTGTGGGCAGTTGCAGTAGGCAGTTGTAAATCGGAAATGAAAAAACCTTTCTCAAAATTAATTGGGAAAGGTTTTTTTATGAAAAAAATGCAACAAAAATAGCTCCTTGTATTTTTCGAGGAGCTATTTTAATAAGGATATTTCAGCAGTTACAATGCGGCAACATGTTTTGCCAACTTCGATTTCAAATTGGCAGCTTTGTTGTCATGAATAACATTGCGCTTGGCAAGTTTATCGATCATGGAAACAACGGTTGGAAACAAAGTTTCCGCTTCTTTTTTCTCCGCTTCCCTCAATTTCTTGATGGCGTTGCGCACGGTTTTGTGCTGATAACGGTTGCGAAGACGTTTTGTTTCGCTGTTTCTGATTCTTTTTAATGCCGATTTATGATAGGCCATAATGCTTGAATTTAATGTTCTTTTTAGTGCGAGGTGCGAGGTGTGAGATTTGAGAACAACTTATAACTCAAAACTTTTAACTCATAACTCAACAAGTAGTCCGTAGGGGAATCGAACCCCTGTTACCAGGATGAAAACCTGGCGTCCTAACCCCTAGACGAACGGACCATTTCAATTTTGAATTCAGAATTTTGAATTCTGAATTATTTTGTTGTTGTGAGAAGTGAGATTTTAGAATTGACATGTGAGGCAAACTCATAACTCATAACTCATTTTTGTAGTCCGTAGGGGAATCGAACCCCTGTTACCAGGATGAAAACCTGGCGTCCTAACCCCTAGACGAACGGACCTGCTTTTACTTAAGCGGTTGCAAAAATACAACTATTTTTCAATGTTGCAAATATGGATTTGTTTATTTTGGGATTTTAATATGCCTTGGCAAACAAGACCCTTCCTTGAGAAGGTTTTCCACTGAAAACGCAAGTTCCCGGTTCTTCTTCGCGTTCAAAAGGAATACATCGGATCGTGGCCTTGGTGAGTTCCTTGATTTTCTCTTCGGTTTCGGCGGTACCGTCCCAGTGAGCGGAAAGAAAACCTCCTTTTGTTTTCAAGACTTTTTTGAATTCCTCGAAATCGTTCACTTCGGTAATATGCTCATTGCGAAAAGCTAGCACTCTTTGAAACAAGTTATTTTGAATTTCAACCATTAAAGATTTCACCTTCTGTACTATTTCCTCTTGTTGCACAAATTCTTTGGTCAAGGTATCACGTCGTGCCAGTTCTATGGTGCCTTTTTCCAAATCTTTTGGTCCGATCGCCAAGCGAACGGGAACACCTTGAAGTTCATACTGCGCAAATTTCCAACCCGGTTTATGGGTATCCCGATCATCGTATTTTACCGAAATTCCTTCCAACCGAAGTTCCACGACCAATTTATTGACCACCTTTGAAATTTCCGCCAGTTGTTCTTCTCCTTTATAAATGGGAACAATTACAACTTGGTATGGAGCCAATTTTGGAGGAAGTACCAAGCCTTTGTCATCGCTATGTGTCATGATTAAGGCGCCCATCAAACGGGTGGAAACTCCCCAACTTGTGGCCCAAACATATTCCAATTTTCCTTCTTTGGAAGCGAATTTCACGTCAAAAGCTTTGGCGAAATTTTGACCCAAGAAATGAGAGGTTCCGGCTTGCAATGCTTTTCCATCCTGCATCAAAGCTTCAATGCAATAGGTTTCTTCCGCGCCGGCAAAACGTTCGCTTTCGGTTTTTTTGCCTTGTATAACGGGCATACTCATAAAATTTTCTGCAAATTCCGCATAAACGGAATTCATTTGAGCGGTTTCTGCGATGGCTTCTTTTTTTGTGGCATGAGCGGTATGGCCTTCTTGCCAAAGAAACTCGGCTGTTCTAAGAAATAAACGTGTTCGCATTTCCCATCGCACCACATTTGCCCATTGATTAATCAGAATAGGCAAATCGCGGTATGACTGTATCCAGTTTTTATAGGTATTCCAAATTAATGCTTCAGAAGTTGGGCGCACTACTAATTCTTCTTCAAGTTTGGCTTCCGGGTCAACGATAAGTTTTTTGGGGTCTTCCGGATCGGTCTTCAGACGATAGTGCGTTACCACAGCACATTCTTTGGCGAAGCCTTCCGCATTTTTTTCTTCTGCTTCAAACAAACTCTTTGGCACAAACAAAGGAAAATAGGCATTCTGATGTCCAGTTTCTTTGAACATTTT
>DASSWN010000094.1:0-2248 GCA_035704905.1 Flavobacteriaceae bacterium
GGCCATTGCTACTTTTTTGCCTTCTGCCTGCATTTTTTCAACTACTTCCATTTTGTCCTGCGGAAGCATTTCAGCTTTAAAATCAGTCAAGTTCAATTCCGAAGCAACGGCTTTTGCGGTGTCGTGATTATCGCCCGTGAGCATGATAACTTGTATTCCTTTTTTCTGAAGCTCAGTGAGCGCATTTTTACTTGTTTCCTTTATTTTATCGGCAATCACAACATAGCCCACCACTTTTCCATCCACGGAAAGCATCGGCACGGTTTTACCTTTTTGCTGCTCTTTTGAAATTTCTTTTTGAAGTTCTTCAGAAATGTTTGCGCCAGCTTCCTCCATCATCTTTTCGTTACCGAGGGCCACTTTTTTTCCATTGATAATTCCTGTAACGCCTTTACCTGTGACTGAATTGAAATCATTGGTTTTTAACCCCGAAGCTTCGGGGTCGGAATTTTTCCCCTTTCCATATTTCACGGTAGCTTCGGCCAACGGATGTTCACTGTTTTGATTGAGTGAGACAATATATTGAAGCACTTCTTCTTCCGAATAACTTTCAGCAACCCCCACTTTTTCAACGGAAGGTTTTCCTTCGGTTATTGTTCCTGTTTTGTCAATAATCAAAACATCAATTTTGTTCAAGGTTTCAAGCGCCTCGGCGTTTTTGATGAGCACACCATTTTGGGCGCCCTTCCCCACTCCAACCATTACTGACATTGGGGTAGCGAGTCCGAGTGCGCACGGACAGGCAATTATTAAAACCGCAATGGCATTGACCAAAGCGTAAACATAAGCCGGTTCGGGCCCAAAAATTGCCCAAACTATAAATGTAATTATTGAGACCAAAACCACAATCGGCACAAAATATCCCGAAATTTTATCTGCTAACTTTTGGATTGGTGCGCGACTACGGCTGGCTTTGTTTACCATTTCGATGATTTGTGAAAGCAATGTGTCACTTCCCACTTTTTCGGCTTTCATCACAAAAGTTTGCTTGCCGTTTATGGTTCCCGAACTCACTTTATCGCCTTTCACTTTTGAAACGGGAACGGGTTCGCCGGTAATCATGGACTCATCAATGGAACTTTCGCCTTCAAGAATGCTTCCGTCTACGGGAATTTTCTCGCCCGGTTTTACGCGGAGTTTATCGCCAACTTCTATTTTGTCTATTGCGATGGTTTCTTCCTTTCCGTCAACAATCCGCACGGCTTTGTTCGGCGCCAATTTCAGTAATTCCTTTACTGCGGAATTGGTACGGTTGTGCGCTCGAGCCTCCAATACCTGTCCCATTAAAACCAAAGTGAGAATAACCGTAGCCGCTTCAAAATAAACGTGCACGGTACCCATTTCGGTTTTAAATTGTGCCGGAAAAAAGTCAGGAAACAACATACCGAAAACACTGAAAATCCAAGCCACTCCCGCTCCAATACCGATGAGGGTGAACATGTTCAAATTCCATGTTTTAATGGAACGATAAGCGCGTTCAAAAAACATCCAAGTGGCGTAAAATACCACGGGAACGGACAATCCAAATTGTACCCAATTCCAATATTTCATTGGCATTAAACCGTACAATGGATTGTTCGGAATCATTTCAGACATTGCGATTAAAAAGATTGGGATTGTGAAAGCCACAGCAATCCAAAACTTATTCAGCAATGTTTTATAGGTTTTGTTTTCGGCAGATTCGTCCACTTCTTTTGGCACCAAATCCATTCCGCAAATTGGGCACGAACCCGGTTCATTGCGTACTATTTCGGGATGCATTGGGCAGGTGTATTCAGTTTCCGAACTGCTTGAAGATTTAACTTCTTCCACCAAATCCATTCCGCAGACTGGGCAATCGCCTGGCTTGTTGTAGGTTTTTTCGCCTTCGCAGTGCATTGGGCAATAAAAGGTGCCCGAGCTAGTTTGCTTGGCTCTTTTTTCTTCTTTTTTTATTTGGTGCTTTTGGGCAGCTTCGGCATCGTCGGGAAGGGAAATACTGTATCTTCCACCATCATCCTCCAACGCCTTATCGAAAACTTTCAATGGAATATGTTTTTCCATTTCAATGACTGCTTCAGCTTTTTCAAGGTTTACGGATGCTTTCGAAACGCCTTCAACTTCGCTCAACGTTTTTTCCACATGGCCCCGGCAGCCGTTGCAGGTCATTCCGTGTATTATATATGTGTGTGTCATTTTTATCTGATTTTAAATCTATACTTAGTGAATTGTAAGGCCATTTTTGAGGACATAACAAAGTTACATTTCA
>DASSWN010000158.1:0-3611 GCA_035704905.1 Flavobacteriaceae bacterium
GAAGTGAGCACAAGTCCCAACAAACCAACGGGCAAAAAAGTCAGCATGGCCGCGTAGGACATATCGGGCCGGACAAAATTTTTGTTCAAATCGGGAAAAGCTGTTCCCAAACTTGCCAAATCCGGATAAATAACAATGGAAGCCATTCCAATTAAAATCCATGGCCACGGGCGAATGGCGTAATGGGCCACATTGAAATAAAGCGTTGCCCAAATGGCGTGTTTTTCGTTTTTCGCGGACAACATACGTTGCGCGATATATCCGCCGCCGCCGGGTTCGGAACCCGGATACCAAACGCTCCACCATTGCACCGCCAACGGAATTACAAGTAGGGGAATAAAAATTTCGGGGTTTGTGAAATTGGGAAACATCGCGGTTTTTGATGCAACTTCCGGGTGGGCCAATAAATTGGACAATCCGCCAATTTCCGGCATGTTTACAATGAAAATAGTGGCCCAAATGCTTCCGGCCATCGCAATGATAAACTGAAAGAAATCGGTAATCAAAACACCTTTCAATCCGCCCAACATGGAATAAAAAACGGTAACCAACGAAGCAATGATCAATGTTTGCGCTTCATTGAAACCGAATAACAATTGTCCAATTTTTATGGCGGCCAAACAAACCGTTGCCATAATGATAATATTGAAAAAAACGCCCAGGTAAATGGCGCGAAATCCCCGAAGTATAGCGGCACTTTTTCCGCTGTAGCGCAATTCGTAAAATTCCAAATCGGTAGTGATATTGCTGCGCCGCCATAGTTTGGCATAGAAAAACACCGTTAGCATCCCGGTAAGCAAGAAACTCCACCAAATCCAGTTTCCAAAAACGCCATCTTTACGAACAATACCAGCAACTAGGCCGGGCGTATCCACAGCAAAAGTGGTTGCCACCATCGACGTTCCCAGCAACCACCACGGCATGTTCCTACCGGAAAGAAAAAAGTTGGCGGAATCTTTTCCGCTTTGCCGAGAAACAATCAAACCAATGGCCAAACTGAATGTAAAAAAGGCAATGATGATAAGCCAATCGATGGTATCTAAAGCCATAAGCTACAACTGATTTTTTTTAAATTTTTAGTTGAAAATATCCTGAAAATAGGGCCTTATTTTGCGGCGATCAAACTAATTTCCACATTCACGAATTTGGGTAAGTTCGAAACTTCGACGGTTTCACGTGCCGGAGCGGTTTTTTCATTAAAATAGGAAGCGTAAACTTCGTTTATTTTACCGAAATTATGCATATCCTTAATGAAAATAGAAGCTTTCAACACATTTTCAAAAGTCAATCCCGCTTCACTTAAAATTCCTTTCAGATTCTCCAAAACCTGTTTCGTTTCAGCTTGAATGGATCCTTTCACCAACTCATTGGTTTTTGGATCGATGGCAATTTGGCCCGAAATGAACAACATATTTCCAAATTGAACCGCTTGATTGTAAGGTCCGATTGGGGAAGGGGCGTTTTTGGTTTGAATGATTTTTTTCATGGAAAATACTTAATTTTTCCAAAGATAATTTTTTATTCGAAGCATCGAATATTCCCGTGAAAAAAAGCTTCAATCCCTTTCAAAAGGGGAATTTATTATTATTTTTGTAGGAAGCATTCCGCAATAAATCCTAAAATATTTTTCCAAATGATCGAAAAAGAACCTTTGATAGAACGTTTTATCAGTTATGTGACCATTGATACCGAAAGTGATCCGGCAAGCAACTCCACACCGAGTACAGAAAAACAGTGGGATTTGGCCAATAAATTGTTTTCGGAATTGAAGGAGATGGGAATGTCTGAAGTTTCTATCGATGAAAATGCTTATGTCATGGCGACACTTCTCTCGAATGTGGACCATAATGTCCCGACCATTGGGTTCATTTCGCATATCGACACTTCGCCCGATTTCACAGGAAAAAATGTAAACCCGCAAATTGTGGAGAATTATAACGGGAAAGATATCATTCTGAACAAAGAAAAAAATATTGTTCTTTCACCGGAATATTTCGATGATTTATTACAGTACAAAGGACAAACCCTGATTACCACCGACGGCAACACACTTCTTGGGGCCGACGATAAAGCTGGCGTAACCGAGATTATGGAAGCCATGAAATACTTATTGGCACATCCCGAGGTGAAACATGGAAAAATAAGGGTATGTTTTCCCCCCGATGAAGAAATTGGGCGTGGCGCGCATAAATTCAATGTGGAAAAATTTGCCGCCGAATGGGCCTATACAATGGATGGCAGCCAAATTGGTGAACTGGAATTTGAAAATTTCAATGCCGCGAGCGCCGATGTTACTGTATTGGGGAAAATTGTTCATCCGGGCTACGCAAAAGGAAAGATGGTAAACAGCATGTATATTGCCCAAGACTTCATCAGTTCGTTGCCAAAACTGGAAACGCCCGAACATACGGACGATAGGGAAGGGTTTTTTCATCTCACTTCCATTCAGGGAAAGGTTGAAGAAACTAAGTTGCATTATATCATTCGCGATCATGACCGCGAACATTTCGAGGCGCGCAAAGAAGTAATGCTGAATTTGGCTGCGGAAATAAATTCCCAGTATGAAAAGGAAGTGGTACAAGTTGAAATAAAAGATCAGTATTTTAACATGCGGGAGAAAGTAGAACCGGTAATGCACATCGTTGATTTGGCGGAAGCAGCCATGGAAGCCGTGGGCGTAGAACCGGATATCAAACCTATCCGTGGTGGAACCGATGGCGCGCAACTCAGTTTTATGGGACTTCCTTGTCCCAATATTTTTGCCGGCGGCCATAATTTCCATGGGAAATACGAATATGTTCCGGTGGAAAGCATGCAAAAAGCAACCGAAGTAATCATAAAAATTGCTGAAATGGCAGCCGAGAAGCAATAGAAATCAATACTACCTAAACCCAACGGGTTTTCGAGAACCTATTGGGATTTTTAAAAATTAGCATCATGGCGGTAAAATCTGTTGATGAATATATCGAAACCCATCCGCATTGGCGTTCGGAACTGGAACAATTCCGGGAAATGATACTGACAACCGCTTTGGATGAAAATATAAAATGGGGCGCACCGGTTTATTCGTTGGATGGAAAAAACGTGGTCGGAATGGCGGCATTCAAGAACCATGTGGCCCTTTGGTTTTACAATGGCGCTTTTTTGACAGAAAACACTGGGTTATTATCGCGTTCGAGTGAAAGCACGAAATCTTTACGGCAAATTAAATTTCAAAAAGGCGATGCTATCCGAACTGAAATTCTTCGGGAATATATAACTGAAGCCATTCAAAATCAGCGTGAAGGAAAGGAAAGAAAACCCGAACGCAACAAGAAATTGGAAATCCCCGAGGAATTATCAAAAGTTTTTGAAAACAACCCCGAACTTAAAAAGGCATTTAACGAGTTGACACTCGGAAAGCAACGGGAATACTGTGAATATATCGTCACTGCAAAACGCGACGCCACCAAACAAAGCCGCATCGAAAAAATAATTCCGATGGTTATAAAAGGAAAGGGTTTGAACGATAAATATAAAAAGGGTAATTAATCAGTGTGGATATACGATTGTTGGACAAGGTTTAATAACCACAAAGAACACCAAGAAATACGCAAAGATGGCAAAGACTC
>DASSWN010000159.1:0-3866 GCA_035704905.1 Flavobacteriaceae bacterium
TTTGGCAAATTTGATGAAATATCCGTCCAATTCTGTCCGCCGTCGGTAGTTTTGAAAACGTGTGGCGTATAATCCAAATATTTAAAACCTGAAAGCGCCACATAAGCAGTCAAATCATTATCGGGAACCATCGCGATTGAAGTAATATATTGATCGGGAAGGCCGGCGCTAACGTCCGTCCAAGTTGTTCCGCCATCAAAAGTTACGTTCACGTTTCCGTCGTCACTTCCTGTGTAAATTACGTCGAGATTATTGTATGAAGCAGCAATTGCTGTAAGTGTTCCAAAAGCCAAAGAACCGCTTGGATGAAGGCCGTCAGTTAAATCTGGGCTAATCGCGGTCCAAGAAACTGCTCTTGAAGAAGTGTATAATTTATTGCTTCCGTAAAACATCATTTCAGGATTGAAAGGTGAAAGAATTACGGGAGTGTTCCAGTTAACGCGGTCGCTCCCGCTTATTCCGTTTGTGCCATTTTGAAAAGAACTTCCACCATTTGTGGAGCGTCGAAGATTTCCGTATTGCGATTCGGCATATACAAAACTATTATCAACGGGATCAACATTTACGTGAAAACCATCGCCGCCAATTATAGGATTCCAATCTGATAAACCTCCAGTCATTGTGCGGATTGTGTTGTTATCTTGGGTTCCGCCGTAACGTCTTTCGGGGTTTTGGTAATCTACTTCGATATTGTAAAACTGTGTAATCGGAAGATTTTCAAAATGCGTCCAACTGCTACCGCCATTATTGGAAATATATGCACCGCCATCATTTCCGGCGAGCATAAAATTGCTGTTGTTTCGTGAAAAATCCAACGCGTGATGATCTACGTGCATTCCCGGCAAGGTTTGCCAAGAAGCGCCGCTATTTGTGGATTTCGCAATATCAAACCCAATAATATAGACTTCGGAAGAATTAGTTGGTTTAACACGCAAATTTCCAAAATACCAACCAAAATTGGCGTCAATTCCGCTGAGCGCTGCGGCGGGAGTTACCAACGTCCAATTATTTCCATTATCTGTGGATTTATATAATCCGTCAAATTCATTGGTGATTTCATTTGTTGTGAAACGCGCATAAACTGTTGAAGGATCTGACTCTGAAACCGCAATTCCAATTCTACCGGTTTGCACATTTGGAGCGGGAAGTCCGTTGGCAACGCCCAATTGGTTCCAAGTTGTGCCACCATCCATGGAACGATGGATTGCAGAAGTAACCCCGCCGTAATCCCGTTCCCAAGGTTTGCGGGTGCGCTCCCACATTGCTGCGTATATAATATTCGTGTTGGCAACGTTCATTGCCACATCTATTGCCGCCGTGGAATCGGTTACAAACAGAACCTGTTCCCAGTTTGTGCCACCGTTTGTGGTTCTGTAAATTCCTCTTTCGTTGTTTTTACCGTACAATTCGCCAGTAGCAGCAGCGAAAACGCGGTCTGGATTTGTGGGATCCACCACAATCCTGCCAATGTGGTTGCTTTCTGCTAAACCTACATTTGTCCAAGTATCGCCACCATTGTCGCTTCTGTAGATTCCGTCGCCAAAATAGGCACCGTCTGTGGCACTTCCGTTTGCTTCGCCAGTGCCAGCATAAATTCGTTGAGAATTGGATGCAGCAATAGCAATATCACCAATGGAAGGCTTGGTCACTTCATCAAAAATGGGAATCCAGTTTGCCCCAGCGTCATAACTTCTAAAAATTCCTCCGGTAGCCGTGGCAACATACAAATGGGCATCATTAATTGGTGAAATTGCAACGTCGGTTACTCGTCCGCCGGTATTTAATGGCCCTACAAATGTCCATTCTCCAGCTTGTTCAGGCAATCGACTTGCAAGGATTTGTTTTGATTGCAAAACAGCTTCTTTATAGGCTTCTTTGTTTATATAATTATTTGGATATGCACGCTGATTATACATCCATTCCGCGGGATATTCCTTTTTTCCGGTTTCTTTTTCGGCAATTTTTTGTTTGGAATTCTCTTTGCAACTTGAGAGAAAAATGGAGGAAATAAGAAAAAGAATTAATATTAAATTGAAGGAAGGTTTGTAGTTTTTCATCATTTATATTTAAAAATTTGTGGGAATTATTTTTTCGGATACCAATCCAATTGTGTAACTGCGATTTCGGGATTTCCGGTTTCTACAAGCGATTTGAATTTTGCAACATCACTCAACCCTTCGGTACCTCTATAATGATAGGGGTAAACCGTTTTTGGCTTAAATGCCAAAATAGCTTCGGCAGCTTTTTCAACTGTCATAGTATAGGGAAGATTCATGCAAACAAAAGCGATGTCTATATTTATCAGGTTTCGCATTTCTGGAATATCTTCGGTATCGCCGGAAATGTAAATTCGTTTTCCGTTTCTTTCCAAAACATACCCATTTCCCCTTCCTTTTTCATGGAATTTCAACGCTTCCGGGCGAAGATTGTACATTGGGATTGCTTCAATAACCATTTCAAAATCCTCAATCATTTGCCCATTATTGATAACGTTTGTTTTGTTTTGAAGACTTTCCGGCATTTTATCAAAAACTGATTTTGGCGCAAACACTACTGTTTTATAAGTTACAATAGCTTCAAGAGTGGGAATGTCCATGTGGTCGCCGTGGATGTCGGTCACCAAAATCATATCTGGCTCGGTATATTTAGAAAATGCTTCTTTTCCACCCACAGGATCTACATAAATTATGGTTCCATCCCAATTTAGCACCATACTTGCGTGTTCTACGGGAGTTATTATAAAACCCGCCGGACCACGGTTAATCATTTGAATAGGTTCTTCCAAATCATTTTGGGAAATTTTTTCCTCGGAAGTGTTTTTGCAACTTATAAATGCAATCGTTAAAATGAAGGTAAATGCTAATGTTTTCATCGCTAATTTTTTTTGAAGATACTAAGAAAGAAGTATTTGCCGATTTATTTTACTTTTTTTTATGAAATAACGTCGCTCACCAAATATGCAATCGCTTTGCCCACTTGGTTATTAAAAATCCCCGAATAAGGCGCCCCTTCGCAAATATGAAGATAACTGGCATTTGTATTTTTTGAGAAATGAGAAACAAATTTTCGAGCTTCCGTGAGTGTAAATCCGCTGGGTGAAATAGCGCTGCTGCCCATCATTTCAATGGCATCCATGTCCAATTCAATTCCGAAGTTTTCGTTGCAACAAAAATTTTCGGCTTCTTGCATTGCTTCGGAAAAAGATATTTTTTGCTGAACGCAAATATCTTCGAGTATATTGAATTTTACCCTTTCGAAATTTTTTTCAATTGAATTGAAAACCGATTCCGAAGTATAATTTCTGTGAAGACCAAAAATGAAGTATTTGCCCAAAAAACCATCCTCAAAAGCATACGAGAACCCATTGCCGCTGTGCCTGTGCTCCAAAGAACGGAAATCTGTATGCGCATCAAAATTGATGCAGTTTATTGGTTTTTGAAGTGCTTCCGAAGTTCCTTTTATATTTCCAAAACTATTGTTATGGCCACCGCCAATGATGATTGGAAACTTGCCGGCTTGAATAATTGTTTTAATTATTTCGGAAACTTTATGGTCAATTTGGGAAACCAATTCGCCCAATTTTTCAACCGAATGTGGTTCATCTTTTGAAATTTCTTCGGCTTGTTCCATTTGTCTTTCGCAATCAATTTCGCCCAAAAGAATTACATTTTCAGCACTCGTTAAATGATTATACTGAATATTCAAAAGGCTTCCCAACGCCGCTTCCCAAGCTTTTGAAGTACCGGGATTTCCGTAGTTTGCACGAACGCCAATATCTTCGGGAATTCCCAATAGCACATATTTTGCTGTATTGTTTTTTAACTCTTCAATTGTTTCAACAAAGTGTATTTTTTCACCAAACTTCG
>DASSWN010000203.1:0-5481 GCA_035704905.1 Flavobacteriaceae bacterium
TGTCATAGGAAAGGGGTTGTTTTTGTTTCGCACCTCAAAGATAACTTTGAGTTACAAAACACCCTTTCTTTTTTTAAACGTTTAGGACGCTATTGTTCTTCAATATTAAATCCGTGTTAAACAAATTCAAGTCAAAAAGAATCCTTCCTAATTTTAAAGCTTTATTTCTATATTTGTAGCTTAATTTAAATCTTTTCCGATGAGAAAAATTACTTTTTTAATTCTTGCCTGCTTGGTAAGTACAGTTACTTTTGCGCAAATCAGCATCAATGAAATCGATGCGGATCAAACCAGTACCGATGTTGGTGAATTTATCGAGTTGAAATCCGATTCGCCCAATGCCTCCCTCGATGGATATGTGGTCGTTCTATTCAACGGAAGCAGTGACCAGAGTTATGCAGCTTTCGATCTTGATGGTTTCACAACCGATGCCAACGGATTTTTGTTATTGGCAAACGATGGTTTCCCTGGAATGGATATTTCACTAGGGCCCGACAACGGATTGCAAAACGGAGCGGATGCCGTGGCAATTTATCAAGCCAATGGTGATGACTTTCCCGCGGATACTCCAGCAACAACTGCAAACTTGGTAGCCGCACTTGTATATGGCACCGGCGATGCCGATGACACCGATCTTCTTGCTGCTTTGGGCGAAACCATGCAATACGATGAAGATATGAACGGACTAAAAGATGTAGAATCAATTCAAAATGCAGGCGATGGTACATTTTGTGTTGGCACTCCAACACCGAACCTAACCAACATCGATTGCGGAACTGTATGTCCGTTGAATGTTTATGTAGACCAAGTGGCGTGCGATGCTACCACCAATGGCACAGATACTTATACGGTAACTCTTGGTTTCAGTGGGGGTGGTGTTGAAAGTTATACCATCACCACAACTTCCGGAACCGTTGGTGGCGACGATCCGAGTACCGATGCAAGTGGATTCATTACCATCTCGGGAATGGACGAAGGCATTGATATTACCTACACCATTACCAGCACTTTGTGCAACATTGTTGATGATATTACTGCGCCTTCTTGCGAGCCTGCGAACCAAGTTTCCACTATTGCCGAATTGAAGAACGGAACTGTGGGCGAAACCTATATGCTGGTAGGAGAAGTGCTCTTAACCTATCAACAAGATTTTAGAAACCAGAAATATATTGAAGATGCTACTGCAGGTATTTTGATTGACGATTCGGATGGAAACCTTACTACGGCTTATAACATCGGCGATGGAATTTCCAGCATAACCGGTGAATTGTCCGAATTTGACGGGGTTCTTCAGTTCGTTCCCGAAAGTGACGCCGGCGCACCAACTTCAACCGGAAATACCTTGACGCCCCAAACTGTCACGGTGACTGATTTGGCCAACAACCCTGCCGATTATGATGCGGAATTGGTTCAAGTCATGGATGCGACCGTTACCTCCAATGACAGCGGCATCACTACTTGGGTTGTCGGAACGGTTTATAATCTTTCCACAAACAATGGCTCGTATGAATTCAGGACTTCATTTTATGATGCCGATTATATTGACCAAGATTTGCCTTCGACGCCTTTGAATATTACCGGAATCATTACGCGCGATGATGCTGATGACGATAATATGGCGGAATATTACCTAACCGCCCGCAGTTCAGCCGACATGGAAACACTTTCCGTTGAAAGCAATTTCATGAACAATTTGTCGATTTATCCGAATCCTGTTTCAAATGGAATTGTGAATATTGAAACAGCATTGAAAGGCTCGATTGAAGTTGAAATTTTCAACCTGCTCGGAAAGCAAGTAATTTCAACAGAAATCACAAACGGTTCTGTGAACATTTCTGCACTTCAGTCTGGGGTTTACCTAATGAAAATCATTCAAAACGGAAATTCAGCAACCAAAAAATTGATTGTTAACTAAAACCCTCCGTTACAAGTATTGAAAGCGTTCCTGAAAAGGGGCGCTTTTTTTTTGAATATCTTTGTAATCCTTTTGTAAGAAAAATGCTGAAAGAACAACTATTCAAAATTTCCTCGGAAAGTGAATTCGAAAGAACCGCTTTGGAAATTTTTCAGTTTCAATATGAACGAAATTTGGTCTATAAAAAATATTGCGATTTGTTGAATATTGAAAAGGAAAACATTCAACGGATCGAAGAAATCCCCTTTTTACCCATTCAGTTTTTTAAAACGTATCGTATTCTTTCCTCTTCCAAAAAACCAGAGAAAATATTTACAAGTAGCGGAACCACAGGAATTCAAACCAGCAAACACCATATTGCCGATCTTTCCTTGTATGAAAAAAGTTTCACCCAAGGTTTCGAAGAAATATATGGCCCGGTGAAGGAATATGTGGTTCTGGCATTGCTCCCCTCCTATTTGGAGCGTGAGGGTTCGTCCCTGATTTATATGGTGAATGATTTCATTGAAAAAAGCAATTTCCGAGAAAGTGGTTTCTATCTGAACAATCTTTCCGAACTGGCCAAAACATTAAAAAAATTGGATTCCGAAGAAAAAAAAATCATTCTTTTTGGGGTTTCTTTCGCCCTGTTGGATTTGGTAGAAAAATTTCGCTTCAACCTTAAAAATACGATCATTGTGGAAACTGGGGGAATGAAAGGAAGGCGAAAAGAATTGATTCGCAAAGAACTACACGAAATCTTGCAAAACGGTTTTGGTGTCGAAAAAATTCATAGCGAATATGGCATGACCGAATTACTATCACAGGCTTATTCCACTGGCGAAGGGATTTTTACATGTTCCGATACCCTAAAAGTTTTGATTCGTGACCCGGAAGATCCGTTTAAAATTCTTCCCAACGGAAAAACCGGCGGAATCAATATTATTGACTTGGCAAATCTTTATTCTTGCTCCTTTTTGGCAACGCAAGATTTAGGAAAAAAAATGGGGGAAAATAAGTTCGAAATCCTCGGTCGCTTTGATAATAGCGACTTACGGGGATGCAATCTTTTATTGCTATAAATGAATAATGTTAAACTTTGTTAAGCGATGTAATCATTTGCTTATTTATACGTCTTATAAATAGCTAGGATGAATTTTTTCATAATAGATTGGTTAGTTAATCGGAAGCCTCAAGTTGAAAAACTTGGGGCTTTCGTGATTTCAGGGAAAAATTTGGTTTTTCCAAATCACGTCTTGTTCGATTTTGAAAAAGTTTGATGAAGGATTAAAAAAAATTGCATCAGCGAATTTCTAGGAAAACCCATTGTTTACGCAGGTTTCAAAAGTATTCAAATACGTTCTGAAAGAAACCTGAATAATTTAAATGTTAAAGTTTGGTTTGCGATGCAACTTTTCTATTTTTAATCGTTCTAAGAAGTAAGTAGAATTTTTTTCATAATAGATTGGTTAGTTAGTAAGAACCCGGGTGTAGTGGCCCGGGTTTTTTATTTGGAAAAATTGGGTTTCCTTTACTCCACAATTTTCAAAAGAAAAGTATTTTTTTTTCCTTTGTTGAGCAGTACGTATTTTTCTGCTATCAGATCTTTTTCGGTGATGTTATAAGCTTCCGAAACCTTTTGCTTGTTTACCGAAATCGAATTTTCTTTCAACGCGCGGCGTGCTTCCCCATTGGATTTTAAAAAATTTGTTTCCGAGGAAAGTGCCGCGATCATATCCAATCCGTTTTCTATTTTTTCATTTGAAATTTCCGCTTGCGGCACACCTTCAAAAATATCCAAAAACAGTGTTTCGTCCAAAGCCTGTAAATTTTCAATTGTACTGTTTCCAAACAAAACCTCCGATGCCTTTTGAGCCTTTTCCAACTCGATTTCCGAATGAACCATGGCCGTTATTTCTTCGGCAAGTTTTTTCTGCAATATTCGCAAATGCGGTGCTTCGCGATGTTTTTCTACCAGACTTTCAATTTCATCTTTGGAAAGAAAAGTGAAAATTTTAATGTATTTTTCGGCATCCAAATCGCTGGTGTTCAACCAATACTGATAAAATTTATAAGGGGAGGTCCGCTTGGGATCCAACCAAATGTTTCCGCTTTCGGTTTTTCCGAATTTCGTTCCATCTGCTTTTGTTATAAGCGGCCAAGTAAGTGCAAAACCTTTTCCCCCGCCAATTCTTCTAATAAGTTCGGTGCCGGTGGTAATATTTCCCCATTGATCGCTGCCACCCATTTGCAATGTGCAGTTTTGTGTTTTAAAAAGTTCCAAAAAATCGTAGCCTTGCACCAGCTGGTAAGTAAATTCGGTAAAACTCATTCCTTCACCGGCATCTGGTGACAAACGTTTTTTTACGGAATCTTTCGCCATCATATAATTGACGGTAATATGTTTGCCCACATCGCGGATGAAACCCAAGAAAGAAAAATTTTTCATCCAGTCGTAATTATTCACCAAAACAGCTGCATTTTCTTCTGTCGCATCGAAGTTCAAAAATTTGGAAAGTTGTGCTTTAATGGCTTCTTGGTTAAAACGCAACGTCGTTTCATCCAGTAAATTCCGTTCGTTCGATTTTCCCGATGGATCACCTATCATTCCGGTTGCGCCGCCCAAAAGTGCCAAGGGTCGGTGACCGCAAAGTTGAAAATGGCGCAACATCACCACACCAACCAAATGACCGATATGCAGCGAATCGGCGGTGGGATCAATCCCCACGTAGGCGCTGCGCATGGCTTCCAGTAAATGCTCCTCGGTTCCGGGCATCACATCATGCAACATTCCGCGCCATTTGGCCTCTTCCACAAAATTTTTCATTCCGTTTTATTTTCCCGCAAAGGTATCAAATCTCCAAAAAAATGACGTGGGCTTTTCCGTATATTTACGGCATGATATTAGTTACCGGCGGAACAGGACTGGTGGGCTCGCACCTTTTGGCGAAACTTATCGAAACCGAAAAAAATGTTCGGGCAATATATCGTTCCGTGGAAAAACTGAATATTCCCAAGAAAATTTTTTCTTATTATTTCCAGGAAAACACCGATTTCTATTTTTCCAAAATCGAATGGGTACAAGCCGATATAACCGACATTCCCGCTTTAACAGTTGCTTTTCAAGAAATCACACATGTGTATCATTGCGCGGGATTTATTTCCTTTGATCTTTCCGAAGAAAAAAAACTTCGAAAAATAAATATTGAAGGAACCGCAAATGTGGTAAACCTTTGTATTTCTTTTCAAGTTCAAAAATTATGTCATGTAAGTTCAATTGCCACTTTGGGAAAGTCGATTTCGGGAAAAAAAATAAATGAAGAAAGTTATTTTGAACAAACCAAGAACAATTCCTTCTATTCCATTTCAAAATTTGGTGCCGAAATGGAGGTATGGCGCGGATCGCAAGAAGGTTTAGATGTGTTGATTGTAAATCCCGGTATTATTATCGGGCCCGGAATATGGGATTCGGGAAGCGGATTGTTATTTCAAAAAGTTTGGAAAGGTTTGCGCTTTCATTTCCCAAAAACAACGGGCTTTGTGGCTGTGGAAGATGTGGTCAAAACCATGATGATGCTCATGGAAAG
>DASSWN010000207.1:0-9248 GCA_035704905.1 Flavobacteriaceae bacterium
GTATTATGAATTCCAATTATTGCCTTTAATCCAGTACCTTTGTCATGACAAAAAACGACTTGTTCGTGATTGTCATAAGAAATTTGTCCAAAAACCGGAGCCGTTTTTTTTAATTCGTTCGGGTTTAGTATTTCAGCATCCATAAGCTGTGGGTTGTTTAAATTTTATTTTTTTCCAATGAGCCCAACAAAAATAATCAATATTTCAAAGTTTGTCCTTTTTTTGAAAGGAAAATTATGGAATATAAAAAATCGTCATTTTTAGTTTGAAAATTAGGAGAGTTGAAAATATGATCCGGAAGAAAATGGGCTTTGAATTTTTTCCCGAATTTTCGTTTCCCCTAAAGCTAACAAAATTTTTCGAATGAAAGAACTGAAACACCTAAATAAGTATTTTGCCAAATATAAAGGCCGTTTGTTTGTTGGATTGATTATTACCATCGCCGCCCGAATTTTCATGTTGTTCACCCCAAAATTGGTGGGGAATTCCACCACGGTAATCAATCAATATGTAATTGGTGAACTCACGGATGAAAGCGTGGTTCGTTCGCAATTGCTTTGGAATATAGGCCTATTGATCGGCGCATCGCTTATTGCGGCCCTTTTTACTTTTTTAATGCGCCAAACTTTTATTGTGGTTTCCCGACATATTGAATACGATCTTAAAAATGAAATCTATCGGCAATACCAAAACCTTTCGCTCAATTTCTACAAGAAAAATAGAACGGGCGATTTGATGAACCGCATCAGCGAAGATGTTTCGAAAGTAAGAATGTATGTGGGGCCGGCATTGATGTACACCGTAACCACGTTGACATTGTTCATTGTGGTGATTACTTTTATGTTGGAAACCGCACCGCTACTCACACTTTATACCGTTGCTCCACTTCCTTTTTTGTCTTTTGCAATTTATAAATTGAGTGTGGCCATCAACCAGAAAAGTACCGTTGTACAACAATATCTTTCAAAACTGAACACCTTCACACAGGAGAGTTTCAGTGGCATTTCGGTTATAAAATCCTATAATCTTGAACCGCAAATGAATTCCGATTTTGTTGATCTCTCGAACACGAGCAAATCAAAAAACATTGATTTGGTGAAAGTGCAGGCTTTCTTTTTTCCGTTGATGGTTTTATTGATCGGCCTTAGCAATATTTTGGTCATTTATATTGGCGGCAGGCAGTACATTACCGGACAAATAGACATGGGAACTATTGTTGAATTTTTGCTTTATGTGAACATGCTCACTTGGCCTGTGGCAACGGTGGGTTGGGTTACTTCTATGGTGCAACAAGCTGCGGCTTCCCAAAAACGTATCAATGAGTTTTTGAAAGAAGAACCCGAAATTCAAAACAAAAGTGATGAACCGGTCGATATTCAAGGAAACATTGAATTTAAAAATGTCACCTTCACCTATGACGATACGAACATTACGGCCTTAAAGAATATTTCTTTCGGAGTGAAAAGTGGCGAGACCTTGGCAATTTTGGGAAAAACCGGAGCGGGAAAATCCACTATTTTGGAACTTATTGGCCGTTTGTACGATATTGATGAAGGAGAATTGTTGATAGACGGAAAACCGATTGATAAAATTAATTTGAAAGCATTGCGGAATGCCATTGGATATGTTCCTCAAGATGCGTTTTTGTTCAGCGATTCCATTAAGAACAATATCAAATTTGGAAAAGAAAACGCATCCGATGCTGAAGTTTTTGAAGCGGCCAAAAATGCTGCGGTTCACAAAAACATTGTCGGTTTTAGCAAAGGTTACGAAACGGTTTTGGGTGAAAGGGGAATCACGCTTTCCGGAGGTCAAAAACAACGTGTATCCATTGCCCGCGCCATTATTCAAGACCCTAAAATTCTTTTGTTCGATGATTGCCTTTCTGCCGTTGATACCGAAACGGAAGAGGAAATACTCAGCAATTTGTACAAAATTTCCAAAGATAAAACCACAATTATTGTGAGCCACCGGGTTTCTTCGGCAAAAAATGCCGATAAAATAATTGTGTTGAAAGATGGTGAAATTTTTCAACAAGGCACACATAGCGAATTGGTGAACAAGGAAGGTTATTACAAAGAACTTTATTTGAAACAGCTTACGGAAAAAGAAAATTGATTTTTTTTTGGCTGCTTTGATTTTTTTTATGATTTTTGACCTTAACTAAAAAACAAATTTTAATATCTTGAATATGGGCGATAATGGAATGATGCAGGAAGAAATTTTCTCCAAAGTGTTAAGGGCAGGAAGAAGAACTTATTTTTTCGATGTGCGTGCCACCAAAGCAGATGATTATTATCTGACAATTACCGAAAGCAAAAAGTTCACCAATGACGACGGTTCTTTTCACTACAAAAAGCACAAAATTTATTTGTACAAAGAAGATTTTGAAGGCTTCAAGGAAAATTTGGAAGAAATGACCAATTTCATTTTGAACGAAAAAGGGGTGGAAGCGATCAGCGACCGTCACCAAAAAGATTTCAAGAAGGAATATGATTCAGAATTGAAAAGCGAAACGGTCGTGGCGGAAAAAAGCGCGGAAAAATACACCGACGTCAGTTTTGACGATATATAGAGCTTAGAACCAGTTGGAGGAGGTTCAAAATTGATTCACCCAATTCGTAATCCATTTTTAACTTTTGCACCGGGTTGCAATAAAGTTACGGATGAACCATCGACCGTAGCCAAAACCAAACATTCGCTCATAAAATGGGCGATTTGTTTTTTGGGGAAATTGACCCTTTTCAATAATATACCGAAAGTAATTTTACACTTTCTTCCAATTTGGAATCACGCTAATGCGGCAATTTTTCCCGCAACAAACCATAAACAAAAGTCCCCAACAGAGCACCGATCAGCACTACGAAAACAGGTAAATACCCGGCGCCGATGAGAACGTAAATGGGTCCCGGACAAGCTCCTGCCAATCCCCAGCCAAGGCCAAAAATAATTCCGCCGTACATATACCGGGCAAAACTTTTTTTCTTTGGCGCAAAATCTATTTTTTCGCCGGAAAAAGATTTTATGTTTTTTCTTTTTATGAACTGTACGCCGAATACGCCCAAAAGAAGCGCCAAACCTATGATGCCGTACATATGAAAAGATTGAAACTGGAACATTTCAAAAATCCGGAACCAGGAAGCTGCTTCGCTTTTGAACATTATAATCCCGAAAGCAGTTCCTATCAGTAAGTAAAGAAAGTATCTTTTCATTTTTTAAAATATTAAAGGAAATAAAAGATGGATCATTATCAGTCCGCCGATAAAAAAGCCGATGACAGCAATCAAAGAAGGTAGTTGCAAATTGCTAAGCCCCGAAATGGCGTGACCCGAAGTACAACCTCCGGCATATCTCGCTCCGAAACCGATCAATAAACCGCCGATTAGCAAAATTGCAATGATTTTGGGGCTTCCGAATGCTTCCAAACCGAAAAGTTCGGTTGGCATATAGGTTTCCCCGGCACTCTCAATTCCATACTCCTCAAGAATGGCGATGCTTTCGGGGTTTATTGCAACTTCCGGGGAAGTACTCAAAAAATTGGTTGCAATAAAACCGCCGAGCATTGCCCCAACGAGCACCAACAAATTCCATCGTTGCGCGCGCCAATCGAATTTAAAAAAATTGGCTTTTTTGTCCGCCCCGCATAGTGTGCACAGGGTTCGAAGGTTGGCGGACATTCCGAATTGTTTTCCGGACAAGATGAGCAAAAACATAATTCCCGCTATCAACGGTCCCGATACGTACCACGGCCAAGGTTCTAAAATCCATTCCATATTTATTTTTGTTTTTTGTTCTACTTCAATTGATACCGCAGGTTTTCAAACCCGTGGATTTTGATTGGGGAACTATTCGCGATAAAGCTTTGAAAAATTGTGTCTAATCAGTTATGCCTTGAAATGCCCTTGTTTTGCCCTAGCCCTAAAGGGAACCAAGGGCATTTCAAGCCTTTCACCCTTTAGGGCCGGGGCAAAAAAGGCTTGAAATAACAACTATTTCGCTCATACTGATTAGTTACGAAAAATTATTTAAAATCCTTTATCGCTTCGCTCAGGTCATAGACTTTTTGATCTTTGAATTTGTTTTCCAAAATACTGCTTCCCGAAGCAGAACGATAGCCGCCGGCACAATGCACCACAATTGGTTTCTCCGATGGGATTTCTTCCGCTCGCTCCCGCAGTTCGTTCAATGGAATGGCGATTGCGTTGTCAAATATTTTTCCTTCGGCCACTTCTCCGTGGTTTCGGATATCGAGGATGGTGTAGTTATTTTTGTTTTTCTTGAAATCTTCCAAATCAAGCTGGTCGGAATTTTGCTTTGCTTTTTCGGACAGGGTCATAATTCCCATCAGCTGTTTTTCATAACCGATTTTTGCTGTCCGTTCAAGGATTTCATCGATATTTTCCACACTTTCCACCACGAGGTAAAAAGCTTCTTTCGGCTGAATAATGGCGCCCAACCAAGTTTCGTATTTGTCGTTTTCGCCACGGGCCATTATGTTGATGCTGTTCGGCAAATGCGATTTTTTAAAGGCTTCGCCGCTTCGTACATCGACAATGGGAATTCCTTTTTCAACTTCGTCCGTAGCAATTTTCAGCGGAACGGAATACTTGGATTTCTGCACATTTTCGGTCCCGTCACGGTTCAAATCCACATTAAATCCGAAATAAGCCGGAACAAAGGGCTGGTCTTTTAAAATTTCTTCCACAAACTCGGCTTCAGTTTGTTTTTTGAAAGCCCAATTTCCTTGGCGTTCATTGCCGAGGGTACTGGAATTGGCGTCACTCATATTTTTTCCGCATAAAGAACCTGCGCCGTGCGCCGGATAAACCAAAGTTTCATCCGAAAAATCATTGAATTTTGTTTGCATGGTTTGGTACATTGCTTTGGCCAGTTCCGTGCGTTTTGCTTGCATATTGCCCGCTTTTTCGCGCAAATCGGGCCGGCCCACATTTCCTATGAACAAGGTATCGCCGGTGAACAAAACGGTTTCATCATTTTCTTCGGCCACGAACGTCATACTGTCGGGAGAATGACCCGGCGTGTGCAACGGCCTGATTTTACTATTCCCGATTTTCACTTCCTGGCCTTCGTCAAAAGCGGTGTGCGGATAATTTGCCCCGATTTTTTCGGAAACATAGATCGTCGCGCCCGTTTCTTCACTTATTTGCAAATGCCCGCTCACAAAATCGGCATGCGGATGGGTTTCAAAAACCGCAACGATTTTGGCATCGTTTTCTTCCGCATATTTATAGTATTGCAAAGGATTTCTACTCGGATCGATCAAGGCCATTTCGCCATTGCTCACCAACGCATACGAGAAATGTGCCAAGGAAGCATCTTTGAATTGTTTTACTTTCATCTCTTTTTATTTTTAAGGATTTTGTAATTATTTTTTTAAATGTAAATTGATAGAGGTTGTGAAAGACAAATAATAATTCTAATCGCCAAACCTTGTTTTCCCCAGCCCTAAAGGGAGCAGGGTTTTACTACGTTCAATTTAGGTAGTGATTTTTCCTCCCTTTAGGGTTTGGGGCAAAGAAAAATCACGGATAATTTTGATTCATTTTCAAAATTCATTTGGTGTGATCTAACAAATTTGAACATAATATTTACTTATTCAATCATTAAGAATTATTTTTATGTGATTTATATGATGATACTCCGTCCTCTGTAAATTGATTTTCCTCCAAATAATTTCTGAGACAAAACTATACATACAAAAGCAACTACATCGTAACAATTGTTACAGTAAGCCATAAGTTTGTGTAACATAAGTCACATTGCAACTCGTTGATTTCTTTATATATTCGCATTTCCAAATGCAGTCAAAAACCTACATATCCCTTTTTTTCGTGTTCATTTTCTTCGGAAAATTCTTGAGCGTGAACAGTGGTTTGCCACAATTGCTGTTTGATACGGATGGCATCACTTTTATAAACCTTCTTTGCGAAAAGCAAAATGCACAATCTTCCAATAAAGAAATGTTTTCCGAAACTATTGTTGGTTCGGTTATTATGGTGAGCGATGTTTGCAATCCTGTTTTTCAATTTGAATTTCCACAATGGTCAAAAGCGGTGCTGATTTCGAATTTTCAGGACCCCAAACATAAAACCCCTTTCCTAATTCCTATTTATGGGGATAAATTTTATCCTCCTCCCAAAGTGTAATTCTTCATTTCTTAAAGTTCGGAAAAGCAACTCATTTTTCGAATTTCCAAAGGAAACAGATTTCTAAAAGGAAATCGGTTTCGGTCATTATTATTTTTAAAATTAAAAAAACACCAAATGAAATTGAATAAAAAATCAATCTTAGTTGGTTTGGGAGGTATGGCTATGACACTTTTTACGGCTTGCAACTTTTCTTCCGGAGCAACTTTCAACAACAAAACAACAACAAAAGACACGTTGAGCATCACGGTTTTACAAACCGCCGATCTTCACGGACAATTGGATTCCCACCCCGAACTTTTTTGGGAAAAGGAAAAAATTGTTTTCAAAGAACGCGGTGGTTTGGCGCATATTCAAACCCTTTTTGAAAAAGAACAGGCGAAAAACCCCGGCCGCACCATTATTGTTGATGGAGGCGATTTGATACAAGGAAGCGGATACTCGGCCCTTTCGGAAGGAAAAATTTTCCCCGAAATCATCAAAGCGATGGATTACGATTTACTGGTGCCGGGAAATTGGGAAGTGGTTTACGGGAAAAAAAGCATGCTGGAAATTTTGAACGGTTTTGACACCCCGGTCATCGCCCAAAATATGTTCCATGAGAAAACCGGTGAAGCGCTTTTTCCACCTTTTTGGATCAAAGAAATCGAAGGTATAAAATTGGGGTTTATTGGAATCAACGATCCCGATGTTCCCATTCGTCAAAATCCGGTGTTCAGTAAAGGAATTGCTTTCAGCGGAATCGATGATGGGGTAAAAGAATTGATTTCAAAAGTAAAGAACGAAAAAGAAGTCGATGTTTTGTTCCTGGTCACACACATGGGAATTTTTAAACAAGTGAACCTTGCCAATATGGAATTGGCAAAAGAAGTGGATTACATTCTGGGGAACGATACGCACGAACGCGTGCGCGAACCAATTCAGGGAAAATATGCAAAAGTGACCGAACCCGGTGCTTTTGGTTCGTTTGTCGGGAAATTGACGCTGCATTTTGTGGATGGAAAACTGGTGGGGGACGATTATAGCTTGCTCGATGTGGATCCGGAAATATATCCGGCCGACCCCGAAATTCAAGCATTGGTCGATAAAGCAAAAGCGCCCTATCGGGAAAATCTGGAAACGGTGATCGGCTATACTTCCACGCCAATATATCGGTATTTGACCGTGGAAAACCCGATGGACAATATGGTCACTGATGCCGCCCGATGGAAGACCGGGGTTGATATTTCCATTTCCAACGGGTTTCGGTTCGGCAATCCCATTGTCCCAAAAAATGGGGAACTCGCGCCAATTACCCGCGCCAATTTGTGGAACCTGCTTCCGGTGAACGAAAAAATAAAAACCGGGGAAGTAACGGGAAAACAAATCAATGATTGGCTGGAAAGGGAAATGCACAACGCGTTCGCCCAAAACCCGACCGAGCGTTTTGGCGGATGGCTCGTGCGCTTTTCCGGAATGGAAGTGCGTTTTAACAGCCAGGCACAAAAAGGGCAACGCGTAAAATCGATTAGCGTAGATGGAGAACCCATTCAGATGGACGAATATTACACGATTTCGGCTTGTGTCCGTCCGGGCGACCCCATTGACAACTTGTGCAGGATTCCCGATGTGAAAAATGTGGAAGTGATGGATTATACCATTCACGATGCAGTGGAGGACTATCTGCGCGTTCACTCCCCGGTTTCCCCTGAATATGAAAAACGGGCCTTTTGCAACTATTTGGGGCGCTACTCTTTTTCCACAGTTCCCGGAACGGATTATGAGTTTCACTAAACCCCGAATTTTTCATCCACAAAAAAACCTGCAATTCGAAATTGCAGGTTTTTTTCCTTTGGAACAGTTTTAGGTTATTTCTTCCAACTCAAATAACCTCCTTTGACATCATAGATCTTTTCGAACCCCATTTCTGCCAAAATTTTACTGGCTTTTGCGCTTCTGTTTCCACTTTTACAGAAAATATAAACCGGTTTTTCTTTGTCGAATTTCGCAAATTGCTTTTTGAAATCTTCGTCAAAAAAATTGATGTTCTCCGCTCCTTTGACACTTCCGGCGGCATATTCTTCAGGAGTGCGCACATCTACAAGGACAATATTTTCTTTTTCCGCCATTGCGGTTTTTGTTTCTTCCCAAGAAATTAATTCTATGGTTGGGTTCTGTTGGGCTTTGCAACCGAACATTGTCGCGATTGCAAAAACTATTGCTGCTAAGAACTTTTTTGTTTTCATTTTTTTGGATGTTTAATGATGATTAAAATTATATGATTGTCCCTAATTATACCTACAAATGTAAATTGATTTTCAGCAACTAACCTGTTTTTTAGGTGTAACCCAAACCCGTCAGGTTTTCAAAACCTGACGGGTTTAAAGCGCCGCCGAAAACATTCAATGCATTAGGGTATAATAACGTTGTAACCCTTCGCTTGAATTTGTAAAAGACGCATAAAAGCGTTCGGCACAGGAGTAGCTCCTTCCGGAAGATCTTCTTCAGACACCCCCAACCTTTTCATCGCCGCCCGACAGATGCTGACCCTCAGTTTTGGGTGCTGGTTTTCTTCAATAATACGCGCCAGTTCCGAACCTTTTGTGAGTTCCTTTACCACATCTCCCCAAATCACGATTTCGAAATTCTCAAAATCGATTTCGCTTGCGAGCAGTTGGTCGAAAAATCGAAACCCTCCTTTGATATGGCGTTCTTTCTGCAAACCAAGGGCCATATTCGGGGTTTTGCCCAAATCGGCAACCACTTGTTCACTCAGCGGTTCTACTTCTTTTTGTGCCGAAACCGTCACGGAAAATACGGCAATAAATATTGTGACTACACTTTTTGCGAATGTTGTAAATTTCATTGTTTAATGGTTTTAAAGGTTATTGTTGAAATGATTTGATTTAAAAATTATTGATGATAATAATAAGTGAAAAGATAGAGACCACGACCCAAAGCCCGGTGGCGTACAAAATTGATTTTGTTCCTACTTTCTTGATTTGCGAAAGCGAAATTCCTGAACCTATCAGAAATAGGGTGGTCACCAATAATTGTTTGGCCACAGCAGAAATAGGTTCGTAGATAAATTGTCCTTCGGGA
>DASSWN010000062.1:0-2631 GCA_035704905.1 Flavobacteriaceae bacterium
TCCTTTCAATGTGAAAATTATCGTGATAAGAATTGTCAAGAACAAAACGATGTATCCAACGTAAAGAAAAGGACTTACAATACTGCTTTGCAAATCGGCCGAATCAACTATGACATCATTTCCAGCAAAGAGAACGCGCAGTATAAAATAGAGGCTGATGAGTCCTATAAGGATCGCCAAATATTTGAAAATTTTATAAACAGTCATATTAAATTGTTTTTTTGCTTTTGTATTCAACCAACATATCAACCAAAAGAATGGATGCATTTTCCATATCGTTTACGATGCTGTCGATTTTGGCAATAATGTAGTTATAAAATACTTGGAGAATCATGGCCACGATCAAACCGAATACAGTGGTAAGCAATGCAACTTTAATACCACCGGCAACCAATGAAGGATTCATATCACCCGCAGCTTCGATTTTATCGAAAGCAAGGATCATCCCGATAACGGTTCCCAAGAATCCAAGCATTGGACCCAAAGCGATAAAAAGCGAAATCCAAGAAACGTTTTTCTCCAATTGTCCCATTTGAACGCCACCGTATGCCACAACGGCTTTTTCAGCAGCATCGATACCTTCGGTGTCCACACGGGAAATCCCTTGGTAATAAATGGACGCCACAGGTCCTTTTGTATTTCGACAAACTTCCAAAGCCTCTTCGGTGCCACCACTGTTCAAGGCATCTTCAACCCGAGCAGCCAATTTTTTGGTGTTGGTTGTGGAAAGGTTCAAATAAATGATTCGTTCGATAGAAATCGCCAATCCCAAAATCAAAGCAAGAAGAACAACCCCCATAAATCCGGGGCCACCTTCGATAAAACGCTTTTTCAATTCTTGGTGAAAACTTCTGGTGTCGTCCGTTTCGGCCATATTTTCGTTTTGGTTCATGTCGCCAGCAGGCTGAGGTGTCGCGACAGGAGTAGCCGTCTGTTCCGCTTGGGCGGTATCTTGCCCCTGAGCGGTTGTGTCTTGTACGAAAGCAACGGATGCCAATGGCAAAGTCGTCAAACTATTGTTCGCATTTACCGTTTGGCCTACAAAGACCATAGTTGTCGCGATCACTAAAATCGAAAATAATCTTTTCATTGCTGTTTGTCTTAATTTAATTAGTTAAAGGTTCAAAGATATAAAATTTTTTTTGTTACTCTATTCGATCTTACGAAGGAACAAAAATTTCGTCAAATTCTTTATTTTATTTTTTTAAATCATTTTGAAAACAAGCCTCAAGTTTTTCTGGAAACAATGAAAATAAAAACTTGTACTTATTGATATAAATCACAAGCATGGAAATTTTTGAACCACGGAAAAACATTTGTTGACACACAAAAAGAAATCAAATTTGTTTTTACAACATTTTTTTGCCGTTAAAGAAAAACATTTTGGAACAGGGAAAGGCTAATTTAAATCACACCGAGCCTTTATAATCCTAAAATCTTCTGAAAAATCAGTATAGCCATTTTTCAACTTCCGTCTTCACGAAGGTATTTTAAATTGTTTTTGCAGAGAGGAAGGGATTCGAACCCTCGATCCCGCTATAAACGGGATACACACTTTCCAGGCGTGCGCCTTCGACCACTCGGCCACCTCTCTAAATAAATTCTTGAACTTTTTCGATACAGTTGCCAAATAAAGAGAAAAAAAACAAGTTTACAAAAAACTTGGGTTCCTTTTTTTTCACAACATCTCACCGCGCAACGGCGTTTCAAATATCGTTTTAAAAACTTTTGGCGATAAATCTTTGGTTAACAGGTACATTAATTTTGCGACCGCTGCTTCCGTGGTGATATCTTTGCCCGAAATAACCCCTATTTTTTTTAATCGGGTGCTGGTTTCATACTGACCCATTTCAACCCTTCCACCGCTGCATTGGGTTACATTCACTATTGCGATGCCGCGGTTCAGTGCGTCTTTTAATAAATTTATGAACCAGTCGTCATTCGTCGCATTGCCGCTGCCATAGGTTTCCAGAATAATTCCTTTTAGATTTTTAGCGGTTATTATATGCTGAAAAATTTCTTCATTGATTCCCGGGAACAATTTTACAATGACAATATTGTTTTCCAATTCTTTGTGCACGACCATTTTTTTACGGCGGTTCACTTGTCTCAATTTAGGAAAATCCACGGATAAATCCACGCCGGATTCGGCCAAAGGCGGATAATTCAATGAAGCAAAAGCTTCGAAATGCTGTGCGTTGATTTTCGTGGTTCGGTTGGCCCGATATAATTTGTATTCAAAATAAAGCCCGACCTCATTAATCACCGTCCTTCCATTTTTCTTCAGTCCGGCCAGTTGGATTGCCGTGATCAAATTTTCTTTTGCATCGGTGCGCAAATCACCAATCGGAAGTTGGGAACCCGTAAAAATGATTGGTTTCCCCAAATTTTCCATCATAAAACTTATTGCAGAGGCCGAATATGACATGGTATCGCTGCCGTGCAACACCACAAAGCCATCGTAATTCTCATAATCATCTTCAATAATACCAGCCAATTTAATGTAAAAATCCGGATTCATGTTGGAAGAATCCATGGGAACATCAAAACTGACTGTATCGATTTCATGTTCCAAGAGCTTCAATTCGGGTATGCGCAACAATAACTCGTCGAAGTTAAACGATTTCAACG
>DASSWN010000165.1:0-22807 GCA_035704905.1 Flavobacteriaceae bacterium
CGACCGGTAACGATGAATTCAACTGGTCGGGCCAGTTTATTTCCAATGGAATACAAACCGTGAACGGAAAGCTGCAACTAATTCCCGACAATGCAAATTCACGTTTCAAAAGACAACTTGGAGCGGTCGATGATGCAAAAAACAGAATACGAATAAAATCAAATTTCATTATCCACGTTCCCGGATCGGATAGCACGGTAAAAATTTGGTTTGCCCTGTTTGTTGGAAATACACAAATAGGGGAATTTTCCGTATATGAAGAAAACCTATTTTCAGGTGATAACGTTTATTTCAATTTGGATCGGATATATGAATATTCCGAAGCCGGGAATGTAGAGTTACGCATAAGATTTTCAGAGGGGTTTGGTTGTCAAATTCGCATGCAAGATTTGGAAGCGATCAATTTCACATTCTGCAAAACCAATATTCGCACCTATTTTGTCATAGATAAGTTCTTGGAAAAATCACTTAATTCCGTTAGGTCGGATGTCAAGTTGCACGAATGGAAAGTTGATGATATTGAAACTCTCACCCCTGCCTTTTTTGCGGAAACCGCAAATGCTCCAAGCGGAAACCCAAACGGTGAATGGTATGTTGCTAAAGCGGACATTGACGGGGCAAACAGAAACGCTTGGAACGGAGGGCAAGGGATAGAACCCAATACTTTCAATCCTTTTATAAAGCAATGGAAACTGGTATTTGATCCAAATAATTATTATTCGGGCAAACCAACCGGAACGCAATCGGGAAGCGATTATGGGAGCGGAATAATGCAAATCGGAATTGACAAACCCGAAATCCTAAATGCTGCATTGGTTTCAAAAAAAGGAGCGTTTTTTATTGATATTGATTATTCAAAAAATTTACGGATCGTTTTCGATGTTGTCATCAACAATGAAAATACGGACGTTTTCAATGAACCTTACCTGTACCGTAGATATTACATTCTTTGGAACAAAAAAACCTGCCAAAAACAATTCTACTATACCAGTCTAATTCCAGAATTACAAACGGTCGCAAAACCCGCAACTTTCCAAGATGGTTTTTTGTTTGGATTGACGGATGGGGTGAAGAATCAATATATGGTGAATTGCAGCCAAAATTTCAGGTTCGATGGGGCAAAAGGCGTATTTGAATTTCAAATGGATTTTGGCGATGAAATTGGACAAGCGGGAATTAATTACGATGCCTATGATCTTGCGGATAAATTTGAAATCATTTGGAACAATCAGGTTTTTTCTTCGGGATATGTTGGGAGCGATGCGTTCGATAATTTGCTATTGAATGAGGGAATCCCAGCGAGCGAAATACACACGGGAAACCCATCGACAGGATCGGGAAATTTATTTTTCACAAAAGATCAGGCAGGGCCAGGAGTTGCAACTATCCGAGTAACCTCACCGCTAAATGCGGCAGCGGGTTGGGAAGTGTTTGGAATTTGCCCCCAAATAGTTCGGTTTTCCACGATCAAATGGAGCGATACGTTGGCATTGAACACACGAACCGGAAATCTCCAATCCATTAAAATCACCAAAAGTGAGAATTTGGGAGATGTAAAAGAAGTTGTGTGGGAAAGGTTCGATGGTCAAAAATGGTACGAACAAGTATTGGAAATTCAAGAAACAACAACTTTTGAAATGGTCCAAGGCACAAATAGGATCAGGCTAAAAGCATTGTATGGTGAAAAATTGGTTTATTCCAATGAGTTAAAATATATCCGGTTATGAACAACAATTTAGAATTAAAGGAAATTGTATTCATTGACCAAACGCCTTTCGGTTGCGATATTCAAACGGAATGCCTGTACAATGAACGCACTTTGGGCTATGCTTTGGGGGTGGAACTTCCCAACCCGAACGAACCGCCTGAATTGATTTTCAAAGAATGCTGCTATACACATATAGTACTTGCAGATACCAATTCAAACGAAGATTTGCGAAATGACTATTCGAGTTTCTTTCACCAAAGGCAATTGCCAAATGAAACCGTGGATTTTGTTTTGTACAAATTTGAAAATGATGTTGAATATGAATTAGAGGATGGAACGTATGGCCAGTATTTTAATTACGAACATTTTCAGACCAATCCAAATTTGAAAGGTTATTTGATTGAATGGAAGAAAGTATTGCAAGAATTGGGCGAAGGCGGTTACAAAATAATCAAACGCCAAAATATTGCAGGGATAGACATTGAAACCTCATCTTTTGTTTTCACCCTTAGACGGTATTCCGCATCGTTGGCCAACGGAACTACCCGGATGGATATAATAATGGATGGTTTCTTGGAAAAGAACCAAACCAAATTCATTGGCACGGGTTGGAAAAATTCGATAAGGATAAAAGGATTTTTCGGAAACAGGGAACCTCAACTTGAACAAGATAATTTGATTGATCGAAATTATAAGAAAAATCAAATTTCATCAAAGCAGACAAACGAATATAAGTTTCAAACTGGATTGGTCCCGGATTGTGTTACAGATGAAATATTTGATTTTTTCCTTTTGAGCGACAATATCAAAATCACCGATTACAACCTCAACAACCATTCGTACAACTATAAAAAATATTGGGTGAACTATGAGAAAAACGAAGGTACGACATACGGGAACCACACCCGAAAGGCAAGATTGAACTTGACTTTCAGCGATAAAGTTGTAAACCGCATCAACCGTATGTGATTCCGTTGTTACTTTTTAATCCACAAGGGAAAACGAAAATCTATTTTTGAACAAATAAAAGTTATGAAAGCGAAAATATACAAGAAAGGGGTGAATGTTTTCATTGAAAAAGAAAACGGAACAATTCGCATTCCATCAATGTACACAGCTTACAATGTACAAGGCGATAAAATTGAGATCATTGATTTGATAAGCGACAAAAGACATTTTTTCAATTCAATCGAAAACGAAGATGGAACAGAAATAAACGATGTGGATGCTTACCTCTGCGAATTCATTGGGGCTTAATTTCATTAACAAATGAATTTTATTTTGCAAAATTGGCAGGTAATAATAGGTATAATCGGAAGTGCAATTGCTTTCATCGCGGGCCTTAAAACCCGAAAGGTGGATGTACGAAAAAAAGAAATAGATGCCTTGCAAAATATGCAACTGGCATACGACAAGTTCACCGAGCAAACCAATAGCCAAATAGATCGGCTAATGACGGAAATCGACCTAATGAAAAAGGAAAACATTGAGCAAAGGAAAGATGTTCGATTGTTGCAGCAAGATAACCGCCGCTTGCATTTGGAGGTTTCAAAATTGACCGAAGAAAACAATACGCTTAGAAAAAGCGTGGAAGAATTGAGAAAAGAAAATGCGGATTTGAAAATGAAAAAATAAAGAATATGAAACTTACAAAAAATTTCGATTCGGAAGAATTTGCTTCGAGAGATGGAGCGGAAACGCCTTGCGAAGTAATGGTTAATTTGAAAGTATTAGCAATGAATTTGCAGCATTTACGAGATTTGATTGGAAAACCGATACATATCAATTCCGGTTATCGAAGCCCGGAACATAACCGAGAGGTTGGTGGGGTTTCAAATTCACAACACTTGTATGGAAAAGCAGCCGATATAACTGTCAAAGGAATGGACCCAAAGACGGTAAGAGAAAATATCTTGGAATTGATCCGAAGAGGTGAAATGAAAAACGGAGGGATTGGGATATATGATTCTTTTGTGCATTATGACATTCGGGACGGTGCCGCCCGATGGGATGAACGAAATTAAAAATAGAAAGATTTTTATTGGGAGTGTGATTATCATTTTGGCTTCCAAATGGTTTCGGATCAATTTTTGAATTTGCATATATGAGAAAATTACTACCATATTTGATAATTGGAATTTTAATCACTATTCTTTTTTTCAAAGGTTGTGGGGATGGAAAAGGTGGTAAAAAATCCGATACAATTAAGATCGATACAATTTTTGTTGAAAAAACAATTCCCGGCGATACCATTACCGTGGTTCAAACCGAATTCAAACCGAAAATCATATTTCGGCACGGTGATAATTCTGAATTGGTTCAAAAAATTCAACAACTGGAATCCGATAAAGAGCGTTTGGAATTTCTTTTAACAAAGCTGCAAACAAAGGTATATGATACCACCTATGCCTTTGAACGGGGAAGCCTAAGCATCATTGACACCGTGCAAGGATCGCTACTTGGTAGGTCGTGGAATTTGAAATTGAACCCAATAAAATACCAAGAAAAAACAATTTTTCAAACTGAAACAAAATACCCGAAATTTAGTTTTTCGGCTGGATTAAATACAGGGCTTACAACCGACTTTTCTACACAATTCAAAAAGCCATATATAGGGCTGCAAATCGGTTTCCGCAATCGAAGCGGTTACACTTTACAATTAGGGTTCAATTCCCTTGAACAAGCTGAAATTACACTTTCCAAAGACTTTATTACGATTTTCTAAAATAAGAATCTTCCCTATTTTACTTTTCCCCAAAAAGCTATAATAACTTTTTTCAAACAGATATATCAGTTATGAAATCGTGGAGTAAAAAAGGAATGCAAAAGCCCTATTTCAAATACTCGCTATAATCTTCAGGCGCAAGAAGATTGATGGATTTTGCATAAGAAAAAAAAGACTTCCGAGTACTGTGCTGGGTGATGGCCATTGTTTCGGAAACCGTTTTTTCAAAGTTTCCAGTTTCTTTTAATTTTTTATTGAAAATCCTGGATATGATCGTATGCCGAAATCCATACATTGTATATTTTCTTTTTTCAAATCCTAATTTATCCCTTACGGTAGAAAACCGCTTGGAAATTTGCTTTGCTCGGTTCATAGCCGAATCGCTTGCCCCCGGAAAAAGGAAACTATTTTTGTCAAAACCTGACAAGTCCGGGAAATCGTCGATCAATATTTGGGGCAATACACGTTTTTGGTTTTGGATTTTTTTGTTGGTCGTGAAAACGCATTTGTTTTCAAAGTCCAAATCTTTGATTTTGATACGGCAAGCATCAATGGGCCGCGTTATTGTGAACGTGAAAAATTTTATGAAAAAAAGCAAGTCAGGGTCGTACTTTTCGAGATGGTCAAAAATCAAATCTTGTTCTTTTTGGGTATAGACAGCGTGAGCCGTGGAGTCTGTTTTTAGATTTGGGATTTTATCGACAAAATTATGTTCTATATAATCCAGTCGGACCATTTCCGTGAACAGTGAAGAAATATCGGTTTTGTAATTATTGATTGTTCGATTTGAAACATCTAATTTGTTCAAAAAGGATTTGATCGTTTTACGGTCAAGTTTGGTGATCGGTTTTTGCCAAAGGTTTTTTTCTGCAAGAAAATCGGAAAAAGCATTGATATGGGATAGGAAAGTGGCATAAGACGTTTCCTTTAGAATTTTCTTTTTTCGTTCCTTGACCTCTGCAATAGCATCTTTTATACTTATTGGTTCATCTTCCGGCACGATCCGATCCGTGAATGGGTTGTAACCATCTTCCAGTAGTCCTTTTGTCGCCCTCCTTAATCGGTGTACAGCTTTGTAACGAAGGTTGAAATCGGGAAAATCCTTGTTTATCCGTGCATAAATGGGAGGTTGCTTCTCAAATTTTTGTGTTTTTGGATTGAAATAAGAATAATAGACGTACCACCGCTTTTTTTCCAAAAGGTCTTTTTCTTCTTTGGAAAAGTCGGAAACCGCCCGTGTGCCAACGCTTTTCGGGTATATCCGTGGATTTTTGAAAAAGTATTCGATAGAGTATTCGCTTATTATCCTGTGCAAAATAGAAGCCATTGAAAGTACCGTTGTTACTGGCTTTTCAATGGCTTTTGCTTTTGGGTGGAAGATGGGGCTGGAACCCACGACCCTCGGCACCACAAACCGATGCTCTAACCAACTGAGCTACATCCACCGTGTGATAAATGCTTTCAAAATTCTTAAATACCTTGAAAGCGGTTGCAAATTTAAACAAATCCCCGCAATTCAAAAAACATTTTTTCCGTTTAAATTAAATCAAAAACAGAATTCACTGCCGGATAGCGTTCCATGGTGAAACCTTCGGCATAATCTGTACCAATTAAACGGCCCAAATTACGGGCGCGGTATTTCACGCTTTCCATAAAATTACTGCTGGAAATGGGGGTTTCCGGTTCGTTGTTTTTAGAACTGTGGAATTGCGATTGGTATGCTTTCACGGACTCCATTTTCTTTTCTATAAATCCGCTTATATCAACCACGATATCGGGTTCAATTTCTTTCCATTGAATATAATGGAAAACATTTTTAGGACGCCAAGCGGTTTGCGATTCGCCGTCAAAACTGGTTTCAATTTTCTTTAAACCGCTTAAAAAACAAGCACTGCTCACCAAGCTGCTTCCTTTTCCATGGTCGATATGCCGATCTTCGATGGCATTACAGAAAACGATTTCCGGTTTATATTTTCGGAGTATTTTTATAATTTCAAGTTGATGCGTTTCATCATTCACAAAAAAGCCGTCACGAAAGTCCATATTTTCCCGAATGGAAACGCCGAGAATTTCGGCTGCGTTTTTTGCTTCCTGATCCCGAATTTCTGCTGAACCGCGTGTTCCCAATTCACCACGGGTCAAGTCCAAGATTCCAATTTTTTTCCCGGAGGCAATTTCTTTTGCCAAAGTTCCGGAACAGCCGAGTTCCACATCGTCGGGGTGGGCGCCAATGGCGAGTATATCGAGTTTCATTTCAGTGTATTTAGGATGTGGTTTCGAAAGATCTGTAATATGGGTTTAGAACTAATTCAAAAGTACGAAATCAATAGCGTACTGAATAAATTTAGCGGTCAATATTCTTGTTTGGTATATTTTTCTGCTTTTGAAACAAGTTCAGAATGACAAGGTGGGTGATTTTGAAACGAGAAGGGATTCTGAAACAAGTTCAGAATGACAAGGTGGATGATTTTGAAACGAGAAATGATTCTGAAATAAGTTCAGAATGACAAGGGGGTGATTTTGAAACGAGAAGGGATTCTGAAACAAGTTCAGAATGACAAGAAAAACCTTTTTTTATAAGTCAACTTCTTGATGCTTTTTTCCTTTCATCGCATACTTGATTTTAAATCCGATTGCCGCCACCAATAAGGTCATAAATGGACTTACATAGTTAAAAACCGCATAACCGAGATAATCAACAGTGGGCACGCCCAAAACCCCGCTTTGATAGGCTCCGCAAGTATTCCACGGCACCAAAACAGAGGTGACGGTACCGGTGTCTTCCAAAGTCCGGCTGAGGTTCACAGGAGCCAAGCCTTTTTTATCAAAAGCATTTTTGAACATTTTGCCGGGAACCACTATTGCCAAATACTGATCGGCGGCAGTGACGTTTATTGCCAAACAACTTATAACCGTACTGGCGAACAAACCGAAAGTAGTGTGGAACAATTTCAGCAGGGCCGAACTTATTCGTGATAAAGCGCCAATGGCATCCATGATTCCACCGAAAGTCATGGCGCAAATGATCAACCATATTGTATCCAGCATTCCGGCCATCCCCCCGGAAGAAAACAAATCTTTCAGTACCACATTATCCGTGGGAATAATTGTTTCCACGGTCATGGCGTTCATGATACCGGTGTAGCCTGATTTGAAATTCAATCCATGACCGCCGCCCAACATATCGACAATTTCTGGCTGCAGCACTAAGGCCGCGATGGCCCCCAACAATGTTCCTACCAGCAAAGCAATTAAAGGAGGTGTTTTTTTAACGATCATGAAAATGACCAAGGCAGGCACGGCAAATAACCAAATACTAATATTAAAAGTGCTACCTATGGAAGTTAGGATGGATTGTGAATTTGCAGTACCGGAAGTGTCAAGATTTAATCCAATAATTACAAACACGATCAAGGCCACAATCAAAGATGGAATGGTGGTGATCATCATATAGCGGATATGATCGAACAAACCGGCACCGGCAATGGCGGGCGCCAAATTGGTGGTGTCGCTAAGCGGTGACATTTTATCACCGAAATAAGCGCCTGAAATAATAGCCCCGGCCGTCATTCCCAAGGAGATGCCCAAAGCTCCGGCAATTCCAATCAAAGCAATCCCAACGGTGGCAGAAGTCGTCCAACTGCTCCCGGTAGCCACAGAAATAATAGCACAAATCACCACACAAGCCGGAAGAAAAATAGTTGGATTTAATAGTTCGAGCCCGTAATAAATCATCGTGGGAATAATGCCACTGATCAACCAGGTCCCGGCAAGCGCACCGACCATGAACAAAATCAATATTGCCCCGGCCACGGATTTGATATTTTGCGCAACTTCCTCCATCATGTATTGGAAGGAAACTTTATTAAAGGCACCAACAATTGCCGCAACTGCCGCGCCCAAAAGCAAGATGAATTGATTGGAGCCTCCCAAGGAATTATCGCCATAAACAAATACGTTGTAGGCCAGCATGCCGATTAGAATGATCACAGGAATCAAGGCTTCCCAGATATTCAACTCCCGATTTTTGATGATTTTTTCGTCCCGTGGATCGGTAATCGGGTCTTTTGGCTGCTGCTCCATTTTGGCTGTTTTTGAAACTTTTGCGTAATGTTACGATTTTGTTTGAAAACAGCCAAAAAATTCATAAAACGGAATCGAGGATTTCCAACTAAATGATTCCTGTTTCTTGCATACAAGATTTCATCATGTCAAAAGTGCGGTCAATGTGGTTGTCCAATCCAATGGAAAAGCGGATCAAGCCTTCGGTCAAGCCCATTTTGGCTTGCTCTTCTTCTGAAATTTCCGAGGAAGTGGAAGAACCGGGGGCACTAAAAAGTGTTTTGTAAAAGCCCAGACTTACCGCCAAATAACCCAAGTTTTTTTCTTGCATCAATTCCATCAATTCATTGGCTTTTTCAGAAGAACCTGCGTCAATGGTCAACATTCCGCCAAAACCGTATTCCTCGTTCATCAAGGATTTGAACAACTCGTGGCTCGGGTGTGATTTCAGTCCCGGGTAAACGGTTTTTAAGCCCAAAGCCTCGAATTTTTCCGCCAAATACAGTGCATTTTCACTATGTTTTTTAATTCGTAGATGAAGTGTGCGCAAATTTTTGAGAACTGAAGCGGCACGCAAACTATCCATTGTGGGCCCCAGCAACATACTTGCACCATCGTTCACACTGCGTAGTGAATCAATGAATTCCTGCGTTCCACAAACTACGCCCCCAACCGTGTCGCTACTGCCGTTAATGAATTTTGTGAGCGAATGAATGACAATATCGGCGCCCAAAACTTTTGGGGTAATGGAAAGTGGCGAAAATGTATTGTCCACTACCAACGGAATGTTATGTTTTTTTGCAATTTCCGCCAAAGCGGGAAGATCGGCGACTTCCAATAACGGATTGCTCACGGATTCACAATACAAAACCTTGGTGTTTTTGGTGATGGCCGTTTCAACCTGCTCCAAATTGGTGATGTCCACAAACGAAGTTTGAATGTTTAGGCGAGGCAGAAAATTTTTCATGAACGCATAGGTTCCGCCGTAAATTGTTCTGCTAGAGACAATATGGTCACCCGCTTGGCAAAGTTGCAAAAGGACAGGAGTGATGGCGCCCATTCCGCTTGCGGCTACATTGGCGGTTTCGGTGGCTTCCATGGCGGCCAAGGCTTCCCCGAGATACAAATTGCTGGGACTGGAATGCCGCGAATAGAGATAGCAACCTTCGGCATTTCCTTCGAAGGTGTCGAACATGGTTTTTGCGGAAAGAAAGGTATAAGTTGAAGAATCGGAAATGGAAGGATTCACGCCCCCAAATTCCCCAAAATACTGCAAATCTTGAATTTTATCGGCTGGATTGTGTTTCATGATGAAATTTTTTAAGGTTGAATAATTGACCAAATAACAAATTCGCTTTTATAAAATCAATGAAATTTGGTTTCATTAGAAAATAAAACTAATTTTGAAAAGGATTGCTTTTAAACGGAAGTGTTCAAACTTTCAAATTCCATCTTAACCAAACTTTTTTTATGAAACTGGATACCACCGATATTGCCATTCTGAATATTCTCCAAAAGGACAGTAAAACCACTACTAAGGAAATTGCTTTTAAGTTGGGCCTTTCTGTGACCGCTATTTACGAGCGCATCAAAAAACTCGAGCGAAGCAAAGTCATTCGGCAATACACGGCTTTACTGGATAGGAATCTAGTTGAACGGAATTTTACTGTTTTTTGCCATATTAAGTTGGCACGGCATACAAAGGAATTTATTTCTGAATTCGAACGGCAAATTTTGCGTTTGGAAGAAGTGCAGGAATGCTTTCATGTGAGCGGTGACTATGATTATATTTTAAAAATTTATGTTCGGAATATGGAAACTTACCGTTCTTTTTTGGTGAACAAACTGACCGCGCTCAACGGAATTGGAAGTACGCAAAGTACGTTTGTGGTAAATGAACTGAAACATCATACGGTTATAAAACTGTAGTATAATAGAACACTGATGACACAGATCGAACTGATTTTCGCGGATTGGAACAAAAAAACCCTTTCTCAATGAAAAAGGGTTTTGTTGAAATAAAAATGAATTTAGATTATCCCAAATAGGTTTTCAATATTTTGCTGCGCGAGGTATGTTTCAAGCGTCGGATCGCTTTTTCTTTGATTTGTCGAACACGTTCGCGGGTCAAATCGAAGGTTTCCCCGATTTCTTCCAAAGTCATGGGGTGTTGTTCGCCCAAACCAAAATATAAACGAACTACATCAGCCTCGCGCGGTGTCAAGGTTTCCAAAGCGCGTTCAATTTCGGTACGCAAGGATTCGTGCAGCAATTCTTTGTCCGGGTTCGGCGATTCTCCGGAACGCAATACGTCGTACAAATTCGAATCTTCACCTTCCACCAAAGGTGCGTCCATGGAAACGTGGCGGCCCGAGTTTTTCATGGATTCCTTCACATCGGTGATGGTCATATCCAATTCTTTCGCAATTTCCTCGGCACTTGGCGGACGTTCGTGCGATTGTTCCAAGAAAGCAAAGGTTTTGTTGATTTTGTTGATGGAGCCAATTTTGTTCAATGGCAAACGAACAATTCGCGATTGTTCCGCCAATGCCTGTAAAATGGATTGTCTGATCCACCAAACCGCGTAAGAAATAAATTTGAAGCCACGGGTTTCGTCAAAACGTTTTGCCGCTTTGATAAGGCCCAAGTTTCCTTCGTTGATCAAATCGGGAAGGGTGAGGCCTTGGTTTTGGTATTGTTTCGCCACGGAAACCACAAACCGCAAATTTGCTTTGGTCAATTTTTCCAGGGCCCGTTCGTCGCCAGCTTTGATGCGCTGGGCCAATTCCACCTCTTCATCGGCGGTGATCAAGTCCACTTTTCCAATTTCCTGCAAATACTTGTCAAGCGAAGCCGTTTCCCTGTTGGTGACCTGTTTTGTGATTTTGAGTTGTCTCATGTTTCTTTTTGAAAATTAAAATGAATTAAAAGCTTGTATTCATTATACGTAGAAAAAGCGAAAAATGTTACACCGAAGGCTTTTTTTGGGAAGGCTTTAGGCAATTGAGATTAAAAGGCTTTACGCGGGTTTTATTCGAAGAGGTGCTTATTTGGCACAATTTATTAAGAAATTATTTGGTTTTTAAATAATTTCCATTATCTTTATCGAACTAATCGAGTTATTATGCGAAAAAATCTTCACACGCCCACACGCCCACACGCCCACACGCCCACGTTTTCTGCTTAAATTTCTGAGTTTGCTTGTTTTCTTTTTTGCGGTGGTTTCTTGTGAGAAAGATGTGCTGTTCAGAGAATTTTCCGAGGATCGCCCACCACGGGAAAATACAAAGGATCACAAGATTATTCAATTATCTTTGGAAGAATTGAAGTAAGAACAGCGGTTGGTTCCGGTATTGAACAGAATTGGTAAATTTTTCGACAAAGCACCCAACCCACCGCTCCATAAATCGGGAAGGTTTAACGAACACTTGAAGGGCCGTGAGGTGCAGATCGGTTCATATACCATTCTGACGGATAGGATATTTCAAATAGGCACCGATTCCACCAATGTTTATTCTTTCAAAATTCAAAAAACGGATTCTCTTGCTATTGATTTTAAAAATTTTGTGATTTATGAACGGTCGGATGGAAGTTTTACGTTTTACATATACCATTTTCAACCTGTGGAAGACCCGGAACTGGATTTTCCATTTGTACCGGAGATTTCCGAGGTGGATGCCAATCTTGTGGATATTTCGGATTTTGGGGTATCGGCAAGGGACCTTCCTTGTGGGATAGGATTTTCCGAACTTGTTCCCGTTTATGGGTTGTATTGTGACTGTTGCGATGGAAGTTGCAATACCCACGATCCATATTCGACAATACTTGGTTGGGAATGGGAATGGAACGCGAATTCATGCGGTCCATCCGGTAGCGGTGGCGGCGGGCCGGGGGGCAGCGGTAGTGGCGGTGGCGATGGTGGCGATAATGAAGACAATGATCCGCCCAATAACGACAGTGGGCATGACCTTCCGGGAGTTGTTCCGATAAATTCGGATGATGGGCCAACGATGGAACCAGAAGACATTCAAAATTGCAATGAATTGGGGAAAATTTCGACCGATTTAGATGTCCGCCTTGCGCTGAATGATTTGAAAGATGATTTTGATTACGGAACGGATCATGAAACCGGCTATACTTTTAACCACAATTCTTTCCTCAACCCCATTTCGCAAGCGTTTTCCGTGCAGGACATTGCGATTTTATTTAAAATTGCCAACACCTATAACAACGGTACGCCGGACTACAGCATACCGGTGATGATCTTGGTATCGGGCCAAAAAGCCTATGCGCTCAAAATTAATGATTTTTCCAAGTTCAGTCAATTGCAGGATGAGTTTGAAGATGAGATTAAATATAAAACTTTAACTGAAAATTTAGGTGATGAATTTGATAGGAGAACTTCCGGATATAATGATAGTGCTAAAAGTTACCAGGAACTATTTCTTGAATATCTACAGAAAAAAGATATGGGTCTCTCTTTGTTTGCCGCCGACAAAAGCGATTTGGAGTATATAAATAATGGCACTTCTATGGAGAATCAGCCTATTCATTGGAAAAAATTGTCACTTGAAGGACCACCGAACAATAATGAAGTTGTAGAAACACCTTGTAATTAAAATTATGAAATCATGAAAAATTTTTTATTATTAATGGTTTGTTTAATTCCAATTCTCTTTAGCAAAGCTCAGGCTCAAACTATTCCATTATTAGATGGAAAAACAGGAATTAAAGGTGCTTATTATAAAGACTTGGATAATGATTTGGATCAATTTGTTGGAACTTGGAAATGGGTCGATGGAAATAGTTCTTTATTAATTGTCATAGAAAAAAGAATACAGGTATATTATCCATATGGAAATTTATATAAAGATGTTTTGATTGGAGGATATCAATACATAGAAAATGGCATTTCTGTGGTAAATACGATTCCAATGATGAATAATATTTATAGCAGTCCCTATTCATATTCTATTGTAGGAAGTAGTATATTGGACAGTAATGATGGACCTCCTTGTGCTGAATGTCTTCCTACTGAAAGAAGGGTACGGCTTTTCATGGATGATCCCGAGCGAGAATATATTCCTGTAACCATTACCCTGCGGCACTATGGCGGCGATATATCCGTGCCTGGGCAGGACCCCCCGGAGTTCATCCATATGGTCATGCGGAGCGACAGTGCAATTCTCCCCACCGAAACTTCGCCAACTTGGATCAGGGTGCCCAGACAAGAATATACTTTGGAAAAACAATAGAAATTGTTTTGGTATTAATTTTACATGCTCCTTTCGGGGCATGTTTTTTTTATATTTGAGCGAACCGTGATTTTTCCTCGAATTCTTGGAAGAAAAGGACATGGGAATTTCACTATTTGCCGCCGACAAAAACGACCTGGAATATTTAAACAACGGTACTTCTATGGAGAATCAGCCTATTCATTGGAAAAAATTGTCACTTGAAGGTCCACCGAACAATAACGAAGTCGTAGAAACACTTTGTAATAACTAAAATATAAAATCATGAAAAAGATAATATTTATTTTTTTTGTTTTGGCAACCTTTTTTTCTTGCAAGGCACAAACCCCCATTATACCCTTGACCACAAATGAATATGGAGATGTGGAGAACGCATATTACAAGGATCTTGGGGGCGATCTGGAAAATCTTGTGGGAACATGGCTTTATGTCAATGGAAATGAAATGTTTAAAATAATTATAGAAAAAAAGGAAGAAGAATTAATTAATTTAGATATAGTTTCCAATATATCATATTATGAAGATATTTTATACGGAGAATATCGCTATGTAGATGAAACTGGAACAGAATTGGTGAATTCATTGACGAATATTAATGACCCGAACTTGGAAACCACGGACCACCTTATTTGGGGAAATGATATTCTGACTTCTCCTTTCAACCCACCAAAATGCGAAACTTGTTTGCCTAACGAAAGGCGTGTGCAATTATTTTTTGAGGATCCGCAACGTTCATATCTTGGTGGTGAAGCTACCTTGCGCATTATTCCCGATCCATTCGATCAATATACGGATGAGCGTATGGAACTCGTGCTAAACGGTGAACCGGGAATAAAAATAGTCCCTCAAGGCCAACCTTTGGAAAATCGTATTCCGTATAAAACCTACATTTTGATAAAACAGTAAGAATGCGAAAACATATTTTTTAGGAGCATAATGAACTTGCCACCAGTTCCAACCTGGCGGTAGCGCGAAGCAAATTTCAGATTTCCTGAATACCATTTTTGAAAAAATGATTTACCGCACTTCTATCACTTGTCGCAAATAAACCGGTTTTCCTTCATCGCTAAATCCTTCCAACACAATTTCGAAATTTCCGGTAACATCGGAAGTGTAAAAGGAAACAGGTTCGGCAATTGTAACTTCCGGCATCCAAAGCAGTTGATACCGATAATCAGGAATGCGTTGGTTCGTGGCGCTTGCGGCATATTCGGGGTTATAATATTCTTTTTCCGGAAGCGGGCGCAGCAATTCGGTCTTTAAAATAAAATCGCCTGTGGCACCACTCTGAAAATCCTGCTCTTTGGTGATAAAACTGGCAATGCCATTATAAATTTTGGCACCGTAAACATAACCTTTTGGTACGATACTTATCTTTTCGATTTTGCGGGTATCGTATGCAAATAACGGATTTACGTCCTGTACCAATACCCCATCGACCAAAACCAAGGTGTTTCCATAAAGGCTTTGGTCTTTTTCGTTATAATAATCGCGTAAATGAATGCTGTACTTATTGCGCTTTTTCGTGGAATACATTTCAGGAATGATTTCCACAATGGTTTCTTCCAATTTCGGAAAACTGGTATAATTCGCCAAAATATATTCTTTGGCAAGTGGCGCGTAAAATGGCTCTGATTCTGGTTCTGGAACAATACTGTCGCGCTTTTCATGGTAATAGGCATTTTCTATTTGTACCGCTGTGGAACGTTTTTCAATGACTTCCCGCATTTCTGAATTCAACTGAAATTTTTCAAATTCCAAATTCGAGAAATCCAGATTTGTTTCAGTCAAGTGAAGTTTGTAATTTTCCCGGTCTTCTTCCATTACTTGAATAACCGCTTGGCTCGTATTGGGGTTCGGGTCGAGGATGAACCAAAATTGTCCGGCATTGTTGGTGCTGCTGGTTTTGAAAGCAAATGATTTCCCTGGAAGCGAAATTGCAATGTTTTTGTTGGCTAGGTTATCCGGATTTTCGCGATTTTCTATATACCCGCTGAACAATTCCCCACGCAATTCCGGCAAGAATTTTTCATCTTTTCGAGAGGAAGGAGTATTGCTGTTTTTGTTTAGTTTTGAAATAAATTCTTTTGGCAAAACCGATTCGCTTTTAGGCAAATTTTGCAACTTGCTAACCGATATGGAATAATTTCCGGTTTCCAATATATTTTCGTTTAAAGCAAATTCCACTTTTTCCCTCGTGCCGAAAGTAGCTTGTTTTACGAATGAAAAATTGCCCTTTTTGGTCAAACTTTTAGGTTCGCGATTGGAAATGCTGTCTTTTTTTGTTTCCGAAATCATTCCTTCGGGAAGCGGCATGAACGGATTGACAATCAAAATATCCATTTGGAAGAGTTCGGAAACCGGTTCGTTCAACATCCATTTTGTGTAGGCCAACAATTTGTAATTTCCGGTTTTCAGATTGGTGGGGACAAAAAAGTCGCCATGGCCCAATCCGTTTTCCAAATTGATCTTTTGCTTCAGCACACTTTTTCCCTCGTTGTTCACCAGTTGAACATAGCCGATTTCGCTGATTTTGCTCAGTTCTTTGGTGCTATCGCTCCAAGTAAAAAATTTATAGTAAAATGTTTCCCCCGTAAATAGGGTGGAGGTGTTGGCGTTGACAAAAACCATTTCGTCCACAGAAGTGAAAATGGAAGTTGTGTTGTCAAATTGACTTTCTTGGGCATAGGTTTTTGAACCGTAGAACAATGCCAGTGCGAATAGGATACTAATATAATTTTTCATTACCAAAAATCTGGGATTTCGTTAGAAGCAAAAGTGGTGCAGCTAGTGCAAACCGGTTGCACCATCCAAAAAATGTTTGCCGGTTCTTCCCGGTAGAAAAACCAAGTGCCTTGGCTGATCATTGCAAGCAATCGTTTTCCTTCCTGTGCCCCCCCTGGTGCAAGATCGGTTTTGTCCAATTTTATAATTTCGCAATCCTCAAAATAATGTGGATCAGGATAGTCTGGAAAAAGAACGGAATGTTGTAGAAAAATCCGTTCTGAAGAAACAGAAGCCACGTTGAATAAGCCGATCACTTTTTGGTTGGAATTGTTTTGAGAACTGATATTTCCCACTACAAAACCGGGCTGGGACGGGGAAAGAATATTTTCATCGTCTCCTGAAATTTTTTGAAGTGATTCGTAAAATTCATATGCTTCAGGGGTTTCGACATATTGTTTGACTAAAATACTATATCTATAACGCAGTTTGTAATCATTTTCTGCAAGAAATCGAATAGGGAAATTCTCGATACCATCTTCCGCCAAGCCCGCGGTGGATTTTATTATAATCTTGTTTGAGTTTTCCGTGAAATAGCAGATGCGGTCTGCTTGCGGATTTTGTTTGAACCGATGTTGCGCCACGCCAAATTCATCAATATAGGCTTCTTCTGGACTCCAGTAGGGAGGAATTATCTTGTGTGTCTCCTGATATTCATATCGGTAATAATTTGAGGAATGACTTGAATCATATGTATTGGCTCGAATTTGTACCCCAAGAATACCGTCAACTTCCATTCTTTTTATATCCAGATGTACATGATTTGACGGCGGTAGCATTTGTGTGGAGGAAATATAATTGTTGCCATTATCGGTTATTATGGACAAAGAATAGTCACTTCCAGGCATTGCTTGAAATTCATCTATGGAATAGTAAGTGCTGTCCTGCGCATTGTATTCGAAAGAAAAATGATTTCCCTCGCTATCCGAAACCGTTATTTCTGCCCCGGTTTCAGGAAAAGTTTGTAGATCATTAAAACTGTACGTGCGCGTCAATCTAATTTTTTGGGCTTTTAGTTCATTTGTAATTGTTGCTTCCACCACCAGTAAATCTTCGAAATTTTCGGTTTTCGGAATGTACGGTTCGGTGCAAGCTTGAAGAACCATCACTGATAAAACTAAATATATTATTGAATATCGCATGCTTCTAAAATTTAAAATTATAGGTAACCGTTGGAATTGGTATTGAAAAGATAGAGGTTTTATAGCCTTTTACTTCTCCGTTTTCGGTGACAAAATAAACGGAATACGGGTTGTTCCTTCCCAAGACGTTATAAATGGAAATGTTCCAAAAGCTGTGCGCCAACTTGTTCTTTTTGTGGTTTCCTTCTATATTCACGCCAATATCCAGTCGGTAGTAATCCGGAATTCGAAACGCGTTCCGGTCGCTGTAAACCGTATATTCCGCACCGCCATAGTCAAAATTCCCCGTGGGGAATGTAACAGGCCTTCCAGTTTGATAAATGAAATTTGCCGAAACACTGTACCGCTTGGTGAATTTGTAATTGAGTACTAAACTAAAATCGTGGGGTTTGTCGAAATTGGTAGGAAAATATTCCCCGCCGTTCACAATTTCTTCACTGAATTCCCCATCGAGTTTTATCAACGATCGGGAATAGGTGTATCCCAACCAGCCATTTAGTTTTCCGCGGTTCTTCTTGATAAGCAATTCCACGCCATAAGCTTTTCCTTCCCCTTGAAGCACGCTTGTTTCCAAATTTTCGTTCAAAAATAAATCCGCCCCTGTTTTGTAGTCGAGCAGGTTGTCCATTTTCTTGTAATATCCTTCCAGGCTTATTTCATATAAATTTTCCTTGAAATTTTTGAAAAAACCCAAAGAATATTGTTCGGCGGATTGCGGTTCAATATTCAAATCAGAGAGTTTCCACGTATCCATCGGCGATTGCGTGGTATTGGTTGAAAGCAGGTGAATATATTGGTTGCTGGTATTATAAGCCGCTTTAACGGAAAGATCATCTGTGATCAAATAACGGGCGCCCAATCGCACTTCCAATCCGCCATAGGACTTGATGGTTTCATTTTCGTCATATTCATTCACGCCAATAATGCTTCCTTCGCTTTTTGGTAAGTTTGTGCCATATACGTTTTGTGTAGCTTTCCCCAACGCCATAAAATACGAATAGCGCAGCCCGGCATCGACCAATAATTTATCGGAAATTTCGAATGCATCGGAAAGGTAAACCGCCGATTCGAGGCCTTTTTCGTCATCCAAATCAACAGGAAGCAACAAAGAAGCCGGATCGGTCGCGTTAAATTCCCCGGGTTCAATTTGGTACAATTTTCCTGAAACGCCGTACGTAAAAGTATGTTTGTCATTGAGTTCATAATCGAATTTCAATTTGGCCTGTGTCTCATCTATTTTGTAGCCATATTCGAAGGCTTCCAAATCTCCGGATTCATAATCCAACCCGAATTGATATTCACTATTGGTCAAGTAAATATTGCCCGAGTGTTTGTTATTGAATTTATGGTTCCAACGCAGTGAAATCAGACGGTTGTGATAGTTGTACAACGAATCGGAGGTAATGCTGAATTTATCTTTGCTGTAATAGAAAGTTGCTTCAATTTTGTTGTTTTCGTTCAGAATGTGGTCATATTTCACATTGATATCGTAGAAAGAAGCTTCGCTGTTTTTCAGTTCGGCATCTTTTAAACTACGCAAAATCCAGTCGGCATAAGCATATCTTCCACCTACGGAAACACTTGCTTTTTCTTTTATGATGGGAATGTTCACCATTAAATTTCCATTCACCGGCCCCAAACCGCCTTCACCGGAAAATTTTTGCATGTTCGGGGTTTCGGTTTGAATATCGAACACCGAAGACAACCTTCCTCCGAATTCCGCGGGAATGTTTCCTTTATAAATATCCAAACTTCCAATTACATAAGGGTTCACAGCCGAGAAGAAACCGAAAAAGTGAAAAGGGTTGTACACCGTTCCGTCATCTAAGAGAATGAGGTTCTGATCGGTTTTTCCGCCGCGAACATTGAACCCGGCAGAGCCTTCACCCGTGGTTTTGATTCCCGGCATCAAGGTTGCTACTTTCACCACATCGCGAACGCCCAGCACCATAGGAATATTTTTCATTTCTTCAATTTCGATGGAAGTTACACCGGTAACCGCTGTTCGAACATTTTCGCCCCGGTTTCCGCGAACAACCACCGCATCAAGTTCGTTTACACTTTCCACCAGTTCAAAATTCAGCGTTCCTGCACTGTACATCATAATTTTTCGGCTCGTTGTTAAATGGCCGATGGACTGGACTTCCACAATATTCAGACCCACCGGAAGCCTCAAACTATAGGTTCCATTTTCATTTGTGATGTCGGTTATTTTTCCGTCTTGCGTTCGCGCCAAAACCAATGAAAGCGGTTCACCGGTAGTTGCATCGGTTACTTTTCCGGTAAGTTCATACGTGTTTTCGGCAACATTTTTTGTTTCTTTTCCAATAAATTTAAGTGATTTTTCTTCTTGTTTCTTTTGAACAATAAAATCCGGATCGGTTTGGTATTCCTGATAAAAAACCGGACTTCGTTCAACCGTTGGTTGAGTGGTGGTTGAGCTGTCTTTTCCGAAAAAGTTTTGGGGAAGTTCAGTATAGATATAATTGTTTTTGGTTAGTATGATCCGGTCGTCATATTGCACAAAATTGAAAGGAGTACCATCAAAAATATCCATTAAAACTACTTTTAAGGCTTTGTTGTTGTAGTCGCGCGTAATGCGTTTGTTTTCTTGTTCGAACCAAGTTGGACTGAAAAAGAAGTTGATTCCCGTCTTTTGTTCAAGTTGCGAAACCGCTTGCGACAAGCTGGCATTCTCAAAAGAAATGGAGATTACTGTTTCTTTTTCCTGGGCGAAAGCACATTGAAAAAAGGCAACGGAAAGTAGGGCAAAAATCTTTAGCTTCATTGAATTAAATTTGTTTTCAATTTTCCAAAAGGAAATTGATGCGATTCAGGAGATTGGTATAAAAAAGTGGTAAATCGGAGTTTTCCAAGCTTTTGTTCGCTTCATAAAACCGATTTATTTCTTCGGAAAAATCGGGGAAAATTTTTAGGATATCGTTTTTGGAAGAGATAGGCTGAAAATTTCCGTCATAATCCACCAAAAAAGTGCGATATAAATCGAATTGGTGAAAAACTTTGTCGTTTTTGATAATATCTTTTCGGTTCTTTTTGTATTTGATATACAGAAAAAAATCCGAACCGATTTTAATTTGATGCCAGTATCCTTTATAGTTGGTTTTGTCGGCAGAAACCAGTTTGTTCATGTTCACAAAAGTTAATCCTTGCAATTCAAATGAATCGACTTTTTGTCTAATAAGGTTCACACCAATATTCGAAGTGGCGTTTTTTGGATTGAAAATCAATTGTTCTTCGGACAAATCGTATTTCAATTTAACCTCATAATATGGTTGGCCGTCATAATGAACAGTTCCTTTGGTGTAGCCGAGGTTTTGAAAATACTTGGTTTTCCCTTCGATCACAAACTGGTAATCGCGTAGGTTAAGGGTGCCGTTGTTGATGCCCAAGTTTTCTTCGCCCACGACGCTATCAAACTGTTCGGTGTAATTTTTTAATTGGCTTTGGGCGAAAAAGGTGGTAGGGAAACCGAAAATCATGCATAAAATCCCGAAAAGTATTTTTTGGCGGGAAAATAAATTCTTCATGTAAAGCGGTATTTATTTTTACGAAATGAAACAAGGGTTAAAAGTATCGTAAAATTTTAGAAAAAAGGGGTTGATATTGATTTTTTTAATTTTTCGGTAAAAATGAAACGTGTTTCCTTCCGATAAGATTTCCGAAAAAATGGCACATGAAGCAATTATTTCGCAAATTTGCATTTCAAAAAAAAGATCATGCCGAGAATTTCAGCAAAGGGTCAAGCCATGCCCGAATCGCCCATTCGGAAATTAGTTCCTTTTTCAGAAGCCGCCATTCACCGTGGAATAAAAATTTATCACCTAAATATCGGTCAGCCCGACATTCGCACCCCGAAAGTTGCCCTTGATGCCGTGAAAAACAACCACATTGATATTCTTTCATACAGTCATTCCGCGGGGTTTGAAAGTTACCGAAAAAAATTGGCGGGTTATTATGCTTCCAAAGAAATTAAAGTCAATTCCGAAGAAATTATTATTACCACCGGGGGTTCCGAAGCATTGTTGTTTACAATGGGAAGCATTGCCGATGCAGGCGATGAAATCATTATCCCCGAACCTTTTTATGCGAACTACAACGGTTTTGCAACTGCTTCGGGCGTGAAAGTTGTTCCGGTTAAATCTAACATTGACAACGGATTTGCGCTTCCACCCATTGCAGAATTTGAGAAATTGATTACGTCAAAAACAAAAGCAATTTTAATTTGCAACCCGGGAAATCCGACGGGTTATTTATATACCAAAGAAGAAATCGACCAACTTGCGGCTTTGGTGAAAAAGCATGATTTATTTTTGGTAGCCGATGAGGTTTATCGGGAATTTGCCTATGATGGCGCACAACATTTTTCGATCATGAGCATTGCCGGAATCGAAAAAAACGCCATCATGATCGATTCCGTTTCCAAACGATACAGTATGTGCGGCGCACGGATTGGCTGCCTTGTTTCCAAAAATAAAGAAATGGTTGCCACTGCGATGAAATATGCCCAAGCGCGTTTGAGTCCGCCAACTTTTGCGCAAATTGCCAGTGAAGCCGCTTTGGAAACCCCACAAAACTATTTCGATAAAGTGATTGAGGAGTATGTTTCGCGACGAAATACGTTGGTTGCAGGTTTGCGGAATATTCCCGGTGTGAAAGTCGCCAACCCGAAAGGAGCTTTTTACTGCATTGCCGAACTTCCCGTAGAAGATGCCGATGATTTTGCGCGGTGGTTGCTCGAACGTTTCGATTATGAAGGGGAAACCGTTATGGTCGCGCCAGCTGCCGGTTTCTATTCCACTCCGGAAACTGGAAAAAACCAAGTACGGATCGCCTATGTTTTGAAGGAAGAAGATTTGGTGCGCGCCATTGAAATTTTGCAAATAGCTTTGAAAAAATACAACGAAATTTAATGCAAGTTTCCCGAAACAAATCGCTCAAAACCTACAATACTTTTGGAATTGATGTGAAAGCCAAGAATTTTATCAGCGTTTCTTCCGAAAAGGCATTGAAACAAGCTCTTCGGAAGGTTTATGCTTCGGAATTGTTCATTCTCGGCGGGGGAAGCAATATGCTGCTCACAAAAGATTTGGACAAAACCGTTGTCCATATC
>DASSWN010000193.1:0-7938 GCA_035704905.1 Flavobacteriaceae bacterium
TGCCGTAAAAGTGGGCGCGGTGGTTTGTTTGATCGACACTGAAGCCAAAAAACCTGGAGAAAGCAGCGGTTCGGAAGATGCCGAAGAGAAACCGGAAGAAAAGGAAGACGAAAAGAAAGAGGTGTCAAAAAAATCTGAACCCAAAAAGGAAGAAGAGGAAAAAGAAAAAGAAGAAAAATCCGATAAAAGGCAAAGTGAAAAATCTTACGCAAGCGGAACTCCGTCACCCGCTGCCAAAAAGATAATGGACGAAAAAGGGGTGGATTCGGATAAAATTTCCGGTACGGGAAAAGATGGCCGCATTACCAAAGAAGATGCCATGAAAGCCGAGAAATCCTCGAAAAAATCCGAACCAAAAGACCAACCTTCCGAAGGAAAACCTGCCATGGGTTCGCCAACCGGTGGAAATCGCGGCGAAACGCGGTCCAAACTTTCCATGTTGCGTCGTAAAGTTGCGGAAAGATTGGTTTCGGCCAAGAATGAAACCGCTATGTTGACAACCTTCAACGAAGTCGATATGTCGCCAATTTTTGAGTTGCGCAAAAAGTATAAAGAAGAATTCAAAGAAAAACACGGCGTTGGCCTCGGATTTATGTCGTTTTTCACTTTGGCGGTTGTTCGAGCTCTGGAAATGTATCCGTCCGTAAACAGCATGATCGATGGAAAAGAAATGATCAGTTTCGATTATTGCGATATCAGTATTGCTGTTTCCGGTCCAAAAGGCCTGATGGTTCCTGTTATTCGGAATGCGGAAAATCTGTCATTCCGCGGTGTGGAAGCGGAAGTAAAGAACTTGGCGACCCGGGCACGCGATGGAAAAATCACAGTTGATGAAATGACCGGAGGCACTTTTACGATTTCCAATGGGGGTGTTTTCGGCTCGATGCTGTCCACGCCAATTATCAACCCGCCGCAAAGTGCCATCCTCGGAATGCACAATATTGTGGAACGTCCCGTGGCAATCGACGGTCACGTAGAAATTCGTCCCGTCATGTATGTTGCGCTTTCTTACGACCACCGAATTATTGATGGAAAAGAATCGGTAAGTTTTCTGGTAGCCGTAAAAGAAGCCTTGGAAAGTCCCGAAGAATTGTTGATGGATAATGATGTGAAACGAGCCTTGGAATTATAAAATTGTGAAAAAGTGAATGAGTGAATTTGTGAATAAGTGTGCAAGGAAATTTAGTAAAGAATAAAAAGCGAATTTAGAATTAGCATTATAAAATATTCATTATAAAATAGTCAATTCAATGAAATACGATATTATAGTTTTGGGAAGCGGTCCGGGAGGTTATGTCACCGCCATTCGGGCATCACAACTTGGTTTCAAAACAGCCATTGTGGAAAAAGAGAATTTAGGTGGGGTTTGCTTGAATTGGGGCTGCATTCCAACCAAAGCCTTATTGAAAAGCGCCGATGTGTTCAATTATTTGAAACATGCCGAAGATTATGGACTTACGCTCGAAAATCCCGATAAAAATTTTGACGCCGTAATCAAGCGAAGTCGGAATGTGGCCGATGGGATGAACAAAGGAGTGCAATTCCTAATGAAAAAAAATAAAATCGATGTTCTCAATGGTTTTGGTAAATTAAAATCCGGCAAGAAAATTTCGGTAAAAAATGACAAAGGAAAATCCACCGATTATGAAGCCGATCATATTATTATTGCCACTGGTGCGCATTCACGTGAACTGCCAAATTTGAAACAAGATGGCGAAAAAGTAATCGGCTACCGGGAAGCGATGACGCTGAAAAAACAACCAAAATCCATGTTGGTGGTGGGCTCCGGCGCGATAGGAGTGGAGTTTGCCCATTTTTACAATGCCATGGGAACTGAAGTTACCGTTGTGGAATACCTTCCGAATTTGGTTCCGGTCGAAGATGAGGATGTTTCCAAACAATTTGAAAAATCTTTTAAAAAGGCAGGCATCAAAGTGATGACCAATGCTTCCGTGGAAAGTGTTGATACCTCGGGGAAAATGGTAAAAGCCAAAGTGAAAACAAAGAAAGGCGAAGAAACTTTGGAAGCGGAAGTTGTGCTTTCCGCAGTGGGCATCAAAACGAATATTGAAAATATCGGTTTGGAAGATTTGGGTATCAAAACCGAAAAAGACAAAATTGTGGTAAATGATTGGTACCAGACAAATATTCCCGGATTTTATGCGATCGGCGATGTGGTTCACGGTCCGGCCTTGGCACATGTTGCTTCGGCGGAAGGAATCACCTGTGTAGAAAAAATTGCCGGGTTGAACGTTGAACCAATCGATTACGGTAATATTCCTGGCTGCACTTATGCTTCCCCGGAAATTGCCAGCGTGGGAATGACCGAAAAGCAGGCAAAAGAAGCCGGTTATGAATTGAAAGTAGGGAAATTTCCATTTTCTGCTTCAGGGAAAGCCAGTGCCGCGGGAACAAAAGACGGATTTGTAAAAGTGATTTTCGATGCAAAATATGGCGAATGGCTGGGTTGCCACATGATTGGTGCTGGCGTAACCGATATGATCGCCGAAGCGGTTTTGGGCCGAAAATTGGAAACCACGGGTCACGAAGTACTGAAAGCCATTCATCCGCATCCGACAATGAGCGAGGCTGTGATGGAAGCCGTCGCCGATGCGTATGGTGAAGTGATTCATATTTAGATTGAAACCATTACAATTAAGGTAATTCTTCAACAATTCGAAAATTTTTAAAACTCATCCCTTTGGACATTTTGCTCGAAGGGATTTTTGCTTTGGAATTATCTGTAAATTTATTCCCGCTGGCAAGGGCCGGGGATGGCGACGAGCAGCATATTAAATACTTTACTTTCAAAAAAATATTAAAAATGAAATTTGTTTTACCCATACACTATCATATAGAATCAAGTTTATTGATCGAATAAAGTGGAATTTTTAAAACTATAAGATGAACGATTTTAACCGAAAAAAGCACTGGGAAAATATTTATAAAACCAAGAAACCCACGGATGTTAGTTGGTACCAACCGAATCCGGAAACTTCACTTCATTTTCTGGCTCAATGTCATATTCCACTCGATGCGAAGATTATTGATGTGGGTGGGGGCGATGGTTTTTTTGTGGATCATTTACTGGATTTGGGCTATACCGACATTTCGGTGCTCGATATTTCCGAAACTTCTTTGGAAAGGGCAAAAAAAAGGCTTGGAGATCGGGCGGCACAAATAAAATGGATTATTGCCGATGCAGGCAATTTTAAACCCACGGAAAAATATGATTTTTGGCATGATCGTGCAGCGTTTCATTTCTTGACAAAAGAACAAGAAATCAGAAATTATGTGGAAACAACCAAGGAAAATATAAACATCAACGGAATTTTGGTTATTGGGACTTTTTCCGAAGAGGGACCAAAAAAATGTAGTGGTATTGAAATAAAACAGTATTCGGAAAAAAGCATGAGCGAACGATTTATACCATTTTTAGAAAAAATAAATTGTACAAATATCGATCATCAAACACCTTTTGACACAATTCAGAATTTTGTGTTTTGCGGTTTTAGAAGAATTCCGGCGGAATAAATTTTTATGGTTTTGAAAATATAGGGCCGTTTTTATTCTATCCGGAAGAATCTACAGCTGTAAGTCATTTTCAATTTGGAATTGCCCGCTTCCTAAAAAAGGATTTCGAATTAATTTTCCGACCTTTGTAAGACATCACAAGAAATGATTATGGAAGAGGAAGCTCTCGATTTTGCACGAAAAGCACACGGTAAACAGCAGCGAAAATATACTTTGGAACCCTATATCAATCATCCAAAACGTGTGGCGGAAATTGTCAGGACCGTTCCGCATTCCACCGAAATGATTTGCGCGGCTTATTTGCATGATGTGGTTGAGGATACACCTGTTTCGGTTGAAGAAATCGAAAAACGGTTCGGGAAAAAAACGGCACATCTTGTATGGGAACTTACCGATGAATTCACACACGAAAAATACCCGCATTTAAACCGAAAGAAAAGGAAGAAAAAAGAAGTTGAGCGGCAGGCTACAATGAGCGTGGAAGCGAAAACAATAAAACTGGCAGATGTGATTGACAATACACCGGATATTACCCGCAACGATTTGAATTTTGCGCGACGATATGTTCCTGAAATGAAAGCCTTAACGGCTATTTTGACCGAAGGTGATCCGGAATTGTTACAACGGGCACGCAAAGAAATTGAACGTGCCGAAAACCGCATCGCAAAAAGCAAATTTGAGAAAGGATCGATTGATTAATTGACTTAGGCATTTACGTATTAGTCATCCTCCCCCTAACCCCCTCCCGAGGAGGGGGGACCAAGTATACTACTCCCTTCCCTTCGGGAAGGGCCGGGGATGGGATGAGTATTAAATTTAAAATACATTGTGCATATACACTGACGTTTAGGTTAATAATAAAGTGCTAGGTCAATTGATTAAAATATTGGTTAAATCAATATAAAAACAACATACTCGTTTAGGTGAAAAGCCGAAGATTATTCGCTGTGATTTTTGCCCAAACTTCGCGCTCTTTGCGTTAAAACAGTTTAAACCTTGTATGACAACAGAAGAAAAAATTCAGCAACTGCGTGAAGAATTGCGGCAGCACAACTACAATTATTATGTGTTGGACGAGCCGGTGATTTCCGATTATGATTTCGACATGAAATTGAAGGAATTGCAGGAACTCGAACAACAACACCCCGAATTTTACGATGCTAATTCCCCAACTTTGCGCGTGGGGGGTGAAATCACCAAGAAATTTGAAACCAGTGTGCACGAATTTCCTATGTATTCGCTTTCAAATTCTTATTCCAAAACCGATTTGGAAGATTGGGAAAAACGGGTTAAAAAATTGGTGGATGGCGAGGTGAATTATACTTGCGAACTAAAATATGATGGTGCGTCCATTAGCATAACGTATGAAAACGGATTGCTGCAAAAAGCAGTTACGCGGGGTGATGGCATTCAAGGCGATGATGTAACAGCCAATGTGAAAACTATCAATTCGGTTCCGTTGAAATTGAAAGGCGACTTTCCGGAGAAATTCAGCATTCGTGGGGAAATTGTGCTGCCTTATGAAGGTTTCGCCAAATTGAACGCCGAACGGGTGAAAAATGGGGAAGAACCGTACGCCAATCCTCGAAATACGGCTGCCGGAAGCTTGAAATTGCAAGATAGTGCCGAGGTGGCAAAACGACCGCTGGATTGTTTGTTGTATAATTTGGCCGGAAAAAATTTGCCCATTACAACTCAATTTGAAAGTTTGGAAAAAGCGCGCGAATGGGGATTTAAAGTTCCAAAGGAATCTATTTTAGCGAAAAACCATGCCGAGGTAATGGAGTTTATTGAATATTGGAACGAACACCGTCATGAATTACCCTATGAAACTGACGGAATCGTTTTGAAAGTCAATGATCTAACACAACAAGAAGAATTGGGTTACACCGCAAAATCCCCGCGTTGGGCGATGGCCTACAAATTCAAAGCCGAGCAGGTTTCCACGAAATTGAAAAAAATCACCTATCAGGTGGGAAGGACCGGGGCCATCACGCCCGTGGCGAATTTGCAACCGGTTTTGTTGGCGCAAACTACTGTGAAAAGGGCTTCGTTGCATAACGCCGATCAAATTGAAAAACTGGATGTGCGCGAAGGTGATACGGTTTTTGTGGAAAAAGGCGGTGAAATTATCCCGAAAATTATTGGTGTCGATTTCACTAAACGCGATCCAAATATTCCCGAAACGCAATACGCAGAAAATTGCCCGGAATGCGGTTCCAAACTGATTCGAAATGAAGGCGAAGCACAACATTATTGTCCGAATTATCAAGGTTGCCCACCGCAAATCATTGGGCGTATTCAACATTTCATTTCCCGGAAAGCGATGGATATTGAAGGATTGGGCGGCGAAACGGTGGCACTTTTAGTGAACAATGGCTTGATTGAAAATTATGCTGATTTATATGAACTGAAAAAAGAAGACATTCTTCCCTTGGAACGCATGGCGGAAAAGTCGGCGGACAATTTGATTTCCGGCATTGAAAAATCGAAAGAAAAACCATTTGAACGGGTTTTGTTCGCTTTGGGAATTCGTTTTGTGGGCGAAACCGTGGCCAAAAAACTGGCGAAACATTACAAAAACATCCATACGCTTGCGGCTTCCACGTTGGAAGAATTGACGAACGTCGATGAAATAGGGGAGCGCATCGCTGAAAGCGTGGTTTCTTTTTTTGCTTCCGAAGAAAATCGAAAATTGTTGCAAGGTTTGAAAGAATATGGCGTTCAACTTGAAATTTCCCAAGAAAAATTGGCGAACCAAACCGATAAATTGGCAGGAAAAACCTTTGTGGTTTCGGGCGTTTTTGAACGTTCCCGTGAGGATCTGAAAAAATTGATCGAAGACAATGGCGGAAAAGTTTCAAGTTCCATTTCTTCAAAAACCAACTATTTGGTTGCCGGGGAAAATATGGGCCCCAGTAAATTGGCCAAAGCGGAAAAACTGGACACAAAAATTATTTCAGAAGAAGATTTTTTGGGATTGTTGATATAGAAGAAACGTTAAAAAACAATAAATATCGGTGAAATAGTTGTTTTTCGATATTTTAAACAATAACTTGTAGATCAAACATAAAAATCTATAAAAATGGAAGGAAAAAATTATTTGAAATCAGTTCGTTTTCTGTTCCTTTGGGTATGCGCAACAGGATTGCTGATTTCTTGCAGCAAAGACAGCGACAATTTATCGACCCAAACTTCTCTGGAAGTGGCAAAAGCAGATTTTTCCCAAGCCCTGCAAGCACAAATTGTGGTACTTTTTGACGATTAATCGTTATGAAACCGGTAATAATCATACTTCTCGTTTTTTCTTTTTGTTCTCTTGCGGCCCAAACCAACAATGTACAATACACCCGCGACTGGGGCACTTATTTTGCACAAATGGTGGAGGGCGAAGAAAGATTCGAGATTGAAGATATTGATACTGATGCGAACGGCAATATTTGGTTGGTGGGGGCGGCGGAAGGACTTACGGCCACAACGGATTTTATCACCTCTGATGCTTATCAAAGTGATCCGGGAAATGGTGAGGAGATTGGCTTTATCGTGAAATTTTCTTCGGAAGGAAGTTTGTTGTACGGTTCTTTTTTTGGTGGTACAATGAAGTCACGGATTAATACCATCAGCATTAAAGGAAACGGTGTTTATATAGCAGGGGAGACTCATAGTGCCACAGGAGTTACCACCCCTGGTGCTTATGATGAAATATTGACTGTGAACACCGACCCAAACGGCAACCCGATTACCGGAGCCGCTTTTCTTGCGAAATTCAACGATTTGGGCATATTGCAATGGGCCACTTATTACCAAGGAAACCGGGCCGATGGAATTTACGATGTGAAAGCAGGGTATGACAATGATTTTTATATATGGGGCAGCACCACAAGCAGCAACTTGGCCACCCCCGGTGCGTTCCGGGAAAACATTCCCGATCCGCTTCCAGATGGAGCAGGGGGGTTGATCGTTCCTCTGTATCCTTTTTTGGCAAGGTTCAGCACCTCTGGAGAACCGCTTTGGACCACCTATTATTCCCCGGATTTGCCCCCTGTGGGCAATTTTGCATCAAATATATTTCAAGGCATGGCGGTCGATACCAATGGAAACGTATATGTGGGCGGATTTTCACAGGACACCGAGGGTTATTACGGTACTCTAGGGGCGCACCAGCCTTTTGGTGCCGGGAACGGAGATTTTTTTGTTGGCAAGTTTTCGCCTTCGGGGCAGCGCTTGTGGGGCACTTATTTTGGCGGGCCGGAAGCGGAAACCATTGGTTCCATAGCCATCCCACGCAACAAATTGATCATTTCGGGATTGACCAACAGTTCGACCAATATTGCCACCCCGGGCACGTGGCAGGACAGTTTTGACGTTAACTCTACCAATAGTTTTGTCACAAAATTTGATTTG
>DASSWN010000022.1:0-6988 GCA_035704905.1 Flavobacteriaceae bacterium
GCACGAAATTATTTTCAGTTGACCGGCGACAAGAAAATTGTTCTGATTTTGGGTGGAAGTTTGGGTGCGCGAAACATCAACCGGCTTGTGGAACGAAACCTGAACTTGTTCAAAGAAAACAATGTGGAGATTCTCTGGCAAACCGGCAAACTTTATTACAATCAGTACAAAAAGCACCGAGAACCCGGAAAAATTCAAGTTTACGAATATTTGGACAGAATGGATTTGGCATACGCGGCGGCCGATATTATTGTTTCCAGGGCAGGGGCCGGTTCGGTAAGTGAATTGTGCATCGTGGGAAAACCGGTGATTTTCATTCCGTCGCCAAATGTTGCGGAAGATCACCAAACCAAAAATGCACGTGCAATTTCCGAGAAAAAGGCGGCTTTGCTGATTGCCGAAAATGATCTGGAAACGGATTTTAAGCCCGTTTTTTTAAACTTGTTGAAATCGGAAGAGGAACAAAAAATATTGAGTACGAATATTTCAAAATTGGCCAAACCACATGCCACCAAAGAAATTGTGGATGAAATCGAGAAACTTATTCAGATTATATGAAGCGTTTCGAAAACATAGAAAATGTGTTTTTTATCGGCATCGGCGGAATTGGAATGAGCGCCCTTGCCCGTTATTTTGCGCATATCGGAAAACAAGTTTCCGGCTATGACAAAACCCCTTCTTTTCTTACGGAAAAATTAATAAACGAAGGAATTTTGGTGCAGTTTGAAGATAATATTGAAAATATCCCATTTGAATTTCAGGATACATCAAAAACCTTGGTGGTTTTCACGCCGGCCGTTTCTACTGAAAATTTATTGTTTCAATATTTTGAAAAGAATCGTTTCCTTCTAAAAAAACGAGCCGCGATTTTGGGGGAAATCAGTTCCGAAATGAAAACCTTGGCTGTTGCCGGAACCCATGGAAAAACAACGACCACGGCGATTCTCGCCCATTTGTTGGCGGAAAACGGTGTGAAATTGACTGCATTTTTGGGAGGTATAAGCGAAAATTATCAGTCAAATGTTATCCTAAAAGGAAATGAAGTAATGGTAGTAGAAGCCGATGAATTTGATCGCTCCTTTCTTCAACTTAAACCAGATATGGCCGCAATTACTTCCATGGATGCCGATCATTTGGATATTTATGGTGGAAAAGAAGCGCTTTTGGAATCGTTTTCCCTTTTTGCCTCAACTGTTCCCCAAGAAAAATTATTTTACAAAAATGGGTTGCCGTTGAAAGGGAAAAGCATTGGAATTAATGAAATGGCCGATTTTTCCGCAGAAAATATTGAAATCAAAAAGGGCCAATATAATTTCAGTTTACGTACACCGAAAGATATTTATGGGAATTTCGAATTTTCCCTTCCTGGTAAACACAATCTGTCCAATGCGGTGACGGCATTGGCAATGGCAATCGAATATGGAATTCCGGTTGAAAAACTGCGTATTTCCCTGGCGACTTTTGAAGGCGTTGAACGCCGCTTTACCTATCGCATAAAAAACGAAGGTTTTGTTCTGATCGACGATTACGCGCATCATCCGGCCGAAATTACAGCCGTTGCGAATGCCGTAAAAGAAATGTACCCGAACCGAAAAGTTTTGGCGGTTTTTCAGCCACATCTTTTCAGCCGAACCCGTGATTTTGCGAATGAATTTGCAGAAAGCTTAGCTGCTTTTGATAAGGTGCTGCTTTTGGATATTTATCCCGCTCGTGAAAAACCAATTGCCGGAATAAATTCTGAGATGTTGTTGCATAAAATAGAAAATCCCCATAAAAAACTGATTTCCAAAGATCAACTTTTAACGGAAATCAAGGCTTCCGATTGCTCGGTGGTTTTGTTGATGGGAGCGGGGGATATTGGCGAGGAAGCCTTGAAAATCACAAAACTATTGCGACGTGAAAATTAATTGGAATTACATAAAAATCGTGATTTTGTTGGGATTGGTAATCCTATTGTTCAGCTTTGCAAAAAATCGGAATAAACTGCGCAGTATCGAAAAAATCGACATCACTTTTACCGATGGCGAAAACTTATATATCACAAAAGCCGCGGTTAATAAATTGTTGATACAAAAAATCGGGGAGCCCGAAAACCTTTCCAAAGATACCTTAGATTTGAGTACGTTGGAAAGGGAATTGAATGAACAAGATATGATTGCCAATGCCGATGTTTATTTAACTGTTGACGGAATTTTGGGCGTTCGTATTTCCCAGAGAAAACCCATAGGAAGAGTTTTTTCGGAAAATCCTTTTTATATAGATACGGACGGAAAAGCCATGCCTTTGTCATCTTTTCATTCTGCGCGTGTTCCGGTTTTGATGGGAATTGATGAAAAAAACAGCAAAGAAGTTTTTCCGCTTTTAAAGGAAATTGAAAAACGGGCATTTTTGAAAAACCATATTGTGGGTATTAAAAGGTTCTCAAACGGAATATACGAACTGAAAATGCGGAATTTGGATTTTGTCGTGGCACTTGGAAATATAGAAGATTTAGAACGAAAAATCACGAATTTCATGGCTTTTTACAAAAAGGCCAAAAAGGAAAACTTATTGGATAAATATAAAAAAGTGGACCTGCGATTTTCGAATCAGGTTGTGGCCACAAAAAATTGATGTAGATTATGAAAGAGCAAGACTTCGCAGTAGGGTTGGATATTGGTACCACAAAAATCGTGGCAATGATCGGGCGCAACAACGAATATGGGAAAATGGAGATTCTTGGGATCGGAAAAGCAAGGAGTTTGGGTGTACATCGTGGTGTGGTGAACAACATCACCCAAACCATTCAGTCCATTCAACAGGCTGTTCAAGAGGCCGAAGCCGATTCCGGATTGAAAATAGAAGAGGTGGTTGTTGGAATTGCCGGACAGCATATTCGTAGTTTGCAACACAGCGATTATATTACCCGCCCCGATTCCGAGGAAGTAATCGGTGAAAAGGATATTGATACGCTGTGCAACCAAGTACATAAACTGGTAATGCTTCCCGGAGAGGAAATTATTCATGTACTGCCGCAAGAATTCAAAGTGGACGGCCAAGCCGAAATAACCGAACCAATTGGTATGTATGGCGGTCGTTTGGAAGCTAATTTCCATGTGGTTGTCGGCCAAATTTCTTCCATCCGAAATATTGGCCGATGTGTGAAAAGTGCCGGATTGGAGCTTTCGGGCGTAACCTTGGAACCGCTGGCTTCGGCAAATGCGGTTTTAAGCCAGGAAGAAAAGGAAGCCGGGGTTGCACTTTTGGATATTGGGGGCGGAACCACAGACCTCGCGATTTTTAAAGATGGAATTATTCGGCATACTTCGGTAATTCCTTTCGGCGGAAATGTGATTACGGATGATATCAAAGAAGGCTGTTCCATCATCGAAAAACAAGCTGAACTGTTGAAAATTAAATTCGGATCGGCTTGGCCGGGCGAAAACAAAGAGAATGAAATTGTTTCTATTCCCGGTTTGCGCGGTCGTGAACCGAAGGAGATTTCATTGAAGAACCTGTCAAAAATAATTCACGCCCGCGTGGTCGAAATTATTGAACAGGTTTATCTTGAAATTAAAAATTACGGCCATCAGGAACAAAAGAAAAAGCTTATTGCCGGAATTGTAATCACTGGCGGTGGTGCTCAGCTTAAACATTTAAAACAGCTCGTGGAATACATTACCGGAATGGATACCCGGATAGGTTATCCGAATGAACATTTGGCAGGCGATACGGACAGGGAAAATACGAGTCCGCTTTATGCCACAGCTGTTGGTTTGGTGTTGAATAGCTTGAATAAAAAGGCAGAAAAGAAACAAGAAGTTAAAGAGGAAGTGAAAAATGAAGAACCATTACTGGAGCAGGACTTTGACAGTACCCTCCATCAAAAGGAAGAAGATGTAAATACAGCAACTCCTCCAGTAAAGAAAGCGAAACGCAAAAATATTTTCGAGATATGGTTCGAAAATTTTAAAGAATTTTTGGACAAGGCGGAATAATTTAATTGAAGGTTCACAAAGAAAGGGAAACAAATTACATAGAAATAAAAAAAAAGAAAAGATTATGAAAGAATTCAATGACATTACATTTGATCTCCCCAAAAACCAATCCAATGTGATCAAGGTCATTGGTGTGGGGGGCGGCGGTTCGAACGCAATCAACCATATGTTTCAGCAAGGAATAAAAGGAGTGGACTTTGTGATTTGCAATACCGATGCGCAGGCATTGGAAAACAGCGCGGTCCCCATCAAAATACAACTCGGCGTGAATTTGACAGAAGGTTTGGGGGCGGGCGCGAATCCGCAGGTTGGTGAACAAGCAGCCTTGGAAAGTTTCGAGGATTTAAAATCTATGTTGGACACCAATACAAAAATGATCTTCATTACCGCCGGAATGGGTGGCGGAACCGGAACCGGCGCAGCTCCAATCATTGCCAAACAGGCGAAAGACATGGGCATTCTTACGGTGGGAATTGTTACTATTCCGTTTCAATTTGAAGGAAAAACCCGAAACGACCAAGCACAAATTGGGGTGGAAAACCTTCGAAAAAATGTCGATTCGCTGATTGTAATCAACAATAACAAACTTCGCGAAGTATATGGAAATCTAGGATTTAAAGCCGGATTTTCCAAAGCTGATGAAGTGCTGGCAACAGCTTCGCGCGGAATTGCCGAAGTCATCACCCACCATTATACGCAAAACATCGACTTGCGCGATGCAAAAACCGTTTTGAGCAATAGCGGTACGGCCATTATGGGTTCTGCAACGGCTTCAGGTTCCAACCGTGCTCATGAAGCCATTACAAAAGCGTTGGATTCGCCGCTGTTGAACGATAATAAAATCAGTGGTGCGAAGAATGTTTTGTTGCTGATTGTTTCCGGATCTCAAGAAATTACTATTGATGAAATTGGCGAAATCAATGATCATATTCAGGCCGAAGCCGGGCATAGCGCCAATATTATTATGGGGGTTGGTGATGACGACAGCTTGGATGAATCCATTTCCGTTACCATTATTGCCACGGGGTTTAATATGGAGCAACAAAATGAAATTGTAAACACGGAAACAAAAAAGATAATCCACACTTTGGAAGATGACCAAAAAGCCGAACAGGAATTGTTTCCTCGCTCTTCGGGTTTTAAACCAACCGCGGAAAAATCCCAAACCAGCATGTTTCCCGCTGAAAATAAAGTGATGCATACCTTGGAAGAAGATACAGATACTGCGGAAAATTCGAACAATGATCCAAAAATGAATTTAATTCCAACTTCCGAATTCCTTCGAAACATGGAAGTTTCGTATGAGGAAGTGGCTTACGATGAAGACGATTTCATCATTATCGATGCCAACACCCGCAATATTGAAGTTGATTCTCCGGAGGAAGTGAAACCTGATGAAAAGCAGAATTTATTTTCGTTCGATTTTCCAATGAAAGAAAAGGAAGCGGAAAAGCCTACTGAAAGGAAAGAAAAATCTCAGGAAGAAAAAATAATTTTCAATTTGGATGAAGAAGTAAAAAATATGGAGGTAAAAGGGGAACAGCATCTTTCCAATGAAAAAAGGGAAAATGTTTCTTCTTCCGAATCGGATGGTGTAAAGCGCTATAGTTTGGAAGACTATATGGATTTTGAAAAAGAAATGCAAAACGCAAAACCAAAAGCAAAAAATTTACAAGAACCAAACGAAGAAATAGTGTTGCAAAAGAAAACCGTGGCTCAAAAACCAAAAACCGCTGAAGGCATTGAAAGCGATCCGTTCGACAATCCCATTTCGGAAGATTTAATCGCACGTGCCGCCGAGCGTCGGGCAAAAATGAAAAGTTTCAACTACAAATTCCGAAGCAACAATTCTTTAGAAGAAATTGAAAAGCAACCAGCCTACAAACGTGCTGGAATTGAGTTGGAAGGAACCCCATCCGAAAATAAATTATCGCGCACAAGCATTGAGAACGACGAAAACAACGAACCAAGATTGCGCACCAATAATTCGTTTTTGCATGATAATGTAGATTGATAATCATTTGAAGCAATGATTGACTGCTCGGGATTTTTAAATTAAAAATTCCGGGTTTTTTTATGGGAAATCCCTATCTTTGCCCGACAAAAAATGAAGCGATGAGTTTGCAAGAGCAGGTAATGTCACAGATGAAAGAGGCGATGAAAGCTAAAGATTCAAATGCTCTTACCTCTTTGCGGGCCATAAAAAGTGCGATATTGCTGGCGCAAACAGAAACTGGTTCGAAACAAGAACTGACGGATGAAGAAGAACTGAAATTGCTTCAAAAACTGGTGAAGCAGCGTAAAGACAGCGCCGCAATTTACAAGGAACAAGGTCGTGAAGATTTAGCTGAACCAGAATTGGAGCAAGCCCAAGTGATCGAAAGCTTTTTGCCCGAGCAAATGAGCGAGAAGGAAATTGAAATCGAAGTCCAAAAGATCATCAATGAAACCAACGCTTCGGGAATGAAGGATATGGGAAAAGTAATGGGAGTTGCTTCGAAAAAATTGGCCGGGAAAGCCGACGGGAAGACGATTTCGATGATTGTGAAAAGGAAATTGAGTTAAGAAACCTGACAGGTTTGAAAAAATAAGGGTCTCGCCTGCGCGGGAATTATGACCCCGTGGCGCAACTGAATACCCGCCCGAACGTGCCGAGCAGTTCGGTACGGACGGGGCGCATTAATAGTGAGAACAATGTATTTTGTATATATATTGTACAGTAAAAGTTTTGATCGTTGGTATATTGATAATTTGAAACGAAGGTTGTTGGAGCATAATAGTGGAAGAACTCGTTTGACAAAAGCTTTTTTACCCTGGGAAATGGTTTTTAATGAGGAATTTAACTTAAGAAAAGAAGCAAGGGGACGAGAAAAATATTTGAAAACTGCAGCTGGCAGAAGATGGAGAAAAAATAATATTAGGCCCCGTGGCGCAACTGAATACCCGCCCGAACGTGCCGAGCAGTTCGGTACGGGCGGGACGCATCAATAGTGAGAACAATGTATTTTGTA
>DASSWN010000080.1:0-3373 GCA_035704905.1 Flavobacteriaceae bacterium
TCTGAAAAAATAATCAAGGTTTCAACGGTTGGAAGTAAAGTTTCCGAAACAGAATCGGTAAATTGAAGTCTTTCATATTTTTTGGCGATATAGCTATTTTGAAGTATGGTTCGCGTTTCAGCATTTTCAATAAAACTGAAAATTTTTCGGTCCGGGCCATCGAGCGACAAAAGGAAATCGAGCTGTCCGAAATCGTCAGAAATATGGGCAATGTTTCCGCTTTTTTCAATTTGGCGGATAATTTCAAAATAAATTTCAGCGTTTTCCCCTAAATCCTTTTTTACATTTCTATATAATGAATCGCCTTTGTAGCGGTATTCTTCCAAAACAATTCTATGGAAATATTTCGGATCTTCAATCTTTTCGCGCAGTTTCGCGAATTCACTTTTAAAATATGCACCGATTTGTTTTGCTTTCTGCGTATGGTTTTCCCCAAAGGATTTGTCGTCAAATTTTATTCGCGGCAAAATTTCAACCGTAATACTTCCATCTTTTATAATCGGGCTGCCTTTGGGGTTTACTTCACTGTTTCCATGAATTAAAACTGGAAGAATATCCAAATCAAATTCATTCGCCAAATAAAATGCTCCCTTATGAAATCGTCTAATTTTGTTGCTTTCGCTGCGTGTTCCTTCGGGAAAGGCCATCAACGAATAGCCCTGCTTTATTTTCTTTTTAAGGGGTTCCAAACTGTTTTCGATACCGCTGGAAACAGGATAAAAATCTGCGCGCTGCACGGCTTTGCCAAAAACAGGCGAATTATAAACCCAGTCATTCACTAAAAAACAAATTTTTGGATGCAACATCCCGACCGATAAAATATCGAGAAAGGAAGTGTGGTTGGCAATAATTATAGCAGGTTTTGAGAAATCTTCACCGTTATTATTGATTACTTTTTTCTTCACGAATGGATTTGTGTAAAGTACCGATTTCATAAATTTTGCAATCACTTTATGGAACCATCCCATTTTAATCTTTTTGCTGATGGGCAAAAGCGGCATTAAAGTACTGCTATAAAGGGAGAGGCAAATCCCGCCCAACCCGAAATAGCCAAAGGAAACAAGCGAATGCAAAAACATTCGTGGCGTAATTGGGCGTTTTGTGGGGCTGCCAATAAATAATTTAAAAAGCAGAGGCTGCACCGTAAACGCGGTAAACATTGCTGAAAAAATTCCGATTATCGAAACAATGGAAATGGAATACAGCGCTGGATGCTTCGCAAAAATCAATACGCCAACGCCCAAAATTGTAGTCAACACCGAAAGCATAATCGAGGTTTTGTGCGTTGCCATTACTTTTTCGCCGGTGCGCAATTCCTTCAGCAAACCTTTGGTCATAAAAATGCTGTAATCTACCCCCAAACCAAAGATAAATGTGGAAATAATAATATTGAAAATATTGAACTGAATGTGAAAAAGCCCCATAATTCCCAACGTTAAAAACCAAGTAATAAATATGGGGACGGCGGTAACCAGCGTAAGAGAAAAACTTCGGAAAAAAAGAAAAAGAATAAAAAGAACGGCGATCAAACAATACCCAATCAAACTATTGAAATCATTTTTTAGATTGCCCAAAAAGGTCTCGTTCATTTCTTGGCGGTCGATAACAATTGTATTCGGAATTTCCTTAAAAACGCTTTTAATAGCGGAAGCATTTTCGTTGTTAAGTTTTATCAATGTTGTAATTGTAGTGAAATCTGCTTCGGTTGTAATATAATCTTCCAAAAGCATGGACGGGATTTGCTGATAATCTTCAGGTTTCAGCGTGTGGAAATCAGTATCCAAAAAAGTATAAAACTGATTGAAAGTAGTTGGTTTAAAACCTTTTTCGGCACCGCTTTCAATCAAATTGATTTCTATGCTATCTTTTCGCCCAGTATTCCAAAACTGATTCCATTGTTCAATTTTTTTCCGCTGATCCCTTTGTGAATGCACCAATGCGCCTATGGAACTGAAACTGCTTATTTTCCCCTCTTCTTTTAGTAATTCCAATGTTCCATGAATGGAATCGTTTAACTGCAAGGTGCCTTCAACAGATTTTCCATAGGTTGCCAAGTAAACCGATTTTGAAGAAATATCGGTCAGTTCATCCAAATGCTGCATCGCGGCCTTTATTTGCGCGGGTTCATAATTTAATTTTGAAATGTCCTTGTTGAATTCCACGCGCTGATATGTGAAAATGCTGACAACCAAAACCAGACCAAGCCCAATCAACATCCACATATTTTTATGAAAAGGATACTCGGCAACTTTGTCCAAAACGTTGATTTGTTGCTTTCGCGTAAGCGGATTTTTGTAAACCAATGGAATAAAGAAAAGCGCGAAAACCGAAGCTCCCATAACGCTCACCGCGGCTAAAATCCCCAAATCCTGCAAGGCTTGTGAATCTAAAAACAATAAACACAAAAATGCCAAAGCGGTGGTTAAACTGCTCATCAAAATAGGCTCGGTCACGTCTTTGTATAGACTTTCCAAGGTTTCATTATTGCGGATGTGCGTTAAAATATGAAGCGAATAATCCAGCGTCACGCCCAACAAAACAGAACCAATCCCGAGGGAAATGGCAGAAATTTCTTCGCGAATTAAATACAACAAAGCCACTGCCAACAAACCTCCAAAGAGTGTAGGGACAAATAAAATTATCGGGACGTAAATTTTTCTGTAAAAGAAAATGAAGATTACAATTAACAGCGTGAACGCGATGCCAACGGTAAACTGAATGTCATTTTTTATCTGTTTCGCATTTGCAACCGCAATTAGTGCTGCGCCAAAATATTCACTACTAACTTTGCCGGAATATTTTTGGTCCAATGCATTTTGCAACGTGTAAAGTTGTTCGGCAAATTTGGAGTTTTCTGCAGTTTCGCTACTTGAAAATTTTGGGGTAATGAAAAGTAGAATGTTTTTTTCGTCTTTGCTTACCAAAAATCCATCCTTCAAAAAGAAATCGTCTGAAACCCCGAGCTGGCGCAATTTTTTTAAAGCGACAAAGGAAAGACCCAACGGATCTTTCAAAATAATATCTTTTGAAATAATGCCGGACGGCGAAATAAGTGTTCGGTAATTTGCTTCCGTAATGGCGGAAATACTGTCTTTTTGAAGTTTGCCGGCAATGGTAGAATAATCGTCTTTATCTAAAAACAGCGGGAGATTTTCATAAACAAAACCCATTGTTCGCAGCAAATCGTCATCGTTTACTTTTCCACGAATGTATTTCACATATTTTCCGGAATGGGCTTGCAGACTGTCCACAAATTCTGTGGCATATTGGGTAAGTTGGTCCACTTCCACCGAATCATTCCGGCGGATGGTAACAATAATTTTGTCGGTAAAATTGACGGTTTTCAAAACTTTCTGAAAGTCCTCATTTTCAC
>DASSWN010000111.1:0-8928 GCA_035704905.1 Flavobacteriaceae bacterium
CAAATATGTGGAAAGCCCCGATTAAGGGGCTTTTAAATGGTGTTCAAACGGTGATTAAATGGCTATATTTGTGGTGTTGCGCGTGGAATTTTTTGGTACAATTCGATTTTAATTTTTGTACAATTCGATTTTGGGATTATAAAAGCTATTTATTTTTTATGGAAAGATAGTGCGCTTTTAAAAATTTGAGTGATAAGGAAATGTGAAAAAATAAAAGGCCAAAGACGAAAATAGCTTCATTTGCGGTGTTATGTGCAGTTTATATCTGCTATAAGTTCCTCTGTGGTCGTTTTTGGTCCTATCCAATTAATTCGAAGTTCGGGTTTTGAAATTTGAAGTGCGTTCAAAAAATAATTTAAATAACTTCACAGATTTAATGTATTTCAAAACAAGGTTGTAGCTTATGATTTTTATTCGAAGTTTATTTCTTCCGCTCTTTCAATCCCTTGGTTAATATTATCGAGGATGTTGTTTTTGCCGATGAGTGAATCTAATTCAGACTTCATCAGTTCTTCTTTTACTTGTCGATTGGCACCTGAAATTATTATAATAGTTCCGCTTGATTTTAATTTTTGATGAAATTCTTTTAACCTGTTGACCGCAGTTGCGTCGATGAAAGGAACATTTCGCATTCTTAAAATGAGTATCTTGGGTGCTTGTTTTAAGTCTGTCAAAAATTCTTGAAATTTGTGGGATGCTCCAAAAAACAGTGGACCGTTTATTTCATAAAGCATGGTGTTCTTTGGAATGTATGGTAATTCTTCTTCAAATAGTTTTTCTCCATTAGCTTCTGCCGTTCCAAAAAGATTTTCCATATTATTTATGGTTGTTGCTTCGCTCATTCTTTTCATAAAAATGAAACTAGATAAAATCAGGCCTATCTCAATGGCTAAAATCAAATCAAAAAATACGGTTAAGAAAAACGTTGTCAATAAAACGAGGATATCCATTCGATTACTTTTCAGCAATTCTTTAAAATGCCGCCATTCACTCATATGATAAGCAACAACAACTAATATACCTGCCAAACAAGAGAGCGGAATAAGTTTGGCTATGGGTGCGAAAAGTAACATAATTAGCAGTAGGAAAATAGCATGGACAATACCTGCAATAGGTGTCCTTCCGCCATTTTTTACATTGGTAGCGGTACGGGCAATAGCACCTGTTGCAGGAATGCCACCGAAAAGTCCTGAAAAGATGTTGCCCACCCCTTGAGCCACAAGTTCCATATTAGAGCGGTGTTTTCCGCCAATCATGCCATCTGCCACAACAGCTGAGAGTAAGGATTCAATAGCTCCCAATAGGGCAATCGCAATGGCGGGTTCTATAAGCTGTTGAATTGTGTTAAAGTTTATGTTCGGTATTTGCGGCATGGCTATCTTGTTAGGAATCTCACCGAATTTACTTTCTATGGTTTCCACGGGTAATTCAAGTAAGTACACAAGCAAAGTAGCAATTACAATTGCCACTAATGAACCTGGTATTTTAGTGGTGATACGATAAAAATTTAGGGCGATTAAAACAGTTCCTATTGCAATACCAAAAGCTAACCAATTGATATTGCCAAGATGTTGGAAGTAAACGAGCCACTTTTCGTGAAAGTCAGCAGGAATTTGTTCGATTTCCAATCCCAAAAAATCTTTGATTTGCGTTGAAAAGATGACAACCGCAATACCACTTGTAAAACCTACAATCAGAGGATAGGGAATAAATTTTAGATAATTACCAAGTTTTAGCACTCCAAAGCCAATAATTAGGAAGCCAGCCATAAATGTGGCTATAGTTAGCCCACTAACTCCATGCTCTTGTACAATGCCAAATACAATGATAATGAATGCTCCTGTCGGACCACCTATTTGGATTCGGCTGCCACCGAGAACCGAAATTACAAGCCCTGCAATAATAGCAGTTATCAATCCTTTTTCCGGTGATACACCCGATGCAATGGCAAAAGCTATTGCTAAAGGCAAAGCAACAATTCCGACAATAATTCCCGACAAAACATCTTTGGAAAGTTGCTGTCTGCTGATTCCTTCTTTAATGAGCGTTACAAACTTAGGTGTAAATTCTTTGTTTTTCACTTGCTATGATTAGATTTCTCCTGTTCCAAGGTCGGTTGTGAATTCATTCAGGATGTAATTTTTATAGCTTTTTTTATAGCATTTTCCACAAAGTAAAAAGGGGGACTTTTTTCAAATGTATTAAAAAAACCTAATGTCCTGTTAGTGTTTTTAAGAAATGTTTTTAGAATTTTGGATGTGGATGTGATACCAGTGGGAGCGAAACTTTATAATAAAAGCACCTTAAAAAGGTGCTTTTATTTATAGGTTTCCTCATCAGGAAAGTTGAGGCGGGTCTAATCAAAATAACTAAAGGTGTCGCCTTCTTTTATTTTCAGCAAGCTTTCATAAATCAGTTTAATGACGTTTTCCACATCATCGCGATGCACCATTTCCACGGTTGTGTGCATATAGCGTAAGGGCAACGAAATCAAAGCCGAAGCCACACCGCCGTTGCTATAAGCAAACGCATCGGTGTCAGTTCCGGTGGCGCGACTGGAGGCCATTCGTTGGAAAGGAATGTTTTTTTCATCGGCTGTGTCCATGATCAATTCGCGCAATTTGTTCTGCACTGCTGGGGCATATGTGATTGCCGGGCCTTTTCCGATTTTGGTGTCGCCTTCTTTTTTCTTTTCGATCATCGGAGTGCTGGTGTCGTGTGTCACATCGGTAACAATAGCAACGTTTGGTTTGATGCGGTCAGTGATCATTTGTGCGCCACGTAGCCCAATTTCTTCTTGTACTGAATTGGTCACGTACAATCCAAACGGCAGTTTCTTTTTGTTCTCTTTCAACAGCCGCGCGACTTCCGCAATCATAAATCCGCCCATTCTATTGTCCAATGCGCGGCACACGAATTTGTCTTTGTTCAACACAAAAAATTCATCCGGATAGGTGATGACACAACCAACATGCACGCCCAGTTTTTCTACTTCTTCTTTGGTTTCACAACCAACGTCGATACAAATATTATCGAGTTGCGGCGGTTTTTCATCACTTTTGTCGCGTGTATGAATGGCCGGCCAGCCAAAAACGCCTTTTACAATTCCATTTTTTGTGTGAATATTTACGCGTTTGGAAGCCGCAATTTGATGGTCGCTGCCGCCATTTCTGATCACATAAATAAGGCCGTTGTCGGTAATATAATTCACATACCACGAAATTTCATCGGCGTGGCCTTCGATAACGACTTTGAATTTTGCTTTCGGATTGATTACCCCAACGGCGGTTCCGTAAGTGTCGGTAATAAATTCATCGACATAGGGTTTCAAATAGTCCATCCATATTTTTTGCCCATCCCATTCATATCCTGTCGGTGACGGATTATTTAGGTATTTTTCCAGGAAATCCATTGATTTCTGATTTAAAACGCTTTTTTTCGTCATAATTTTTTAAAATTGATTTGTTGCGAAATTAGCAATAAAAATAGCTTTGGCAATTTCCGATTCCTTAATTTTGGAACGGTTTTCGATTGTTGAAAAGTAAATAAAACCGGTTCTATATGGAATATGGTGGTGTACAAATTTTAATTTAACCAAATGTGTCACTTCGAGCGCAGTCGAGAAGCTTATAGAGCCTCGACTGCGCTCGGCCTGACATAGTCATCTTTATTCTACCCACTTAAAATTATATAGAGCCATAAAACCGTTTCTTTTGGGTAGATTTGTGTTTCTTCTTTTTTTTGTGGCGGAAATTTTGTGCGCCCAAACACCCGATTCTTTGCGGCGACCTACATTTGTCAAGGATTCACTGAAAACGGGTTTCCTTCAAATTGATTCGATCGCAAAAGATTCTGTTCCCGTTCAATATATTGTCATGGGCGACAGCATTCCGGTTGATGCAATTGATTTGGACAAGGTGGTGGTTTTGGGAAAATTGAAATTCAAAAACCCTCAAGAACAGCGACGTTATTTGATTTTGCAACGAAAAACCCGAAAAGTATGGCCATTCGCTACTTTGGCCGCAGCTCGTTTGAAAGAACTGAACCGGCGTTTGGAAAAAATCGAGGATAAATCGGACCGCAAGCAATATATCCGAATGATTCAAAATTATATGGAAGGAAAATTCAAAGAAAAATTGAAGAACCTTACCAAAACCGAGGGGCAAATTTTGGTGAAACTGCTTTATCGCCAAACCGGCATCACCACGTATGAATTGGTTCGCGAAATGCGCAGCGGCTGGAATGCTTTCTGGTACAATTCCACAGCCGGGCTTTTCAATATTTCACTGAAAGAAAAATACCTTCCGGAATCTGTGGAAGAAGATTTTTTGATAGAAGACATTCTTCAACGCTCTTTTCGAAGCGGTGTATTGGATTCGCAGGAACCCGCTATCGAAATTGATTATTTGGAACTACTGAACAAATGGCGCTGAAAAACAGCCTAATTTAGAGGTCGCTTATTTCCAATGAACTATATCCCTGTCCATTTCTTTTTAACCGAATTTGAGTTGTAATACGTTCTTTAAGAGAATCAACATGACTAATAATACCGATTGTTTTCGACGATTCTGCCTGCAAACGTTCCAAGGTATCCAGGGTTTGATCCAAGGTTTCATGATCCAACGTGCCGAAACCTTCGTCGATAAAAAGACTGTTTATTTCCACATTTTTGGATGCCAAATCAGACAAAGCCAATGCCATTGAAAGACTGAGAATAAAAGTTTCACCCCCTGAAAGGGTTTTCACCGAACGTCTCTGGCCGCCCATATCCTTGTCAATAGCCGTAAGTCCGTCATCTTCGTCATTTTTGGGTTTATCGATTCGGTAGCGATCACTCAAATCGTTGAGTCGAATATTAGCGAGCTGTAACAATTGGTTCAAGCTGAGGTCTTGGGCAAAATCATTGAATTTTTTTCCCGTGGCATCGCCAATGAGTTCGTTCAATAAACGCCATTTGCGAATTTGTTTTTCTTTTTGGGAAATCTCGGATTGCAAATGGTTTAGGCGCTCCAAATTAGCAGCGTGATTTTTTAATAGTCGGAACAATTCTTTGCATTCACCGGAAAGATTTTCAGATTTATCTTTGGTTTCTTTCAAAGTATCCTGCAAAGCTGTTGCGGTTTCCGGATTGTCCTCTTTTTTCAATGCCACCAATTGAGATTGAAGCAAATGCAAGGAACTTGTAGCCCCTGTTATTTTTGTTTGCAAATTTTCGCGGGCCGTTCGCAATGACCTGCATTCCGACTCCGGCATGAGTGCTTTTGCGGCCTGTTCAAGATTTTCGAAGCCGTGCTCGGTTACAAATGGCAGCAGCTCCCTTTCGAGGTTTTCGGTTTCCGTGGATTTACTGGTTATTTTCCGATCCAATTCCAGAAGGCGTTGCTCGGAATTTTTTTGCTCCTGTTCCAAACGAATCCATTGAGAAGAGATTTTCGAAAGATCGTTATGGATGTCACTTCCGGTATAGATTGCTTCCAAATCTGATTTTAGTTTTTTGCCTTCGGACATTATTTTTCGAAGCTCATTCAATAACGAAATTCCAATAAGAACTGCTTTTAATCGTTCTTGTTCTTCCTGATATTGCTGGATTTTCTGAATTTGTTGTTGCCAATTATGGCACATATTTTCCCAATTTGGTTTTTTCGTCCCGGAACATAAATGCCCATATTTTTCCGAAAAAACGTTCTTTTGATTATTCAGTTCATTTTGAAGGATTTGACTTTGTTTCCGAACCTTTTCAAGATGCTCACGGGTCAATTTCAAATCGGCTCTTGCAGTGCTTAATTTGTTTTTCCACTCGTCCAATTTCTTTCTGTTTGTTGCAATTTCAGTTTCCAAGGAATCGGATTTTTCCGGCAGGTTTTCTGCAAACGGATGCTCCAATGCGCCGCACAATGGGCAAGGTTCGCCGTTTTTCAGTGCATGCCGGTGTTCCTCCAAACTGGCTTGCAACAGTTGGTTTTCGCGTTGCAACTGAAATTTGTCAAGTTTGGTTTGAAAAAGTTCAGATTGGGTTTTGGCTTTTTCGATTCTTTCGGGAAAAGTTTCCAGTTTTGGCAAAAGTTCTTTTTCTTCGGAAAGGGCACGATCGATGTTTTCGGTTATTTTGAGAATTTCGTCATCTTTTCGCCATGCTTCGCGCGCAAGTTCCAACCGATTTATGAGAACTTCTTTTTCCTTTTCGGAATTTTCAAGGTCCAATTCTTTCAAATCCAATTGGAAAGCCGCAACTTTTTCCTCGGAATTTTTTTGAAAACTGAAAAGATCGTTTTGACTTTCTTTTAAATTTTTTTCATTCAATTGAAATTTTATTCCTTTCAGCTGGCGGTCCAACTGGGTTTTGATCGAAGTATATTCCTGAAATTTTTCCTTTTTTTCCTGTTGAAGGGAACTTACTTTTTTGCCAAAATCCGATAGTTTTTCCAGAATATTTTCGGAAGAAATAGTTGTTCCGATCAAATTTTCAGCTTGAAGCAAACATTCTTTTTGATCTGCAAGGGTTTGTGCCTTCGAATCTGAACAAGATTTTCTGTCGGTTTTCAAATTGGTCAAATCCTTTTTCCATTGTCTCCAATTTCGGATGTTTTCGGCTTGATCTTCTACTTTTTCATGCTGTTTGAGCGGGAATCCATGTTCCGAATCGAAAATTTTCAACTCGTTTTCGGCTTTGGATTTTTGCTCGAATTGTTCGGTGGTTTCTTTTTCCTTTGCGCCAATTTTTTGTTTCAATTCCAGTTTCTTGTTCAGCGTGTCAATTTTGCTTTCCAACTTTTTTGCATCACATTCTTTTTGCCGTAAATCTTCCGTGAGCTTTTTTTCCTGTTCTTCCTCCAACAATTGTTCGCGTAAAACCTGGATATGCTGTTGTTGGTTTTCAATTGCGCGGTTTTCTTCCTTGAATTTTTCATAACAGCGTTTGCCCAATTGGCGGTAGATTCCGGTACCGGTGATTTTTTCCAATAATTCGCCACGCTCGCTTTTTGGTGCTTTCAAGAAGCGGGCAAAATCGCCTTGTGCAAGCAGAACTGCTTTAATAAATTGGTCGTAGTTCAACCCGATCAGCTCTTCGTTTTTTTTGGGCACTTCCGATTTTTTCAAATCCAAAAGTTGGCCTGAATCTGCTTCGCTGAGTTGCATTTTATATTCGCGCATGTTTCCGGTACGTGCGGTGGAAATACTCCATTCCGATCGAAAACGGCCGCTTTTTCCTTCATAAGTTACGGCTGCCAGCGCTTCTTTTTGATTTCGGGTGACAATGGCCCCGGTTTTGGCGATTTCTTCTTTGGAAACTTTCGTTAAGCGCGGAATTCTGTTGAAAAGCGCCAAGGAAATCACATCCAGAACGGAACTTTTTCCGCTACCTGTTGGTCCGGTTATGGCAAAGAGTGAACCCTGGGTGAAAGGTGATTTTGTGAAATCGATTTCATGAGTTCCTTTTAGGGAATTGATGTTTCGGAATTCTATTTTCAGTATTTTCATGGTAATTTTCTATAGAACGCGATGAGGCAGATGGAGTGGATTTCCACCGATTTAAAAATATTAATTAGAACTAAATGGATATTTTTCAAAAGATATCTAATCAGTGTGGATAAACGATTGTTTTGACAAGGTTTAATAACCACAAAGAACACTAAGAAAAATACGCAAAGATCGCAAAGACTTGAAAATCAGATTAACTCTTTGTGAACTTTGTGCAAAACTTTGTGATCTTGGCGGTTTACAAACATTAGAATATTATAAGTCAGATAATTATCTTTTTTTGGTTGGAGTTGAATAGTTATTCAAAAGAACTAAGATCATAAAAAATCAGTGTCATCAGCGTTCTTTTTTTAGTTGTTTCCTTCCGAATAAATTTCTTCCAGAAGTTCATCGAAAGCATATTGCAGTTCATTTTCGATATTTTCATCGTATTGATGCGCGCTCAGTAATTCCAAGAAAACTTCCCGTGGATTCAAATTTTCCAATTGCTCGCCCCCTTTATAGAGTTCCGCGGTTCCTTGAATTTGGTTTTCAAATGTTGCCCGGTGTTTGACAATCTCGAAGCCAGGTTTATGAAAGGTACTTACCAATTCATCCAAGCCCAAAATTTTTGTGGCATCATACTGCTTTTCGCGCAATTCGACTTCAATCAACGAATCCAATTCGTTCGGTTTTCCCAAACTGTTTAATTTGTTTTTCAACTCTTGCAAATTTCCGCTTATTTTCAACAAGCCCCTAAAAACGGGTATGGGTAGAGACTTTGGGTTCCACGTTTCGGTTGTGTCCAATAGCAAAACCCGTTTTTCGTCATTGCGTTCACTGAAGGAAAGCGGAAGCGGTGAACCGCTGTAAAAAGTAGGATTGGTGGCGTTCACTTGTTGGGGTTTGTGAATGTGGCCCAATGCAATATAGTTGAAAAAACCACCAAACCGAAGCGCATTGAAGGCAGCTTGATTCCCGATTTGGATTTCACGTTCGCTTTCTGAGGTAATGGCGCCCGTGGCAAATAAATGGCCCATCGCAATTGCTGGAATTCCGGAAAATTTGGTTTTACAAAATTCGGCGGCTTGTGAAAAATACTGTTCGATTCCTGTTTGGATTGCTTCTAAGCGACCTTCATAAGTCTGTCCTTCATTAGCTTGGCGCAAATAGGCTTCTCGGAGGTAAGGAATGGCGGCGATGACACATTCCACCTCTTTGTTTTTATTTTCAAGGGGAATAATGAGGTCTTCCAAATTTTCGGGCATGCCACCGATCACATGCATATTAAGTTCCTTTAGAATTTCGGCCGGCGCATTTAACATGGCCGGGGAATCATGATTTCCGCCGGTGATAATGAGGCTGCAACCCAAGCGGCCCAAGCGCATCAAAGACCGATAATACTGTTGCCGAGCCTCGGAAGAAGGATTGGCCAAATCGAAAACATCGCCCGATATTAGAATGGTATCA
>DASSWN010000182.1:0-6101 GCA_035704905.1 Flavobacteriaceae bacterium
ACACCTTATTTGATTTTACAGACCCAAATTTATTCAAAATTTCACCTGAAGTTATCAGTCAATTTGTAAGAGAAGGAATTGTTCCAACAAATAAAGTTTGGAAAAAAAAACATAAGAAAAATACTTCAACCAAAACACCACAAGAAGAAAATGAACTAGAAATCCCTAAAAGAAATACGGTAAAGATTCCTGCAAATTTTAGAGGCAGATATAAATCGAACAAAACTGTTTCAAAACTAATTAACGAACTCGAAATTAAAAATAATTTTGAATTTGAAAATATTGACAATAATGAACTCTTATGGGAAAGTGGACCTTTAAAAGAGAGGGATTTAAATATTCCTAAAGGAGATAATACAAATCCAACTGGTTCGATGCTTTTCAAAAAGGGAACTCTAAAAGATATTAACACAAGACATTATTTTCGCGATGAAGTTTTTCGAACTTTAGATTGGTCATTTGATACAAGAAAAAATAGAACACATATTGAAAGAGCTATTGCCAATTTTAAAATAGTTATTTCTGGTATCGATTATGGCACTTTCCCTTTAAGTATATCACATAATACAAACAGTAAACATTTGGAAAAAGTAAAACAACCTGCTACTCAATTACATTGGGGAGAAGCAAAAGTTTTAATTGCACAAGATGAGTTAACTGGAAAAACAGCAACTCTTTATAAAAATGTATCTGTTGCGGATGCATTTACTTTGATTATCGAATAAATATTTTCAAAGTTTAAAAATTTAAACTACTTTTGGACTGAAGTTGTCCAAAATATTATGCAATTAGAAAAATCATTCGGAGAAACAATTAGAAGTTTACGCATCGAAAATCATCTAACTTTACGTGAAGTTGCAGAGCATTTAAAAATTGACACTTCAATGCTTGGAAAGATCGAAAAGAATAATCGAAATCCGTCTAAACAATTTATCAAGGATATTTCCAATTTATTCAGCATTGAAGAAAACATACTTACTGTAGCTCATTTAAGTGACACAGTTGCATATTCAATTTTAGAAGAAGAACTCGCAACCGAAGTTTTAAAAGTTGCCGAAGAGAAAATCAATCATTACAATAGAAATAAGCCGACAAATAATGCAATTAATTAAAGAAGCAACAAACGAAAAATTAAGAGGTGGTTTTTATACACCTGAACCAGTTGCAGCATTTATTTTAAAATGGGCTTTTAACGGAAATACAGAATTCGATATTTTAGAGCCAAGTTGTGGAGATGGTGTTTTTTTAAAAGAAATCCAAAAGAAAAATTACGAATATAATTCTGTTACAGCAATTGAGTTTGATGAAGTTGAAGCGGAAAAATCAGAAGCGATTGGATTAGATAATTCAACCATAATTAATGAAGACTTTCATAGATATTGTATCAATACAGAGAGAAAATTTGATTTAATAATTGGGAATCCGCCATACATCAGATATCAGTATTTTGATAGAGAACAACAAAAATATGCGGCAGATATATTTAACAAAGCAAGTTTAAAATATTCAAAATTAACAAACGCTTGGGTTTCATTCGTTGTTGGCTCATCATTACTATTAAAAGAAGAAAGTAAAATAGGTTTTGTTTTGCCTGCCGAAATTCTTCAAGTTTCTTATGCACAACCATTAAGGGAATTTTTGGCTCATTTCTATAACAAAATAAACATTGTTTCTTTTGAGAAACTCGTATTTCCAAATATTCAACAAGAGGTGGTTTTGTTGCTGTGCGAGAAAAACAATTCTAATTCCCATTTAATTGAACATATTGAATTAAAAAACGCCGAAGAACTTCAAAAACTGGATGTTTCTAAATTAAAAAGTCCGAAAAAGAGAATTGATTTTAAGTCAAACAAATGGACTTTTTATTTTCTTGAGCAAGAAGAGATTGATTTTTTAGAACGACTTCAGTCTGACAAAAAATTCAAACAGTTAGGGAAATTTGCAAAAGTGGAAGTCGGAATTACAACTGGTTCAAACCCATTTTTTACTGTTCCCCTTTCAACAGTACAATTTTATAATCTAGAAAAATACGCAAAACCCCTGGTTGGTAGAAGTGTGCAAGTCCCCAGTGCAATTTTTACCACAAAAGACTGGAACAAGAATCGTGACAAAGAAGCTAGAACACATTTTCTGTCTTTTCCAAAAATGGCAGACTTGAATGGTTCTGTTGGAGCAAGGGATTACATAGCTTGGGGAGAAGAAGAAAAAATCAATGAAGGCTATAAATGTAGAATAAGAGATGAATGGCAAATCGTGCCGTCACAAAGAATCTCGGAAGCTCTTTTTATTCGCAGAAACAATAAATCTCCGAAATTAATAATTAATGAAGCTAAAGCATTTACAACGGATACAATGCATCGTGTTACTGTGAAACCGAACGTTGAACTAAAAGCTTTGACAGCCAGTTATTATAATTCTTTAACATTGGCATTTACAGAAATTTGTGGAAGAAGTCACGGAGGAGGGGTTTTGGAATTAATGCCAAGTGAAGTTGAAAGAATCCTTTTGCCTTACAATGAAAACAATTCTGACTTACTTCCGCTTATCGATAAAACGATGCGGGAGAAAAAAGATATTTCGGAAATTTTAAAAATAACAAATCAAAAAATATTGAAAGAAAATTATGGACTTTCCAGCGCTGAAATTATATTGGCCGACCGGATCTGGAAAAAACTATTGAAAAGGAGATTGAACAGAGGAAAGCAAGCCAACAACAAATAAGTTTCAGAAAGATTGGTATAAACCAAAAATTGAATAGTATAATAACGCACATTTTTGCCCATGGTTTTAAATCTTGCAAACCCAATTTATTTTTCTAATTTGCAAGTTCAAGTAAATAAAATGTCCACGCAAACCACCGAAAAAATCGAGTTGGCGGCAGAGTTCGTGAATTCCACTTCCCAGCATATTTTCCTTACGGGAAAAGCAGGAACAGGAAAAACCACTTTTTTGCGCGAAATAGCCAAAACCACACATAAAAATTTCGTGATCGTTGCGCCAACCGGGGTAGCGGCTTTGAATGCCAATGGGGTGACCATTCATTCCCAATTTTTGTTTCCTTTCGGAAGTTTTCTACCAGAGGAAGTTCAACTTGGAAATGAACCGCATGGAAATTTTTTCAACAGAAATAAGTTGGCCCGCAGACATCCGCTGAACAGCGTTCGGAAGCAAGTATTGCGAAATATTGACTTGTTGATAATCGACGAGGTGAGCATGCTTCGCGCCGATATGCTCGATGCCATCGACTATCGCTTAAAATCGGTGAAAGGAAATTTTAAACAGGCTTTTGGTGGCGTGCAGCTGCTTATGATTGGTGATATGTTTCAACTTCCGCCCATCGTAAAAAACCACGAATGGAACGTTTTGAAAAACTTTTATGCCGGTCCGCATTTCTTTGAATCCCTGGCCCTAAAAAAAAGCGGTTTCGCTTATATTGAGTTCGATAAAATTTTTCGGCAAAGCGAAAATGATTTCATCGAAATTTTGAACAATATCCGGAATAATTCCTGCACCAACGAAAACATAGAAAAGCTCAATAGTTTTTACCGCTCGGAAACCGAAATCAACCAACTGAAAGAGCACGCCATTACGCTCACCACCCATAATTATTTGGCAGAAAGGTTGAACCGCCAAGAACTGGACAAATTACCCGGAAAATCCTATTATTACAACAGTAAAATAAAAGGCGATTTTCCCGAACATCTTTATCCTCTTCCGGAGAAATTGGAATTGAAAGTCGGCGCAAAAGTCATGTTCCTAAAAAATGATGGTGAAGACAAACGCTATTACAATGGTAAACTGGCCGAGGTTTGCGAACTTTCCAAGGACCAAGTTTGTGTAAAAATGGAAGGTGGAAACGAATTGTGGTTGGAAGAATATGTTTGGGAAAACAAAAAATACAACCTGCATTCCGAAACCAAAGAAATCGAAGAAGAAATTATTGGCACATTCACCCAGTTTCCTATAAAAACCGCTTGGGCGATTACCGTGCACAAAAGCCAGGGACTCACTTTTGACAAAGCAATTATCGATGTAGGTCAAGCCTTTGCCGCCGGACAGGTTTATGTGGCGCTTTCTCGTTTGCGTTCGTTGGAAGGATTGATTCTCCGAACAAAAATTTCGCCGTTTGGAATTTCCAGCGATGAAGAAATTGTTCGTTTTTCGGAAGAAAAAATCCAAGGTCCACCATTGGAAACTTCGCTGAAAACAGAACAAACAAATTTTTTGATGGCACTTTTGTCCGAAACCTTTGATTTTTCTTCCGTGCTGCAGCAAGTGGAATATTGCCAAAAGAAAGTAGGTATGAAAATGGAGTTTGAAGATGCCGAAATGCGGGAGGCCTTAAATGATTTGCAGGAAAAACTTTCGAAGGAAAGTTCCGTTACCGGCATTTTCAGAAATCAAATCCAACGACTTTTGAACCAAGGGAACAAAGAAAAATTATTGGAACGAATTGAAAAAGGCAGCACGTATTATTTAAAACTTCTTCGGGAACGAAACCGCGAATTGCTCATCCATCTGGAAGAAGTGCGGCAACTTTCAAAAACCAAGGCTTATCAAACGGCATTGGAGGAAATCGATCAGGTACTTTCCAAAAAAATGGAACAAATGCAGAAAGCCGCTTATATTTCCGATTGCATTTTGGATGGAAAGAAAATCCAAAAAAATGAAGAGTTGCGTTTTTCCCGGCATAAAAAAAGAAAGGAATTATTGGAGGAAGTGGCAAAATATATTGAAGCGAACCCGAAAAATTTCAAAAACAAAACAGGAAAAAAGCGGAAGAAATCCACCAAAGGCGAGACTTTTCAAATCACTTTTGGAATGCTTTCAGAAGGTTTAAATCCCGAAGAAATTGCCGAAAAGCGCGGATTGGTGCTCGGTACAATTGAAAGCCATTTGGCTCGGGGAATTCAATCGGGCGAAGTCGATATCGCCTCTTTTATGAAAACATCCGAATTGAACGATTTGCAAAAGGTTTTTCAAAATAATGCCGAGGCCGGATTGGGGGAAATTTTCAAACAAACCGATGGAAAATACAGCTACGGGAAATTGCGCATGGCGCAAGCTTGGTTCTTTCGAAAAAATCAGTCAAATTCTTCTGAGGTTTCCACTCAGTCACCCAGTTCAAATTTGCCATAATAACGCATTTGTTCCACAATCCAATTGATTCGGCTTTGAATGTAACTGGTTGGCGGATTGGCTCTATATTCACGCGGATTTGGCAAAATCGCGGCCAAAGCGGCAGCTTCGCGCGAGGTCAAATTTGTGGCCGGTTTATGAAACCAAAATTCTGAAGCCGCTTCGGCGCCGTAAATTCCGTTCCCCATTTCAATGCTGTTCAAATACACTTCCAAGATGCGTTCTTTGCTCCAAACCAATTCGATCAAGGCGGTAAAATAGGCTTCCAATCCTTTTCGGACCCAACTTCTTCCCGGCCACAAGAAAACGTTTTTTGCCGTTTGTTGACTGATGGTACTTGCCCCGCGCATAGGTTTTCCGGATTTATGTTTTTCCAATACTTTTTGAATGGCTTCTACGTCAAAACCATTGTGCGTTTCAAAATTCTGGTCTTCACTGGCGATGACCGCCAATTGTAAATTTTTTGAAATTTCTTCCAGGGGAACCCAATCATGTTGAAATTGTTGATCGGGATTTTCGAAATAACGGATTCCCATGAGCGGCGTGAAAGGAACCGGAAGCCATTTGAAAATCAACACCAAAAAAACACTAATTGCAAAAAACCACAATATGATTTTTAACAGGAATTTGAAGAATTTTTTCATGAATTGTAGTTTTAAATGCTGTAACAAGATGCAGGAACAAGAGATGCTGAAACGAGTTCAGCATGACACCAGTTCAAGTTTAGTTTAATATCAATTCTGAAAACGGTCACCCTGAACTTGTTTCAGGATATAACGCTACAGAACCCTTTCAGGGTTTCAAACCCCGAAAGGGTTGGAATCGTTTTATTCAATTAAAACTGCCAATTCTTTCCCGACAAAACTGCCGATTGCAATTCCCATTCCACCCAGAAGCACGCCGCAAAAGACGTTTTCCGAAAGTTGTTTCACAATGGGTTCTTTTTGTTTGCCCACTCCCAT
>DASSWN010000087.1:0-2277 GCA_035704905.1 Flavobacteriaceae bacterium
AACGGCAAGCGCTGCTTCAAAATTTCGTTCTTTTATAAGTCGAAGAAACATTTTTGAACCCGCAACATTGGTACGTTCACCCACATTTATGAAATTGCTTTCGGGGGTGATTATTAGGGGTTCGAGACCGCTGAGTTTGAGATATTTTTTATTTTCTATTTTCATTTTTTATTTTCCTCTGTGTCCTCTGTGCCTTCGTGGTTTTTTTACCACAGAGGCACAGAGGACGCAAAGTTTTAAAATGGTAAATTTTGTAAATCTACATTTCCGCCGGAAATGATAATTCCTACTTCTTTATTTTTAAATCGTCCTTTTTCTCGAAGCAATGCTGCCAAAGCAACCGCACTGCTGGGTTCCACAATTATTTTCATTCGTTCCCAAATGAGTTTCATTGCGGAGATTATTTCGGTTTCTTCAACCCGTATAATCTCTGAAACGAATTCTTTTATGATTGGGAAATTGATATCGCCGAGGAAAGTTTTAAGTCCATCGGCGATTGTATTTGTGGTTTCGTTGAATTCTATTTTTCCACTTTTTAAACTTCGGAAAGCGTCGTCAACTTCAAAAGGTTCGCCACCGATTGTTTTGCAATCAGTTCCGAAATATTTTACCGAAAGCGAAGTGCCCGCAATCAATCCGCCACCGCCCACGGGGGTGAATACATAATCCAAATCGGGATGCAATTGCAGCAATTCCGCTGCGGAAGTTGCATTTCCGAGAATTACATTTTTGTCGTTTGAGGGATGAACAAAAGTAGCACCCGTTTCTTTTTGAATCCGTTCGGCTTCGGTTTCTCTCGCAATCGGCGTTGATTCTGATTCCGTAATAATTCCGCCGTAACCTTTTACGGCATCTTTTTTTACTTGTGGCGCATTTTCGGGCATAACGATATACGCTTTTACGCCTAAATTTTTAGCCGCCAAGGAAAGTGCTTGCGCAAAATTCCCGGAGGAATGCGTTACAACTCCAGCCTTTTTCTGCGCTTCGGAAAGTTGAAGAATTGCATTAGTTGCTCCCCGCATTTTGAAAGCGCCCATCTTTTGAAAATTCTCACATTTGAAGAAAACTTCAGCGTCTGAAAGTTCATTTATAAAAGAAGATTTCAATATTGGCGTATTGTGAACATACGGTTTTACACGCGTACACGCTTCCTCAACTTCTTGTTTTGTGGGAATCATACAGCAAGATTTTCAGATTGAAAAACTGGTCGCGGTTGGTATTGCGAAGCGATTTCCGCAATGGCTTTTATATGTTCCGGAGTTGTGCCACAACAGCCGCCAATGATATTCACCAACTGTTTATCCAAATATTCCTTTACTTGAGAAGCCATTTGCTTCGGATTTTCATCGTATTCTCCGAATGCGTTTGGCAATCCGGCATTTGGATAGGCGCTTACGGCAAGATTGGTGCGGTTTGCAATAACTTCCAAATGTGGTGTAAGTTGTTTGGCGCCCAAAGCACAATTGAAACCTACGCTCAAAAGTGGAATGTGCGAAATTGAAATCAGAAATGCTTCAGCCGTTTGTCCAGAAAGCGTTCTTCCGGAAGCGTCGGTAATTGTTCCGCTTATCATTATTGGAATGTCGAGATTTCGCTCTTCCTTTATTTCGTCAATTGCGAAAAGTGCTGCTTTTGCATTCAGCGTATCAAAAATTGTTTCAACCAAAAGTAAATCCACGCCGCCGTCAATCAATGCTTCACATTGTTGTTTGTAAGCAACCCGTAATTCCTCAAAAGAAATAGCGCGAAAACCTGGATCATTTACATCGGGGCTCATACTTGCGGTTTTGTTTGTGGGGCCGATGGCGCCAGCTACAAAACGAGGTTTATGCGGTTCTTTTGCGGTGAATTCTCCTGCAATTTTTTTTGCGATTTTGGCTGATTCGTAATTCAAGTCATACACTAAATCTTGCATATCATAATCAGCCATTGCGATTGTAGTGCTTGAAAACGTGTTGGTTTCCACAATATCTGCACCCGCCGCAAAATATTTTGAATGGATTTCCGCAATTGCCTGCGGTTGTGTGATGGAAAGCAAATCGTTATTTCCCTGAACCGATTTATGAAAATCCTTAAACCGTTCGCCACGAAAATCTTCTTCCGAAAATTTATAGCGCTGCAGCATTGTGCCCATTGCGCCGTCTAGGATCAATATTCTGTTTTGAAGTGCTTGTTGTATTTTGTTCATTTCTTGATTTTTTGATTGAAGTTCAAATTTGCGTGAGGGATTGCAGCGGAAAGCCCGACCCGAAGGGGCACGCCATAAATATTTATATC
>DASSWN010000221.1:0-16257 GCA_035704905.1 Flavobacteriaceae bacterium
AATATCGAAGGATGAAAATGTCCCATCTAATCGCAGATAGTCAAAAAGAACTTTTGGAATTTGTTGATAAAATAGGAGTTAAACGAAAATGGATACAGGAAATGGATACTCCGCGAGAACATTTTGACATTTGCATTAGTAAACGACAAAAAGCCGTTGAATTAGGTGCGATTGAAATTGATATGCGAGAATTAGCACGAATGACCACAAATCGTAAACATAATTCAGAAAATGAAAATATTAATTGTAAATAGAAAATATGTCATCGGAAATTTTATCCGGGTTCATAAAATGAAAGGGGTTAATTTTTTTGGTTTTAAAATCGGAATTTGGAAATACGAAATCAGGTTCTATTTTTATCCGTCTTCCTAAGCTTGTTGCCAACTTGCGGCTATGCGCATGTTTTGCTCGTAATATTTTGGTTACTAAGTAATTACTTGTATGTTCCATAAATGAAAAAAGCAGATGAATTTTGACAGTTTGCCTTTTGAGATTACTGCTAAACCAAAAACCTGAAAACGGCAACCGATGACCACGAACAGTCAAGGAAATTGAGGGTTACGCCCTCATAACCCTTGCAACAAGATCGAACTTATGCAACTATCATTATTTGGACCGGAAAAACCAAAACCCGAAATTCCCTATTGGGAAAAACATTTTGGATGGAAACCGAAAATCGGAAAATTGGCAAGGATAGATGCAACCGTTGCTTTTTGCCAAACTCAACTGCGAACAAGGTACTGCTATTGTATGCGGGTGGAAGTGATCCAAATAGAAAACGAAACGGCAATAGTGGAATCCACAAAAGAATGGGAAGATGCAACAAGTGGGAGCGACAAGGCGGGTTTGATTTTCAAAGTAAAAATAGATGAACTCGCACCGATTTTATAATAATTTTAGTATATTTGTCTAATAGCCAACCGATGGGCTATCCAAAATAGCACCGGACTTCAAAAGACCTTTGAAAACCTCAAAGGCACGAGATTTCGCCCGATTGGGCAAACACTTATTAAAATTGGAACATAACGAATACTCTTTGCAAAAGGCAGTATGCCGGTATTTGGATTTACAGTTTCCGCAGGTGATGTATTTGAGCGATACCGTTGCGAACTGTAAGCTCACAATGCCACAAGCCAAAAGAAACAAAGCAATTCAAAAACAAGGCTTCAAATGCCCGGACTTGCTTATTCTCGAACCAAGAAAAGGTTATGCTGGATTGTTCATTGAATTGAAAGTAAAATCACCGTTCAAAAAAAACGGGGAGTTGTTGAAAAACGAGCATTTGGAAGGGCAAATGAAAACCATTCAAGAACTGAACCGGAAAGGTTATTCAGCTTGCTTTCAATGGCGTTTTGAAACAATCAAGAAAATGATAGATGATTATTTGAAATGATGAAGGGAAAATACCTAATCACAACGGACAATTTTTTCACAGCCCCTGATGGCAAGGAATACAATGCTGTATGGGGAAATGTTGAAATACTGGAAGATAGTTTTTTGGGAGTGAAAACAAATGCCAGGAGTTCCAACTGGTACGCCAAAATAGGAAGTGAAAACAAACACGTAATTATTGCCGGATGTCAAATCCATTACGCTGTGAAAAGTGAAAAGGAGCCATATACCGAAAACGGGCAAATGTGGACGTTTGACATTGAAAAGGTAGGGGTTCACAAAACCCCGACAAAAATTTATATAGCGGAATGATCCACCAGATAGAAATAACGATAGACAAAATTAAATTGTTGGAAGAAAACCCACGGGATATTTCGGAAGTCGATATGGAAAAACTCCAAAACGATATTAAGAAAGATCCGGGTTTTTTATTACAGCGTCCACCGCTCATAAACTTGACCCAAAACGAATATATATGCTATGCAGGGACCCAACGGGTGAAAGCAAGCAAATTGAACGGGGCGGAAACAATCGTTTGCTTTGTAGAAGAAAACGTGCCTTTGAATATCCAAAGGGAGCGTATGCTCAAAGATAATTTGCACCGGGGAGAATGGAACAAGGGTAAATTGTTGGAATTGGATTTTGCAGATTGGGAATTGGATGAAATGGGTTTTGCGGAAATAGACTTGAATTTTCTCGATGACGAACCGGAATACCCGGATGATTTGACCGCTCCGAAAAAGGATAACCCACCAACTATAAAAATAACGTTCCTTTCAACAAACCAAATGAACAAATTTGAAAAAAGGTTGAACGAAGTTCTTAAAGATTTTGAAGATGTAACCTATTCTGTCAGTCAAGGAGAATTATGAGGATAGAAAAAGCATCGGGGAAAGCAATACGGTACGCCTGTTTAAAATTCCATTATGCAAAGGCGGTTCCCCAAATACGTTTGGGATATTCCGTGTTCAACGATGCAGATGAATGGTGCGGAGTGGTTTTGTTTTCCAATGGTGCAAACCCACGGATTGCACAAGAATACGGATTGGTGCAAGGGCAAGTAGTGGAGTTGGTCCGGGTCGCCCTGAACGGGAAGCAAAATACAACCTCCCAAGTTTTGGGGACTTGTTTGAGGAAATTAAAAAAAGATGCACCGCTTGTGAAAATAATTGTCAGTTATGCAGATAGGAACCAGGACCATATCGGAACCATCTACCAAGCGACCAACTGGCTATATATGGATGAACGGAGCAATGAGAGGGGAATAATGTTGAATGGAAGATTGACCCACCGCAGGAGCGTTGGAAAGAAGTATGGAAACACAAGCATTGAATGGCTTAGAAAGAACGTTGACCGGAAAGCGGAAATAATCCGGGGAAAAACAAAAATCAAATATGTTTTTCCAATGAACAAATGGGAAAGGAAAAGATTAAAAGAAATTGCCAAACCATATCCGAAAAAGCAATGAAAGAAGTTCAATCCATCGAAAAGGATAAAATCACGATCACCAAACAGGTGAAGCAAGAAAAACAAAAGCATATTGCCCGGATTAAACCGCACAAAGGCCATACGCTTTTTGAGGTGAACTTGGCAAATGGGGAAATCCGCAAAGCCAAATTTGAACCGCTCACAGCTGGTTGGACCAGAGAAAAGCAGTCCAAAAAAGTTATGGTGCAGAAAGATTGCATTTACGTTCCAGCACTTAACGTAAAGAACGTAATCAAAAAACTATTGAGAAAGTAAATTAATAACTTGCGGAAAAACCGCAAAAAATGAAAGAACAATATATGGCCTTGGTCAAAGTCTTAAAGAACAAACTCAAACGCTCAAAAGAGCAATTGAAGGATTTAGAAACGATTGTGAACGACAATGCAGCTTCTGGTATGCAAAAACAAGAGTATGTAAAACTAAAGGCAAAAATCGAAACATTGGAAGATGTTATTGATTTGGCGGATGGAATGATCGAAGGTGAATAAATTTTGAAGTATCTTCAAAATAATTTGATCCCAACGATGGCGCCATGCAATAAGTGATAATTTAAAAGATAATATTTCAATAATAATTCAAAAATGAACGACAGGGAAAAAATAAATTACTACCTTAAAAAGCGCAAAGAGCAAAAGGATAAAGAACTCAAAGATTGGGCAATTGCTTTTGTGATTGCTATTTTGTTTTTTCTTGTAGCGTTTGTAATTATTGGAATGGTATGAAAGAAGAAAGCCAAAATAAAGTAGGGCGGCCCACCAAGTATAAAAAAGAATTTTCCGACCAAGCAAGGAAATTGTGTTTGCTTGGTGCAACGGACAACGAACTGGCCGATTTCTTTGAAGTTTCAGAAGTAACGATCAATGCTTGGAAAAAAGAATTCCCTGAATTTCTTAAGTCCATAAAAAGCGGAAAAATAAATGCGGATTCGGAAGTAGCCGATAGACTATTTAAAAGGGCGATAGGTTACCAATACAAAGAATTGAAAGAAGAATATGGTCCAAGCGAAATTCTCAAAACCAAAACCGAAACCACAAAGACGGTAACACCCGAAGTTACCGCTCAAATATTTTGGTTGAAAAACCGTCAACCCGAAAAATGGAGGGACAAACAAAATATCGAAGCGGAAATTAAGGGCAACGTGAACATACCAATCCATAAATGGTTATCCAACAACAATGAGCATAGTAATAGTGAAGAGGAGTAAAAAAAACCGTGTGAAGGGAAACCCCACGATCAAATTCTATTCCTATGGGAACTACTTCACATTCTCGTACAGGGCAAAGGATATGTTGGATGTGAACCCCGGTGATGGGGTGATGTTCGCGTTCAACTTCAAAGAGAAAAAAGCATTTGTTTTCAAGGAAGATGACGAAGATAGTTTTGTGTTGAATAAAATCCAAAACCGGAACATTCTAAGATTTGGCAGTAAGGAGTTAGCCGAATACTTCCATAAGTGTTTTTGCCTTACAGATGAAAAAAAGCATATTTTCCAACTGAAACAAACCGATACCGAAAAATTTGAAATGGAATATGTGCCGTGATAGTTACCCAGCCACAATTTGCACCCCTTTACAACTCGGATAAAAAAATCATTCTTCTTACCGGTGGGCGTGGAGGTGCAAAATCTTTCAATGCAGCCACGTTCGTGGAACGTCTTACCTTTGAAATTGGTCATAAGATATTGTTCACACGATATACGATGACCTCTGCGGAAATATCCATTATCCCGGAATTCTTGACAAAAATAGAACTGGAAAAAACGCAAAGGTATTTCCGTGCGACCAAAAGGGACATTATCAATATCGGATCGGGAAGCAGAATAATGTTCAGAGGTATAAAAACCTCGCACGGGAACCAAACGGCAAATCTAAAATCAATTGAGGGCCTTACAACCTTTGTAGTTGACGAAGCGGAAGAATGGGTAAGCGAAGAAGATTATGACAAGATACTTTTATCCATCCGAAAGAAGGGCGTAAAAAACCGTGTGATAATCATTATGAACCCAAGTGATGCGAACCATTGGGTTTATGACAAATACATAAAAGATACCCATAAGGTCGTTGAAATTGAAGGCGTTGATGTACAGATCAGCACACACCCACAAGTGGAACATATCCACACCACCTACCTCGATAACCTTGAATACGTGGATAAAGATTTCCTAACGGAAATCAAAGACATAAAAGAAAAATCCATTCAGCGGAGTATCAAAGAATCGCAAAATGAACCCGATCCCATCAAAAGGGAAAAACTCCGAAGGAAATTATTCAATTCATCCAAATACGCTTACAAAATAATCGGACGTTGGGCCAGTCAAGCCGAGGGCGTTATTTTGGAATATACGGAAGGATCGTTCGATGACACGCTACCGTTTTGCTTTGGTCAGGATTATGGTTTCAGCAATGACCCAACCACTTTGGTAAAACTGGCTATTGACAACAAACGGAAAAAAATATATTGGAAAGAATATATTTATGCACCGGGATTAACAACGGATCAAATCTATCAAAGAAACTTTGCCGTTACCGGAAAAAGGGAATTGATTATGGCGGATGGACATGAAGATAGGTTGGTGGTCGAATTAAGAAAAAAAGGGCTGAACATAATCGGATATACCACACCACCGAACGGAATTAGAAAGGGATTGATAACAATGCAAGATTATGAGCATATTGTCGATCCCGAAAGCGCAAACATAAAAAACGAATTCAACAATTACGTTTGGAGCGACAAAAAAGCCGGAATACCGATTGATGACCACAATCACTTGATTGATGCAGGTCGCTATGCTTTCGAGAAACTCACCCAAAAGAAACGGGCCGTGAAGTATGGCAGTTATTAATGTGATTCAAGCGTTACTTTTAAAATTCCGTTAAACATTTCGTGCCTAAGTTTGGTTCAAAATTAACAATCAAATTCTTTACAAGATGATTTGCAATTGCCCAAACACAGAACCCCTTGCAACAATCCCCACCGAAGCTTGCGACTTCAATTTGGAACAAATCCAAAAAATGGGAGTGCAGAAAAGAGGGAACGCCTTTGATGCAGAGGCTGCCGTTCCCACAGATATTACGCTAAAAGCGGACTGGGACACTATGATCGCTGCGGAAGATGACACTAAAATTGTCATCACCCCATTTGTTCGTAACCTCATCATAGAGCCGGGCGAATTCATTACCACTGGAGGGGGCGACAATTCCACGTTGAACGGTGTTCAGGAGATGGAAGGGAAAAACCCAAGCCTTGTTACCGGCCAATTCAAAAGCTTGACCCCTGCACAGGAAAAAGCATTGAAGCAGTTGGAATGTAGCGATGTGGATATTTTCTTTTTCAATGGTGAGGGGCGCATTATCGCACAAGCCACGGGTACAAAGAAGTCAGGCTTCAAAGCAGAAGCGTTCGGGATCAAAGACAGGCGAAATGCAGGGTTTGGCACAAAGGACACGTTCGATTTTCAGTTCTCATTGAAACCGGGATGGTCCGAAGACTTGGTAAAAGAAGTGCCAACGGACTTTAATCCTTTATACGATTTGTAATGGGAACATTGAAAATCAAAAGGAAAAGGGATGGAGTTGTACTTGAACTCAAACAAGATCACGCATTGAGGTTGTTGCGAAGAAATTCAAATGATTTCAGCATCGAACAAAAAGGTTACGAATTCAAAGACAGCGAAATTGTACGAATTAAGCCAAATAAAGGAAATCCTAAAGAACCCAAGACGGAAGGTTGAAATCGATAAAGCCCAAAGGATCGAGAGTTTGCTCCGGGTATTTACCGAGCCTCAAGAAAAAAGGGAAGCTTTGACCGAAAAAGGGTATCAGGATTTTATAAGATTTATTGATAATACTTTCAATGCTGAAAGGGCAAAACGAATAAAGGAATTTTTCCTTTTCCCACTTTCAGCGGTGGATATTACAGAAAGCATCTTGAATGACTTGTACAAAGTTTTCGATGCACAAAATACGTTCTTTGACTTTCAAATCGAAAAAAACAAATCGAAGAAAACCGATGAGGTTATTCAAGCAATCAATCCTGTAAGATGGATTTCCGAATATGGAAAAAAGGTTTTGAAAAACCGTCCAAATTTGGTTGTGGTGATCGACAAGGATATAGATGGAAATCCATACTTGTTGCCAATTACCAGTGAGCGTTTAATAGATTGTTCCGTGAACACAAATGGAACGCTCGACTACGTGGCATTTGTTCATTCCATTGAAAAGAAAGGGGATGAACAAATCAAAAGATTGGCTTTTTACGATAGCCAGTCCTACACGGTGGTTATCCAAGACGGGGACAATTATGTAATTGACGAAGAATGGACCAATACGCATGAAGCAGGGGTTTGCCCCGCTCGAATGTTTTTGTCCGACCAACTGAATTCTAAAGATTGTTTCAATCGCAGGATTCCGTTTTCGTCATCACTTTCAAAATTGATGGAGTGGCAGTATTTTGATGCGTACAAGTTCTATGCAGATCATTACGCATCGTTTCCGGTGATTGAAAAGGTGGAAAGTGAATGCGAAATGGACGGATGCGTTTCAGGATTTATTTCCTATGATAGCACTTTCATTGAAAATGGGGAAGAACGGACTGTAACACTGCAAAAAGAATGCCCATCTTGTTCCAAAAAAGAAGTGCTTGGACCGGGCGTGTTGATCGAAATTCCCGCAAAGGCGACCAAAGATGATCCCGATAGTGCAGGAGTGTTCAGAATGATTTCCCCGGAAACGGCAAGCCTCAAGTATATCGGTGAAAAACTGGACAAGATCGAAGCCAATATAAAATTAAAGACCGTTGGTATTGATGGCATAATTTCAAAAGAAGCGATCAATGAAATGCAAGCCAAGGGAAGTTTTGAGAGTAGGCAGAATGTTTTGCTTAAAATCAAATCTAACCTTGACGAATTGTACAAGTGGATAGTCATCACCACCGCCAAATTGATCGAAGGGAAAGATGTTGAAATTTCGGTAAGCGCAAATTTCGGAACGGAATTCTATTTGTTGACGGAAAACGAATTGCAAGAACGGTACAAATTCGGGAAAGATGCGGGATTGCCAGCAGAGGAATTGGATTTGATCTATGAGCAGATCATAGCAACCAAGTACAAAGGAAATCCGGGAAAACTGGGAAGATTGGAAATAATCAATATGATCGATCCTTTGCCCCATGAAACAATGGATCAAGCGATCAAGAAACATCAAATCGGATTGCTCACAGATAATGAACTGTTTTTGAAAGGCAGGTTATTGAGCCTTATAAGCCGGTTTGAATTGGAACAAGCACCGATAACGGAGTTTGGAAAAAACACGGAAGTTAAAGACAGGATTAAAAAAATAAAGGAAATTTTAAATAAATATATAGATGAAACCAAATCAATTAGACAACGTAGCAAAAAAACTGGGGAAGGTCCCACAGAAGATGATCCCGCAGGAAATCCGCAAAGATGAAGCCGATATGTACCACGTTTTGGCGGTTGAAAAAACAGCGAATTTCAAAGATGATTCCTTTGATTATTCCGTTCGTCATTTGAAGTACAACCAAAAATCATACGAAGCGAACCGTAATATTTTACCAACGCTGGGTTATGGGCAATTGGAAATCTTGCACAATCCTACGGTAAAAGAGCCAAAAGAGAAAAAAGAGAATCCAATCCAAGCAGCTAAAAAACGTGCCGATGCGATAGCTGAAATGGACAGAGTGGAAAATGTGGAAAAAGCATTGGAAGGTGAAACCGCAAAATCTGTCATCGAAGCAGGGGAAAACCGTATCAAAGAATTGCAAGCCGATTCAAGTGATGATACCGGAAACCAAGGAGACGAAGAATAATTTTTAAATAAGGGGAAATATGACTTTACAAGAAGTTTTGGATTTCGTGAAAGCGAACCAAGGGGAAATTAAACCATTGTTGCAAAATTTGCAAGAAACGGAACCGGGCAAAGAGTTTTTGACCGATCACGCAAACGCACATTTTGAAAAGGAAATAAAGCCACGCATCGCAAAAGTTTACAGCGATATTGACAACGATGTTTTTGAAGTTATCGGGGAAAGAAAACCCGATGACAAAAAAACGTACGAATTCCTAAAAGAAAAAATGCGGGAATTGAAAACATTGAAAGAATCCAAAGAACCTAACAAGGTCAAGGAACTGGAAGCACAAATCGAGGCATTAAAAAAAGAGGGCGGAAATTCAGACTATTGGAAAAAAACCCACGAAGAAGCGGTATCGAAATGGGATACCACAAAGCAAGAATATGAAACCAAACTTTCAAATCTTGAAAATCAGCAAAAGCAAGGTCAAATCCGGTCTTTTCTCGATACAGGATTGAGCGGTTTGGAGTTCAGCGTACCACAGGAAGCCGTGGACGCTTTGAAACAAGTACATAGCACGTCCGTAATGGATTCTGCAAAGATCATTGACGGGAAAGTAGTGCTTCACGATAAAGATGGAAATCAGATGCTAAACAGTCATTACAAACCAATGACAGCAGAAGATTTTTGGAAAGATAAACTGCAAAGCGTTATCAAAAAGCCCAATACGGGCGGAGGTGGCGCACCTGCGGGGAACAAAGGGGATATTATCACAACGGGCGAAGGGGAAAACGCCAAATCGAAATTAGTTGTCAATGGAGGTTTTACCACAAAACGACAATTCCAAGATGTAGCGGGAAAACTCTTAATTGAAAAAGGGATCGAACGCAATTCAAAGGAATGGAACGAATTGATGGACGGGGCGTACAAAGACAACGAGGTTTCAAAAATGCCTATTGAATAACCTAAAAAACAAAAAACGATGAGTTTATTTGCTACCTATTTGCAAGAACTGCGAGCCAATTATCCCAACCCTTTGGATCGTCAGGAATGGAGGGGAACACAGTTGGGATTGCTCCGAGCCGCACAAGCTTCGAGTGTTCACCCCGAATCCATTCTTTCCCCGGAGGTGAAAGAACAAGCTGAAAATTCCGAAGGTCGGGTTTTCAAAATCCCCGTAATGAAAGACACGGGCGATGCCACTATTACCAATGTGCGTTCCTGTACGATTGGCGATATGGATAGCGAATCCGGTTTGGTCAGCGTAACTTGGTTGACCTTGGTCGCCAACCTGCACATGATCCCTGAACAATACCGAAAAAACGCAATTGGTTATTTGACCGATTTTGATAAGAAGTTGCGAAGGATCGAACGCACGATCGGAAAAGCGATCGAAAACAACATTTACACCAAATTGGACACGGACAAATCAGCGGTTTACGGTTCAACTTTGGTGGGTGATACCGCAACCGGTGCAAAGTACCAGTTGACAGGAAACGCCATCCAAGTGGCAGCGAACCAACGGGAATTGTTCTTTAATGATGTCGATGCCATTCAGATGGCGGATGACTTTGATTTGAGCGATAACTTGGTTGTTGGTTCTACAAACCTATTGCCATCCGTCCGTCATTATATCAACCAAGGCCAAGCGAACGATGAAAACCTTTCCTACCAGTTCAACGGAATGGATTTCACATTCTCCAACAGAGTTGTAGATGGAGCGGGAAAACTGGCAACTGGTTTTGCAATGCCTCACGGTTCAATTGGATTAATGGAACGTTTGAATGCAGATGCGTTAAGTGGGAACACAACCACCGACGGAACGGAATGGTCAGTTGAACGTTTGGAACGTTTGGGATTGAACGTTGGTGTTATGTACCGATCCACTTGCGCGGACTTGAGCAATGTACAAGGTTTGGAACATTTGACAGCTTCAAAAGTTGAAAGATGGCAAATGTCATTGGATGTGGCTTTGGTCACTCCATACAACAGCGACACCGTCAACAATGCGGGAGGTATCAAGAAATTTGAATTTACAACAGCATAAAGATTCTTTTTCGTGATTATTTGGTTTAGTTGGAAGCCCGCCTTTACAGGGCGGGTTTTTTTATAATTGATTTTTATGAGTGATATAAAAGAGTGCCTTAAAAATTTGATCGGATGGAAAAACCATTACGACCAGAATGAAGTTCCGGAATTGGAACCTGAATTGAACGAAAGTGAATCAGGGGAGTTCTACCAACAATTTCACCCTGCAATGCGGTTGGATTTGATAAGTGCATCTTTGCCCGAAAACAGGGATTTGAACGAATACCTATCCGAAAGGGTAGAAACGGGAATTGTTCAATTGTACAATCAAATATTGATTGAAAAGAAATTGGATAGCTACCGAAAGGAATTATTGGCGAATGGAAAGGTAATCACCGGATCGGGTTTTTCAGGTGACACGATTATCAATGAAAGCCGATTTGTTGGAATTCGTTTGGAATTGAATTCAGAGATTGGAATTACCGTTGCGATCAATAGCCTTGCGTTTCAGATCACACAGGCCCAAACGGATTTGCCAATTTATATTTATCACAGTTCAAAAGTCGATCCGGTAAAGGTTCTAACATTCAGTTCGCAAAAGGGCGGGCAATGGGCGCATCAAGTGGTTTCGGAGGAGTTGAACAACTTGGACAACGGATATTGGATCATTGGGTATTACCAAGATGACCTAACGGGCCAAGCGATCCAGTACAAACGCCTGAATTGGCACAGCGGTTTTTGCCAAAGCTGCAATGGTGGGATAGATTCCAACCGGTATAAAGCCATTACAAAATACGTCCGAATGATGCCAATTTATGTGCCGAACGCATCCCTGGACCCGAATAGGAAAATGTTCGATATGGCAGATGCTTTTGAGGTGCCGGATAATAATTTCGGTATCAATTTGAACCTTTCCGCAAAATGCGACCTAAAGGATTTTGTATGCCAAAACAAATCACTACTTACCAATGCACTTGGGTTGAAAGTAACACACTTAATATTGAGGGATATTAAATTCTCACAGCAAATAAACCATATTGAAGAAAGCCTAAAGAATTTGATTATACGGGATTTGGAAGGCGATACCGATACACATTACGTTAATATCGTTACCCAATTGAGCCGTGCGGTAAAATCGGTGAACATTGATTTTGATAACCTTTCAAAAATATGCCTGCCTTGCACCAAAAAAAACCAAGTGAAATATGGGGTAGTTTAGAATTTGTTTTTGTTGCGGTAAATATATTCCCGTAAATATCCGCCAGCAATCCACAAAATAGGCACATACCACCAATGAAATTCTTCCATAACCCAAAGATATGCAAAATGTATTTGCGGATGAAATAAAAATAATTGCCGGAATACCTGCAATAATAGACGAAACCATAAAGCGAACGGTTCAGGAAAACGATTTCGTAATAAAGGAGTACAACATTACAAAACAGCTTGACGAACAAGGGGAAGATGCCAAGGGAAAGAAAATCAAACCCGGTTATTCCAATCCCTACAAACGAACACGTATAAAAAGGGGCTTGCAAGTGGAATATGTCGATACCCATTTTACGGGAAAGTTTCACGCACAATTGGAAATTGTGGCAGAAAACGGGCAATTTAAAATAGTTTCAAAACTGGATTATGCGGAACACGTCATTAAAAGATATGGAAAACGGATATTGGGAATACAGCAACAATACTTGGCGGATTTCGTCAATGATTTTTTGTTACCGGAACTAAAAAAAGCAATCAATGGTCAACTTACAAAATCCTGAAATACCAACGGAACTGCAACCCATCGAAATAGATGCGGTGATTCAAGATTTACAAGCCAAATTAGATACCAATTTGGATTGGCTAACACATTCTTATGGACGTGCATACCGGAACATAAAACGGAAAGACGGCAAAACAATGTATTTCCCCGAAGTGTATATCGGGAAAGAAAAAGGGAAATATTCCTATCATAGGGTAACGCCGGACAATGACAAAAAGGGAACGTGCTTTTTTGTGGTCGGAAAAGAGCAAAACAACTTTCATTCCCACGAAAAGAACTACCTGAAGCATGATATCGGGATTGTCTTTTGGGTGAATTTGAAAAAAATTGATAATGACCTTTTGAACACGGAAATATTCACACAACATTTGATAAGCCAAGTTAGAAAAGTGTTGACAAATTCAACCGCCTGGTACAACATTGTGATCAAAGAAGTTGTTACCAATTTCAGCGAGATTTACAGGGAGTTCTCATTGAGCGAAGATGAAAATTACCTTATGGCACCTTATGCCGGTTTTCGGTTCAATTGCACGGTGGAATTTTTGGAAAACTGTAATACTGAATTGAACCGTCCTAATGCGATTGTTCAGAACATTAGCCAAAACGAGATACTCCAACTGCTTTTGCCAACTTTGGACTTTGGCAACGATGAGGTTTTCAATTCATTGAGTTCCGAGCAAAAACAACAACTTCAAAACCGATTTATATGATGGTGATCGACAACAAATACAGTATTGGCGAAGTGGTTTATTTGCTTACGGATGAAGATCAGTTAATGAGAGTGGTTACTGCAATATCCATTAGAAGTGGTGGGTATATTGAGTATGAATTAATACAAGGCACAAGTGCAAGTTGGCATACCGAAACTGAAATCACAAAACAAAAAACATTGGTGATATAATGGAAAAGTACGTTTTTATATTCTTGTTGTTCTGGTCGCTCAAAGTGATCGCGGAAAAATACAATCTTAGGTACAATTTGGGAACATTGGCAAGTAAATGGAAATCAAAAATCCTTTATGAAGTAAGCGAATGTGAATTTTGCTTTGAGCACTGGCTCGCGATCATACCCACGCTGGTTTCTTTCCTGTTTTTTGCCCCGGAATGGATGGATTTGAGCACCCCTTTACTTATTGCGGGATTTAGCAACCTTTTGAAAGGGTTTAGAAACTTTGATTGAGGGTATAAAATTTTGAAACCCGATTATAACTATCAACAAGTGCTTTAAAATGTTTTTGAAGTTTTTCAACCGTTTTCTTTGAAACATCAAATTCTACATATTCGTTACGATCAGTATTAGCGAACCGAACATTTAAATTGGTTGGTTCATTTTCAAGAATGTATTTGATGAGGTTTTTGGATTCACCTTCAATGTTCACGGTCGATTCTTCCGAAATACCATTTCCCACCGATCTTTTCCCTGATGTTTCCAAAGTGAATTTTGTTCCCTTCCAGTCTCTAATTTCTTTGGGAGTGCCAAATAAAAAACTTATCTCATCAAAGAAAACCCATTCATCGCCCCAAAATAGAGACTGCAATTTAATAGGGGTCAAGAAAGCTTTTCCGTCAATTTCTTTTATTCCGAAATACAATTGCATATTACAGTCGCTCGAACTTCCCGACCAAACACCATCCTTATTTAATCTGACTTCTTTGGATTTGACCCACGAAATTCCTTTGTGGTGATCATTTTCCATTGTAACGCCTTTCAATTTTAGTTCTTCCTGCGAAAAACCTGAAAAGCAAACGATCATTAGAAATGAAGTAATAATAGCTTTCATAATAAACTGTGTTTGTGATTCCCATGTGATTTTCAAATGTAGTAAAAAAATAACATACCTAATTTTCGGGCATGATAACAAGGGTTGGAAAACATATAGTAGAGCTGTACGATAGTGTGGAAACGCTCAATATCATTCGGTACCAAAAGTTTAACAAGTATTTGATGTTGGGCAATGAAGTTGGCAGCACTGTGCCAGATTTGGACAAACGGCTATTGAAAGCGATGCAACTGGTTTCACAGGGAATGAACGAAGCCGGTAACAAAGAACTCGAAAATGCACGGCAAACCGTTTTCAATATTCAAAATGAATTTTCACCACGTCAAAAAGCATTGGCCATTTTGGTAAAAAAAATTGATAAAGTTCAATACAAAGGAATTGATTCAGGTGAAATTGACAGGGTAGAAAAGCATTTGGGGGTTATTGGTATGACAAAAGAAATGATGGACCGAGTGTTGAATGATGTAAAAAAAAAGTAGAAACGGTACTTGAAGCCTATTACCCGCATCATTTTAAAGAAGTGGATTTACAGTTTTATGCTGACCTAAAGAAAAGTTTGGTTTTGGATTTGGAAACGATCATTGATCCGGACCACAATACAAAAGAACTGGAAGAATTGAAAAAAAAGGTATTGGCAGCATTCCCAACAAACATTTGGAATGTGAACATACCGGGGAATATGGAAGTACAGATGGAAGTGGAATTTAAAAAATTCCTTTTTTCAATTTCAGATCAAACAAATCAAAACCCCATAGAACTAAGTGTATTTGATTTTTATGCTTTGTTGGATTCACTAAAAGAGAGAAGAAAAAAAGATGGCCGAAGCGATAATAAAATATAGTGATTTAATTGCCGATGACGGTGGTTTTGCAAAAATCCAAGAAGATTTAAAAAAATTGGGCGATGCACTTATTACCGAAGCAAAACGCATTAAAAAGGAAATTGGAATAATCGATCCCAAAAACATTGATCTACTTTCAGAATATGCCGATGCCGTAGATGTTCTCAAGCGAACAAATGAAACGTACAAAAGCACTTTAAAGGTGGTCCATAAGGCTCAAGGCTCTTATGACAAACAGCAAAAGGAAGCTATTAGGTTAACCGATCTTCAAAACAAAAGCCTTGCCGATTTGGAATTGCAACATAAAAAATTGCAAAGCGATTTAAAAACTTCTAAGAAGCTTGAAAAAATTGGCGCAATCACCACAAAAGAAGCAGCGGAACAACAAGCAAAACTAAATGTTGAACTAAAACAAGTCCGGGCGGAACGAACCAAAAACCAAAAGGAAATATTGGAAGGAAACAAACTTTCCAAAAAGGAACAAAAAATACAGCAAGCAACAATAACCTTGCAAAAGGAAAGGGCGGAAACGCTCGATGAAGTTAGGGAACGAATGGCGGCACTTCGCGTAATGGTCCAAAACACCAACTTGACCACAGAAGCAGGTAGGTCCAAAATCGCAGATTACAATAAAGAGATCAACGAATTGACCGATGTTCTAAGTGAAAATTCGGACAAATTCGTACAGAACAAAATCAATGTTGGTAACTACAAAGACAGCATTGTAGAAGCATTGGGCGAAACGGAAATATTTCAAACAGGAATAGCCGGTCTTGACAATATTCTGAACAAATTGAGTGCGAGTTTGGTGGGAATGACCAAAAAGCAAGAAAAAAACACAGAAGCCGTAAAAGAAGGTGAGAAAGCAACAAACGGCCTAAAAAAATCTTATAGAGGTTTTTCCAAAGTATTGAAAGCATCTGGTATTTTATTGCTCATTGGTGCAATTGCCGGATTGTTCGCAATGTTCAAACAAGGTCGTTCCGGTGTGGTCAAAACCCAAAAAGCAATGGCTTTGTTCCAAAATACGATCAAAGTCTTAATTGCATTTTCAGCAGATGCCATAAAAGCCGTAGGAGGGTTGTTCGCGGCAATATTCAACTGGTTCCAAAACTTGGAACTGAAAGCGGAAATGATAGGGCTGAAATT
>DASSWN010000003.1:0-16373 GCA_035704905.1 Flavobacteriaceae bacterium
CTCCACAATTTTTTGAATGTCAAAATGCAGTTCATCGCCTTTTTTTTCAACGATTTCCTCAAAAAGAAGTTTGCTACATTCCGCGATCAAATCGGAAGCTTCTTGCAAATGTTGTTGTGTTTTTGAAAAACTTTGCAACAAATGCGGGTTTTCGGTTTTCAAAACGGGAATCACCTCATGCCGAATTTTGTTACGCAAATATTTGGAAGAAGCATTGCTGCTGTCTTCACGCCAAAAAATACTACTGGTTTTGGCATAGGTTTCAATTTCGCTTCTCGAAAAAGGCAATAGCGGGCGTAAAATCATCCCATTAATTTCGGGAATTCCCGTTAAGCCTTCCAAACCGGTGCCTCGAATGGTGTTGATCAGGTAAGTCTCTAAGTTATCATCGGCTTGGTGGGCCGTAAAAATATAATCAAAATTCCATTTTTCAGCCAAATTTTGAAACCAATCATATCGCAGTTCCCGCGCCGCGACTTGAATTGAGCATTTTCTTTCCGCAGCAATTTTTTGCGTATTGAATTTTTTAATGAACAATTCCCTGCCCCATTCTTGGGCCAGATTTTTTACAAAAAGTTCGTCTCCATCGCTTTCCTTTCCTCGTAATGAAAAATTGCAATGTGCAAGCACAAAATCCAATTTAATATGTTGGCATAGATAACCAAGAACCACGCTGTCAATCCCTCCGCTAATGGCCAATAAAATGCGTTTCCCTTTTATAAAAGGAAAAGTTTTTAAAAGATGATTTTCAAAATCGATTTGCATTTTCCGGAAGATGCGATGGTTTTATAATGGAAAGTTTCACTTTTACAAACCTACATTCTTTTTTTGAGAATTTGATGTGCAACAGAGAGAAGCTCACTAACTGGCACGAATTTTTCCATCAGGATTCACCGATAAATAGTAGAAAGCCGCATCCAAAAAAAATCCCGATCAAATGACCGGGATTTATAAGTTAAGAAAACGAAATTTCTATTGCACTTGAAAAATAATTGGAAGCGAATACAATACTTCAACCGCTTTACCTCGTTGTTTTCCGGGTTGCATATGCGGTAATTTCTCGATAACACGTTTGGCTTCCTGCACAAGCCGCGGATGGGTGGCTCGAGCTTTCACGTCCACAACGTTTCCTTTGCTGTCAATTTTGAAAAGCACTTGAATCCGGTTAGTTCCAGAAGAAAGTCCCAAATCTTGCGCCAGGTCCGTATCGAAATTTTTATTCACAAATTTCTGAACCTTTTCGCTCATACATTGTTTTCTTTCCTCGTTGCTGCTGTACTTTTCGCATCCGGGAAAAACCGGAACGTTTTCAATAACGGCGAATGGTACTTGCGCAATTTCTTCTACCGGAGCGACCTCTTGAACTTCTTGCACATCAATGATTTCTTCTTGATTTGTTTCCGTGCTTTGAATTTCCACTTCTTCCACTTCGGCTTCATCTTCAACCACTTCAAGCACTTCGGGTGCCGGTGGTGGCGGTGGTGGCGGTGGTGGCGGTGGGGTATTCATGGATGTAATTGGAACATCTTCTTCCTGCAACGCGTTAATATCCACGATGCCCGTGTCCAAATCGCTTTTATCGTAGGTTTTTAATTCAATTGCCTGCCAAGCAAGAAAAAGAACAATGATCAATCCAATTTGAGTAAACAATATACTTTTATTGGAAAGATCGGCTTTTGGATTCTTTTTAGGTTTCATATCGCTGTTTTTAATATCATGTTGGTCAAAAATATTCCACTCAGAAAATTTTCGAGATGGCTAATTTAAATAAATTTTTATAAACTTCCTTTAAATTTCATTTTCCACTTTTCAAGAACATTTTTCAGTATAAGAATTAAGAAAACTGCTATTACGGTACCGGAAAAATTGGCCAACATATCGAAAACGTCTTCTGTTCTGTAGGTTGTTGCTTTTCCTTGAAGAATCTCAATTATTATACCAAAAACAACGGCACACAAACAAATAATTAACAAGGGTGGCCATTTGAACTGGTTTTTGCTCGTCATGAAATAATGTACGTACCATACAATTACCAATCCGCAGTAAGCCGTGGCATGAAAAATTTTGTCCACATTGCTTATTTCCAATTTTGGCAATGAATCAATGTTCATAAGTGACAAAATGAAAAGTGCCAAAGAATACGCAATTGCTACATATAAAAGCACTTTACCCACCTATCAACTTTTTGTATGCGTCTTGGTCCATTAAGGTTTCGATTTCATCGGAATTTGAAATTTTGATTTTAACCATCCAGCCCGCGCCATAAGGGTCTTCGTTTACTTGTTCCGGTTCACTTTCCAAACTTTCGTTGAATTCAATAATCTTCCCCGAAAGTGGCAAAAACAAGTCCGAAACGGTTTTTACAGCTTCCACCGTACCAAAAATTTCTTCCTTTTCCAATGTTTCATCCACTGTTTCCACTTCAACATAAACAATATCCCCCAATTCCCCTTGAGCGAAATCGGTGATTCCCACGGTTGCAATGTCGCCATCAATTTTTATCCATTCGTGGTCTTTTGTGTACTTCAAATTTTCCGGTGCGTTCATATATTGATTGATTTAAGATTGGTTTTTAAAAATTTGCTTCAAAATTAATTTCCGAAGTTATACCGCAGTGTGAATCCAGATCGAATTGTTGTTTGCGGAAATGCAGTGGAAATCGCGTATTCCGAAAAACTATGATCGTAATAGAACAATGCCGTCAGATTCTTTGTTAACGCGTAATCAACGGTGAAATTGATGGTCCAAATATCTTGACCGGCCGTGGTCTGACTATTATCAACGTCCAAATATCGGATAAAAGTTCTGTTTTTCCTATAAGAAACATCGGCTTTAAAATTCAAATCACTACTAAGAATCCGTCGATCACCCGCAATCTTTGTTGCAATTTTAAGATCGCGAATACGGTAACCGAGCCCTAAAGTATATTCGTTGCCTTGTACTTCGGTAAGTAAATTATTATCGAAACTGAGCGATAACATACGGTCTTTTTGAACTTCCATCAAAACTTGAACTGAATTTTTCAGTTCGAAATCGACTTTTACCAGAGGACTGAATTCTTCCACCAAATTAATATTGGAGATCAAAAATTCATTTCTGAAATTTCCGGATTGATCTTTGTTGCTTTCGGAATATGGCGAAATCGCATCATACTCCAAATCGGTTTGGAAACTATTGATGGTATAACCCGAAGTATATCCGTGTTGTAATGAAAACCGGTTGAAATTTTCTTTGAACCAATCCAAACGCATCAATCCGGTGTATTTGATATCCCAGTTGGGAAGGGGAACATCGCGGAAAGCACCCAGCTTTATACTTCCAGCATCTTTACCCGAATATGCGGCCAAAAACGCCGGCAGCAAAACTGCTTGACTGTTTCGTCCATAACCTTTTGGGAAACCGGTTTCGGAATCAATATTGTCCGGATTACTCGTGTCGATGCCCGCTTCTTCTGCCAACCGCATAGCGACTTGCAGCCTATTGTCCCGAAATTCCTGAAACACTTCGGAGGTGTTCTTATCACTACTGGCAAAAGCTGTTTTGATCAAAATTGTGGAAATGTTGAAATTTCCGAAAGCACTCGGCGTTAAGGAATGATATTCAAAATCATCCGGATCTACTCTAAAATTTTCCGAATAGGTTTCCATATACATTCTACTGGCATTCAAATCAATAGTCAAATCGGGAAGCAAACTGAGATTTGCCTGAAGGTTCAGCTGCCGGCTTTCTGTTTCCAAATATTGCTCGTTATATTCTTGGTAAAGTGTTATCCAACCATTATCTGCTGCCATTTCCCTGATGTCGCGTTGACTCCCGAAAGTGAAACCAAAAGTTGGCCTTGTTGTTCCTGCAAATCCCACATCGGGTGTATATCCGGGCAAAAAGGTTCCTTGGGTTTCCTGATAATCAACCTGAATCCTTTTCAACGCAGATAAAACACTTACAAAGGTATTGAAGGCTTTGTCCCCACCGCCCAAACTAGTGTCGGAAGTAGAACCTCCTTCTTTATTATTGTTCATTTGTCCGGACAATGATAAACTGGATTTACTGTTTTGGCCATCTTTCCCATCTTTGCCACCTTTGTTTCGTGCATCTGTCCGTGAACCTACGGAACGCGCATCACCATTATCTTCTGTGCGCTTTTCAAGTCCAATATAATTATAAAGCGTGGACATTTCAAAAGTTCCGTTTATTTGATGCGTACTCGAATTTTGAATGGAATTCCCGATATAGGGAACGCCTTCCAAATCGTTCAAAATTTCAGAACCTTTTTGCCACTGAAAATTCCCGGTGTAGGTATATTGCGCTTTTATAAACTTCAAAGCTGGAATTTTACTGAAGGGTAAATCGTAGTTCAACTGCAAAGATTGATAATGCTGATCGGGTTCACCCATTTCAAAAAAACCGTCCCAAATTCCTATTTCCGGATTGGGAATATTGTTTTCATCGATGTAATTCCGCACGATGCGATTGTTGGTAGAAGTGAAATTGAAACTTAGCGAGCGCGTTAAATTATAATTGATTCCATATTGCCAATTGAACAAGTAATTTCGTTGATATAAGGTAGGCAAACCAATATCGCCCGGATTACGATTAATTTCCCGGAAACGTTGCTCATTGTACTGTCGAATAATATTTCCGCTTGCGGAAAGATTGGTTGGCAACAAATTTATATTGAAATCTTGAAACAGGTCGAAATATGGGGTTTTATCAAAAAAAGCAACCTTTTTCAGTGGTTCCAATTCAAAAGGAACAAAATTAAAATTATAGGTCGCACCAACATTCACATCTTGGTCCAAGGATTCTTCAATTTCAAAATCGCGGTGATCGATTTGATTATATGTGCCTGAAAAAGTGAAGTTTTCGATATCATACGGCATGGGTTTGGCATCGCCGGTTCTGTCTTTTCGCAAACCAATGACGCTCACACTTTGGTTTTTCGTGTAATCTTGTGCCCGTTCTTCATAAATTTTGCGTTGTGCTTCGCTTGAAGTATTGTCCAGAAGCGTTTCCAATTCAATATCCAAAAACTCCGGATCATATTGCGGGGTGATCAATTTTTCACCTCGGCTATAATTGAAAGGAACCTTAATTCCCCACTTTTTGGGCAACAATTGTCCTAAATTCAAACTGGTCACAAAATCGTACTGTTTGATATCTTCACGGCTGCGTTGGTTCGGGCCCTGTTCCAACGAACCAAACCCAATGGTGCTTCTTCTGCCTGTGGCAGAAATGGTAGCAAAATCGGCAAAATTGGTGTCCATATTCAAAATCGCTGCCCAACCTCCTTCACTTTTCAGATCGGAAAGCCGCATTTCATTGAACCAAACTTCTCCTGAAACATCGGCGCCGGTGGTATTGTTTCGAATTCCGAGCATTATGACACGAATATCGCCAAAACTCGGATTTCCTTTCAATCCCACTCGAAGTCCTTCTATAACGTTTCCGGTAGAGGGTTGTAGATCGGGAGTGAAATAATTCAGATCGGTGTTCACGTAATTATTGTTTCCAATTATTAGTGATTTGATTTTTTGCAGCAAATCCAACGGGATTTTCAATTCATTTTCCGCCGGCCAAACTTCTGTCGGTGTCGATGCATTCCCATCACTTACCTTTAAAGGAATTTCAATTTGGTAGAAATTATCGCTAAAATCGGTTCCCATTCGAATGAATGCCACCAGTTCGTCATCTTGCAATTGTGGGCTCGGCTGCGGCAAAGCTTCAGCATGCAAGAACATTTCCAGATTTTTATATTGCCGCATATCGACTTGAAAATTCTTATAAACCGCTCGGGAATCGCCGGCTTCCAGTTTTTTCACGCGCAATGCCAACGACTGTTCGTTTTCGCGAATAGCTTCGTTGTTGTTTACGTATTCTTCGCGAACCACTCCCGGGGGCGAAACGTAATCTGAAGTTTCTTCCTCGCTTACCGCCGACATTTCAAAAATGGTGGAAGTATTGATTTCCGGATCGCTACCATTTGGAACAATCGCTTCGGTATATCGACGATAATCGCCTCGCACCAAATCCAATGTTCCGAAACGCAGGACAATGTCTTCTTCAAAATCGGTTAAAAACATTCGCATAAAACGAACCGAACGCAAATCGGAAATTCCGCCAACGGCAAATTCACTATCGCGCCGCAATGGCACTTTGAACTGAACCCAACGAACGGGAAGTTGGTCGCCATTTTGCAGGGTGACATTGATTTCTTTCACATCGGTGATGAAATCGGAATTTATGCCTGGAACAGTACTCGTGTTGTTGTCCACACTCATATTCCTAAAAATGGGAACTTTGTATTGAAAATAACTGTCGATGGTGTTCATGGTATTGTCGCGGTTCACATCTTCCACGGTAGGAAGCGTGGAATTTCCACGGTTGGTCTGCGAAACTTCCGTCGGGGAATTTCCTTGGGAACCATTATATTCTTTATAACGTTCGACCACATCGCCATCTGTGTTCAAGTAATAGGTATAGTTGTCGTTCGAAGGATCAGAAAAACCACCGAACGCAGGAAATTGTGTAGCTTCTTCAGCATCGTCGAACCCATCGTAACCCGCATCTTGGTTGGCTCGCTCCTGCCCTTCCGTATCAAAAGCATAGATCAAAGACTGGTTGGCCGGAATTTTTGCAAATTCGGTAATGGTGGTATTTTGCGTTCCGCCATCGGCGGGCAATCCGTTTTCATATTGTTTGCGCCCGTCTTTTAGCACATCTTCGCTAATACTGCCGAAATTGAATACGATGGTGCCGTCTTCCACATCGGAATTTTCATCATAAATGAACGGGTCCATGATCCAAAATTCCACGTATTCCACATTGGATTGCTCAAAATCGGTAGTGGTCATTCCGCGCATAATTCCTCCAAATTTATCTTCCGGATTGGAAAGCGTTCCGGTTGCGGCAGCCGATGGATTAAAATTGTAGGGTCCACGTTCTTCGGGAAAATACGCCAGATCCAAGGTATAAATTGCTTGGGTTTGACCCTGCGGAATATCCGTGTTCGGAAAAATTTCATTGATAAAAACACGACGGGAGGTATAATTGGAAAGATCGTCATCTGAAATCCCACCCGGACGTTGGCTACTATAAAAAATTGGATCGATGGTGTACCAAGCCAATTTTGCGCGGTAATCATTGACGCTCAAATCGCCGTTCACATCGTAATTTCCGTTCACATCGTTTGGGCCGCGATACCCCACCGGCACGCTCGAAAGCTCCCAAGATTGTGCCGCCATTACTGAAATAGCCGTTTGTGAAGCTTCGAAATCATCGATATAAGTTGTTGCCACCCCGTCAAAATCGGTTCCTTTGGGCGCGCCGGGATGTAAATACGCAAATTCCCCACGTAGGGAAAAATTGGATTCCACATCGGTATCGACATTCGGCAGTTTGTTTGCCAAACGGGTAAAAAACGGCACTTCTGTAGAATAATTTATGTCGAATCCATAAATGGAATTATTAATGGGTTCGTAACTGTAATTTGCTTTTTGTGTAACCGGTCGTTCGTTCAGGTTCAAATAAGTTCCCCCTATAATCAATTTATCGCTGAATTTATGTTCGACATGAATTCCCGAAAAACGTTTGGTTTGCTGCCCGAACATGGCATTGTTTTCCGTGGAAACTTGAATCGGCACGTTAGAAGCCAACAAAGCCTCATCCAAAATATTTACCCGGCCCAATTGATAATTCACGGTGTAATCCACCCCTTCTTGTAGAACCCTTCCGCCGGCGGTAACCGTCACCGAACCTTGCGGCACATTGAATGCGCCAATCGGAATTCCCTCTTGGCCGGAAGATTTATAACTTCCTTTTAACTGAAATTTATTTTTATCCGCGGCCTCTTGCAGCGCTTGGGTTTTGGTGGTTTCGTACAAGGCCCGAAACACATATTTTGTTTGATTCGAATTATAGGTGGAAGGATTGTCGTAATCTTCGGTGCCGCTATTTGGATCAGGGTCTAACTTGTTGAACAAAAACTTTCCAAAGGGTTCCACGGTAGTGAAAATAATCCGTCCATTTTCAGGATCGATTGTTATTCCAGGCACATAATCGAAAAATCCATCTCCACCGGCAATAGGATCGTTGTTCCTATTCAAATTATCAAGGTGAAAAACCTGCAGCAGATTGGTATTCGCAACATCTTCCGGCAATGGCGTCGATGAATTTACGGGTTTAATGTAATTCAAGGCTTGCGGATCGGTATAAAGAATTTTCATTCGGAAATCTTCCTGTTCCAACTGATAAGCACCAATTCCATAAATATTTTTCATCATCAAATCCCATACCGGCTCGTTCACATTGGTAATGGTACTTTTCAGCATTTTCACCACCAAGCTCTGTGTGTTGATGGTTTGATTATCCGGATTGCTCGGGTTTGGATTGGGCGTTGTTTCGGTGGCATGAACCCCATCATTGGCAAATTCACCCACCTGATATACTTTCCCGTTCACCGTAAATTGAAATGCAGCTGCCAAAATTTCGTCATTTGAAAGTCGTTGGTTCAACGAAATATATCCGAGTTGCGGATACAGCGTGAATTCCGAAGGCAACAACTGGCGCGCACTTTCAAGTTTTACATAATCCACGCCTTCATTTACATCATCTGAATACGAGCCAAAACCTTGCTGCACCGTGGCCACATCCCTTATTGCCGGGGTCAAAACCGACGGCTGTGAACCGTTGATGCCAAAAGGGTTAAAATCGTTGTTGGCATTGTTGGGATATGCGCCGGAGGAAACATTCAAAAATCCGTTGTATTGAGGTGAAGGCGAATAATTGCCATTGTTGTCGAGCAGAATTCCAACTTTTCTCGGATCGGATTCCCCCAAGTCTTGAATGGCAACAATATTTCTGGCGCTCGTAAGCGAAGTCGTATTGTTACTTCTGTTGGTGATCCAGACTTCTACACGCGTAATCTGAACGTTGCTGTTTATAAACGGGTAATTTTTTAAAGCCTCGTTATAATGGTCCCTAAAATATTGCGCCAAGAAAAAATGCCGGTATTCATCGTAATCGGCAATAAATTTTTCATACTCCTGCACCGTTCCCCCGCCCTGAATCTGAACCGTTTGCCGTTCTGAATTTTGTTCGGCATAAACCCCGGTGATCGTGGTTTTTCCAAATTGAAGTTCTACTTTTGCGCCGAACAAACTCTGTGCTCCCTGAATAAGCGCGCTGTTCAGCGGCATGCTCACATTTCCTACTTCTATTTTTTGAACAATATCGTCTTCATCAGGTGTATATTCCAGTTTGATCTGGTTCTGAAAATCGAAAGTGGATTCTGTGTCGTAATTAGCTGTCACTTTCAGCCTTTTTCCTATTTGTCCAATAAGGCTCAAATTGATGCGTTGTTCAAAATCGAAGGTGAAACTGCTTCTGTTTCGGGGAGAAAGCGAAGGGTTATCTTGTTTGGTATAAAGCACGCCCAAATCCATTTCAACCGTACCTTGCGGAATCACTTCAATTTGATCGCCACCAAAAATGGATTGAAAAAAGTTTGAATTCACATAAAAAATCGGCAACAAATTTTTCTGTTCTTCTTCGCTTCCTTCTTTTCGGCCGGCCATCGCATCGGATTTCTGTTTGAAATATTCCCGCATTTGTTCCTGAAGAACCAGTTTTTCATATTCTTCGGGGGTTAAAATAAGCGGAAAAGAGATGGGAACATTGCCTACTTTTTCATTATAAACATACCGATCGAGATAGGGGTCATAAGTATATTTTCCCACAATGCTGTTCGGATCTTCCAGTTCTATCTGACCGAAAGAAAAACCGGTGGCGGTGGAATCGGTATCTTGTGCGGACAGATTGAAAATCGCAAAGAAGAAAAACAAAATGCTCCACGTGGCCTTTATCGACAATTTTGAAAAATAAGCGTCTCCCAAAGTTTTTACAGATTTTTTAATGCCCGTTTAATAATTGTTCCCACCGTTGCTTCCGGATCATCGGCAATGATCTGTCGCACCACTTTTTCGGATTGCTTTCGAAGATATCCGAGCGTTTCCAGTGCTGATAACGCTTCGGTTTTATTGGTATTGTTTTGCGGTGTCGAAATTTCGTCCAATCCGGAAATTCCCGACACTTTGTCTTTCAGGTCAATAATCACCCGTTGTGCGGTTTTTGCGCCAATTCCCTTCACGCTTTGAATGGTGGCGACATCGGAAGAAGCAATTGCTTCCACAACTTTTTCGGGTGAAAGGGAAGAAAGCATGGTTCTTGCTGTTCCCGCACCAATTCCCGATACGGAAATTAAATGCCGAAATACTTCGCGCTCAGCCTTTTCAAAAAAACCATATAAAATTTGCGCATCCTCACGAACTTGAAGGTGCGTGTGCAAAAAAATAATTTCCGAGGAAGGAATCAATGAAAAAGTATGTAGGGAAATATTGACAAAATAGCCGACCCCATTGCATTCTACCACAACGTGTGTCGGATTTTTCTCTATTAGTTTTCCCCTTAAATGCGCAATCATACGTTCTCGTTAACCAAAAGTTAAAAAGCCAAATGTAGGAAAAGATTTTGAAATTTTGGGCAGGGATTCTCGGCCCACTTTTCACATATCAATCAACCCGACTCTTTTAAAAAATTAGTATTCCGGTTTAAAATCCACCGCTTTTTTTAAGGCTTCCGAAATGCCTTCCGGATTTTTCCCGCCAGCGGTCGCAAAAAAAGCTTGTCCGCCGCCGCCGCCTTGAATGTATTTCCCAAGTTCACGCACAATTTTCGCAGCATCGAGGTTTTTTTCTTGCACCAAATTTTTCGAGATATAGCAAGAAAGCAAAGCTTTTTCATTTTGGTCGGAACCAAAAACCAAAAACAGATTTTCCAATTCATCGCCTAACTGAAATGCCAAGTCTTTCATCCCGGTTGCATCAAGATCAACTTTTTTGGCCAAAAAATGAATCCCGTTGGTTTCTTCAATTTCATTTTTCAACGCCGATTTTATATTTTTCGCTTTTTGTCTTTGCAAAATTTCGAGTTCCTTTTTTAAGTTGGTATTTTCTTCTTGCAAAGAAATAATTGCTTTTGAAACACGTTGCGGATTTTTCAGAAGTGATTTTATTTCGTTCAAATCTTCTGTTTGTTGTTGAAAAAATTCTTTTGCCGCTTCGCCGGTTATCGCTTCAATACGGCGAATTCCGGAAGCAACAGCACTTTCAGAGAGAATTTTAAAGAACCAAATACTGGAAGTGTTTCGAACGTGCGTTCCGCCACAAAGTTCCATCGATTCCCCAAAACGCACAGTTCGAACAGAATCGCCATATTTTTCGCCGAACAACGCAATGGCGCCTTCGTTAATAGCATGATCGTATGAAATATTGCGTTGTTCCTGTAACGGAAGTTGTTCTTGAATTCGATCATTCACAAAATTTTCAACCAATTCCAACTCTTCTTGGCTCATTTTTGAAAAATGTGAAAAATCAAACCGCAAATGTTTGCTATTTACCAATGAACCTTTTTGCTCCACATGTTTTCCAAGAACTTCGCGCAAAGCTTGATGCAGCAAATGTGTTGCCGAATGATTCTTTTGCGTTTTTTTACGCTGATTTTCATCGACGACCGCTTTAAAATTTTCCGATAAATCTTTTGGCAGCGATTTGGAAAAATGAATGATCAAATTGTTTTCCTTTTTGGTATCGATTATGTAAACCACATCGCCGTTTGAAGTTTCCAAATAACCTTTGTCGCCAACCTGGCCGCCACCTTCGGGATAAAAAGGCGTTCGATTGAAAACTAATTGGAATAATTCACCTTCTTTTTTGCTTTCTGTTTTTCGGTATTTTACGATTCTTACATTGGTTTTCAGTTGATCGTAACCAATAAACTCCTCAACTTCGTCTTCCATCAAAACCTGCCAATCACCGGCTGTGCTTTCCGCCGCCGAGCGCGAACGCTTTTTTTGTTGCTGCAATTCTTCTTCGAATTCCTTTTCATTCAAAGAATAGCCACGTTCGCTTAAAATCAAACTTGTCAAATCAATTGGAAATCCAAAGGTATCGTATAATTCAAAAGCTTTTTTTCCCGAAATTTTTGTTGTTTCGGCTTCTTCCACCACATTTTCCAACAAACGCAATCCTTGGTCCAAAGTTTTCAAAAATGAATTTTCTTCTTCCCGAATCACATTTTCACAAAGGCTTTTTTGCTTTTCCAATTCGGGAAAAGCTTCGCCCATTTGTTCGGATAGGGTTTCGACCAATTTATAAATAAAAGGTTCTTTGGTGTTCAAAAATGTAAACCCATATCGAACGGCGCGTCTCAAAATTCGGCGAATCACGTAGCCAGCACCATTATTGCTCGGCAGTTGTCCATCGGTAATTGCAAAAGCAACGGCACGAATATGATCGGCAATGACGCGGATGGCGATATCTTTTTCCTCACTTTTTCCGTAACAGGAATCGGTAATAATTTCTATTTTCCGGATTAGAGGCATGAAAACATCCGTTTCGTAATTGGATTTTTTCCCTTGCAAAACCATGCACAAACGTTCGAAACCCATTCCCGTATCGATATGTTTTTCGGGCAGTTCCTCCAAACTTCCGTTTGCCTTCCTATTGAACTGGATAAAAACCAAATTCCAAATTTCGACTACCAACGGATGATCGGCGTTCACCAAATCACGACCGGCGACTTTTGCTTTTTCTGCTTCGGAACGCAAGTCGATATGAATCTCGGAACACGGACCGCAAGGACCTTGATCGCCCATTTCCCAAAAATTGTCCTTTTTATTTCCAAAGACAATTTGGTTTTCGGGCACAACCGCTTTCCATAATTCCAAAGTCTCTTTATCCATAGACAAATTATCGGCATCGGAGCTTCCTTCAAAAACCGAAACATATAAATTCTGCGGATGAATTTTGAAAACGTCTGTCAGCAATTCCCATGCCCACGAAATTGCTTCCTTTTTAAAATACCCGCCTGCCTGCCCATTCCGTTTCAGGCGGGCCGGACGGGCAGAATCGCCAAAACTCCAGTTTCCCAACATTTCGAACATGGTGTGGTGATAGGTGTCTTTACCCACTTCTTCCAAATCGTTGTGTTTTCCGCTTACGCGCAGGCATTTTTGGGTGTCGGCCACCCGCGAATATTTCGGAACCACATTTCCCAAGAAATATTCTTTGAACTGGTTCATACCCGCATTTGTGAACAACAAAGTGGGATCATTTTTCATTACCATGGGCGCGGAAGGAACGATTTTGTGGCCTTTCAATTCGAAAAATTCCAAAAATTTAGAACGGGTTTCTTTAGAAGTCATTTTTTCTTACTATTTCAATGGGAGCAAATTTCGAGCAACTTATTGTAACTTTTTATATTTTTGTACGTCAGACTTAATATGGACACACAAGCAGGCGCAAAAATAATACAATAAAAGACAAATGGCGAAAGTCAAATATTATTATAACAGCGAAACTCTTTCCTATAAAAAAATAGAGCGAAAAAAAGGTCGACGTTTGGGCTATGCCGTCATTGCCATTTTGGGTATGTTCCTTGCCGGCTTCTTGTTATTGCTTGTTTACATTAATTTGCCCCAGGTGCAAACCCCGCGTGAAATGACTCTAAAACGCGAACTTCAGAACATGCAACTGCAATATGAAGTTTTGAACAAAAAAATGGCTTTGGCCGAAAAGGTGCTGCATGAAGTTGAAGAGCGCGATGATAATTTGTACCGTGTTTATTTTGAAGCCGATCCTATTTCGGAAGAACAGCGAAAAGCCGGTTTTGGCGGGGTAAACCGATACCGCGATTTGGGAGGCTACGAAAATTCCGAGCTCATTATCGAAACGAGCAAACGAATGGATGTGCTTTCCAAGCAAATTGTGGTGCAGTCGAAATCCTTGGATAAAATTGTGGAACTGGCAAAAGAAAAAGAAGCGCTATTGAAAGCCATGCCTGCCATTCAACCAGTTGAAAACGAAGATTTGAAACGAATGGCTTCTGGTTACGGCATGCGCATGCATCCCATATTAAAATATCGAAAAATGCACACCGGAATGGATTTTTCGGCCCCACGCGGAACTCCGGTTTATGCGACCGGCGATGCTGTTGTACAAAAGGCTTCTCGTGGCGGCGGCTTTGGAAACCTTATCATATTGGAACACGGCTTCGGATATGAAACCTATTATGCACATTTGAGCAAATTCAACGTGCGTCGAGGAGAACATGTGGAACGTGGCGAAATTATCGGCTACGTTGGAACCTCCGGATTATCCACCGCACCGCATTTGCACTACGAAGTGCACAAAGACGGCAAAGTCGTGAACCCCATCAATTTTTACCACGGCGATCTTACTTCCGAAGAATATGACATTATGTTGGAACGTGTTCAAATGGACAACCAGTCACTTGATTAATTCTGAGTTAGGAGTTAGGAGTTAGGAGTCAGGATTTTGTGAAGATAAACGAAAAATTGTAAAACATATAAATCCAAGATTGAGTTTGAATTGATTGTTTTTTTAATGAGCGTTCGGGATATATTCCGGTTCAAGGAATCCAAAAAATCGTCGAAACAAACAACCCGTTAAGTGCTCCCGCATTTTCATTGGACCGGCTTGAAATTTTTTACGACAAATTCGATACTGTGTTGGTTTCCCCGAAAAAGAAAAAAGACTTTATCGTACATTTGAAACCCTTGAACCCCGGAATAGAAGTTGAGCTGAAAGGAAATCGTAAATCATAATTCTTAATTCTTAATTCTTAATTGAAAAAATGCACATTTCCCTTCCCGAAAAAAGATATTACGGCATTGGCGAAGTTGCCGAGGCTTTTGGCGTGAACACATCATTGATTCGGTTTTGGGAAAAGGAATTCGATGTTTTGAAGCCCAAAAAAAACGCGAAAGGAAACCGAAAATTCACGCCAGAGGACATCAAAAACCTGCAGCTCATTTACCATTTGGTAAAAGAACGAGGCTTCACTTTGGAAGGGGCAAAAACGCACTTAAAAGAAGAAAAACAAAAAACACTCTCCAACTTCGAAATTATCCGTAAATTGGAATTTTTAAAAACCGAACTGACCAAAATCAAAAATCAGTTGTGAAAAGTTGTTTCGCTTTCAAAAAAGCGGAACGAATAATTCTTATTTTAGCAAAAATTTTAAAACCAAAAATGATTATGAAAAAATGGCTCATCCCCGTGGGAATAATAGTTGTCCTCGGAATTATAATTTATAGCATGACCGTAGGTTTCAACAACGAAACCGTTACGCTCGAAGAAAATGCAAAAACAGCATGGAGCAATGTTGAAACAGCCTACCAGCGTCGAAACGATTTAATAGGGAATTTGGTCAAAACCGTTCAAGGGGCTGCCGATTTTGAACGTGGTACGCTCACCGATGTCATCGAAGCTCGTGCCAAGGCAACTTCCGTAAATGTTGATGCTGAAAACCTTTCCCCCGAGCAAATTCAAAAATTCCAAGAAGCACAAGGTGGACTTTCATCGGCACTATCCCGTTTGTTGGTTTCCGTGGAACGCTATCCTCAGCTTTCGGCCACACAGAATTTCCGCGATTTGCAAGCACAATTGGAAGGAACTGAAAACAGAATCGCCGTAGCGAGAAACCGGTACAACGAAGCCGTCAACGCCTACAATATCAAAATTAAAAAATTCCCGAATTCAATTTTTGCCGGTTGGTGGGGATTTGAAGAAATGGCACGTTTCGAAGCAGATGCGGGTGCGGAAAAAGCGCCTGATGTGGAATTTGATTTCTAAAAAACCGAATGAACGCTAGCTCAATAATCTATTAACCCAAAATTAAAATGACCCAAGTCAAAAGATTTTTAAGCAAGAAGGACGAAGAAGAAATTGTCAATGCCATTCGGGAAGCCGAGAAAAAGACTTCTGGCGAAATTCGTGTGCATATCGAAAGACACACCGAAATGGATCCGTTCGACCATGCCGTGGAAGTCTTTCACCAACTGAAAATGGACAACACCAAACTACAAAACGGTGTGCTCATTTATTTAGCAATAGACGATCGAAACTTGGTTATTTTGGGTGATAAAGGCATTAATGAAGCGGTTCCAACAAATTTCTGGGAAACTACTAAAGATTTGATGCTGTCGCACTTTAAAAAAGGAGATTTCAAGCAAGGTCTGATCGATGGAATATTGATGGCGGGAGAACAATTGCAAAGTCATTTCCCGTGGGATGCCAATTCGGATATCGATGAACTTCCAAACGAAATTTCACGATAAATAAAAGCAAAACGCACATGCCCTCTTCAAAATATAAATTTTTCCTTTTTATTTTCATCGGTTTGCTGGCTTTTCAAAGCTCAGTGGCACAGCGCAAAATTCCGCCAAAACCGAAAATGCAGACAAGCGTTTATGACCGAGCCGATGTATTGAATGCTTCGGAAGAAAAGCGATTGGA
>DASSWN010000005.1:0-67057 GCA_035704905.1 Flavobacteriaceae bacterium
TATTGGTGGAAAACATAGACATTAACTCAATTGCAAGGAAGTTAGTGCTTTACAGTGAACCATTATCCTTCTTGACCAATCCACCAGATATTGCAAATAACAGTAAATTAGCAGCTTAAATTAAGTGCGAAACTTGAGTAAATAATTCTCGATGAAACGGATTTCTTCTTGGCTCAATTTTTTCATTTCAGCTAAAACTTGGTTTTGGTTGAAAAATCGTTTGCAAGGTTGCCACGAAATTTTCCAGTTCCGATATTTTCAAAACGGTTTCTTTGTCCCCTTTTTCGGTGAGTTTGTAGTATTTGCGCAAACGGTTGTCCACTTTTTCCATTTCGGCCTCGAGCAAACCTTCAGCTTCCAATTTATGCAAAGCCGGGTAAAGCGCCCCTTCGGTGATTTTCAGTTTTCCACGAGTAAGTTCTTTGGTTTTCTGCGTGATTTCATAACCGTACATCCTGCCGTTTTCCGACAATAGTTTCAGAATAATGGTGCTCAAACTTCCTTTGTATAAGTTGGAATTGCTCATAATTCAATTTTCACTTCCGCAAAAATAATAAAAATCTTATACCTAAGAAGTTTGGGTATATGTTTTTCACCTTGACGCACGAAAAAATAGTTCGTATTTTTGCACAAAATAGCATTAATGAAGAATTTTCATTCGCTTTCCATAAAAGAAATTACCCGCGAAACCCCAAAAGCTGTAAGCATTGCTTTCGATATTCCGCCAAATTTGGCCGATATTTTTACTTATACCGCGGGGCAATATATCACCATTAAAACCGAAATAAACGGCAAAGAAGTGCGCCGGTCTTATTCCATTTGTTCTTCCCCGAAAAGCGGTGAGTTGAAAATTGGCGTAAAAGAGGTAAAAAACGGATTGTTTTCGCCCATTGCCAACAACAAGTTGAAAGTTGGCGACATTCTACATATTTTCCCGCCGGAAGGAAAATTCACTTTTGAACCCGATACCACGAGTCCTGCGCATAAAAATTATGCTGCTTTTGTGGCCGGAAGCGGTATAACGCCTGTTTTATCTATTGTAAAAACTGCGCTTGAGCAGGAAGAACATAGCAAATTCGTGCTGGTTTACGGCAATAAAACGCCACAGGAAACCATGTATTTCAAGGAATTGTTGGAAGTTCAAGCAAAATTTCCGCACCGTTTGTTTTTGGAATTTGTGTACAGCCAAGCCCAAGATAAAGATGCTTTTTTTGGAAGAATTGAAAAAAGCACGGTGAATTATGTATTGCGCAATAAATTCAAAGGTCATCATTTCAATGAAATTTTTCTATGTGGACCGGAAACGATGATAAATTCTGTTTCGGAGACGTTGCGGGAAAACAATATACCGGAAAAATGCATTCATTTTGAACTGTTTTCTTCTTCCGAAGAAGGCGAAATTGATGCGCCTTTGGAAGGGAATACCAACGTTACCATTATTTTGGATGACGACGAAACCACGTTTGAAATGTCGAAGAAATCGACCATTTTGGACGCGGCTTTGGAAAAAGATTTGGACGCCCCGTATTCTTGTCAAGGGGGAATTTGCAGTAGTTGCGTTGCCAGGGTCGTGGAAGGTCACGCCGAAATGGCCAAAAACCAAATCCTTACCGATGCGGAAATCAGTGAAGGCTTGATTTTAACCTGCCAAGCACATCCGACCACGCCGAATATCAAAGTTGATTATGATGATGTTTGAGTCCGAAAATCACTTAGCGGGTTATTCGGGATTACGGTTTTAAATCCGGTTCCACATACAACCAACGGATAGCTTTCAAGGTATAAAAATTTGCTTCAAAAATTACGCAACAAAATCATATTTTTTCTGCTTGACGGGGTTATTTTCCCATGAATAATCGTAAATTTAAATTTTAAAACCAAACATCATGGCTATTCAGAAACCTTTCAATTTGAACAAATGGATCGAGGAAAACCGCGATTCTTTGAAACCGCCCGTCGGGAATAAAAATTTATATAAAGATGCCGAAGATTACATTGTAATGATCGTGGCCGGGCCGAATGCCAGAAAAGATTACCATTATAACGAAACCGAAGAACTTTTTTTCCAATTGGAAGGAAACATACAAGTTCATATTCAAGATAATGGCGAAAAAAAAACAATGGAACTTGGCCCGGGCGATATGTATTTGAACCCGGCAAAAGTGCCACATTCCCCGGTGCGGGAAGAAGGTTCCATTGGGCTTGTAATTGAGCGAAAACGCAAAGGTTTGGATATGAAAGATGGATTGTTGTGGTTTTGCGACAACTGCAACCATAAATTGCACGAAGTTTACTTTGAACTGAACGATATTGAAAAAGATTTTCTGAAACATTTCAAAGAATTCTATGGAAGCAAAGAATTGCGAACCTGCGACGAATGTGGAACCGAAATGCCGGTCGATGAACGATTTGTGGCCGATAATTCTTAATTCCCTTTTGTATTCATAATGCTGCGGAATGATTTGCTTTTGTGCGAATTTATTCAGTTCAAAAATTCCTATCCGAAAACTCAGCTTAATTAAAATTTTGGCAACTAACCAGTGTGCTTAAACACTTGATTGATAAAGATTTATTAACCGCAAAGGACGCCAAGGAAAAGTGCGCAAAGGACGCAAAGGCTTGAGAATCAATTCATGACACCTTGCGAGCTTTGCGTAAATCTTTGTGAACTTTGCGGTTAAATTTTTTTAAATGAATGTAAATCAAATAATTGATTTTATTTTAGATTAGACTGATTAGTTACAAATTTTGCAGGATGCTGAATGGAAAGTGTAAACTTTTCAGTTTTTGCATACCAATTATTTACAGTACTTTTGCGTTGTTTAAATTCAATCTAAATAAAAGCGGTGAGAATTTCCCAATTAAAGCTCGGACAACGTGCAATAATCAAAAAATTTTCGGTGGACATTATTCCGCTGAAATTGCTTGAATTGGGGTGTTTGCCGGGCAATGAGGTGCAATTGCTTCATCTTGCGCCTTTCCGCGACCCGATGTATTTGATTATGAATGGAAATCATCTTGCCATTCGAAAAGAAACCGCCGAACAGATTGAAATCGATGTCCTTCCCTAACTATGGCAAAGCAAATTAATGTCGCGCTCATTGGAAACCCCAACACGGGCAAAACTTCTGTTTTCAACCAATTAACAGGCCTGAACCAAAAAGTAGGGAATTACCCCGGGATAACGGTCGAAAAAAAAGAAGGGGTTTGCAAACTCTCACAGGGGCTGAAAGGGCATATTCTCGATCTTCCCGGAACGTATAGCCTGAATGCTTCCTCCCTCGACGAGAATATTGTCATTGAATTATTGCTCAACAAAAACGATAAGGATTTTCCTGATGTGGCCGTGGTTGTTAGCGATACTGAAAATTTGAAGCGGAATTTGTTGCTGTTCACCCAAGTAAAGGATTTGGGGATTCCCACAATTTTGGTCATCAATATGGCCGACCGAATGAAGAAAAAAGGGATTTCGATCGACATCTCCCGATTGGAAAAAACGTTGCATACGAAGGTCGTGTTGGTGAGCGCACGAAAAAAAACTGGTTTTGACGAATTGAAAGAAGCGATTGTAAATTATCGCCATCTTTCGCTGGAACCCTGTTTGAACGCTTCCTCCATCGATCCGGTTTATTTTGATGATCTGCGAAAAACCTTCCCCAATCAATCTTTGTACAAATTATGGCTGGTGATTACCCAAGATGTTAATTTTGGTAATTTGAACCGCAAAAAAACAGAACCCGCACAGGATTTCAACCCTAAAAAGAAGGCCGAACTCAAACGCTTACAGCAAAAGGAAACCATTGCGAGGTATCAGTTTATCAACAATCTCTTAAAAGATACGATGAAGGTGGACGCCAAAAGCGCCACGGATATCCGCTCAAAAATTGATCGTATTCTAACGCATAAAATTTGGGGATATGTGATTTTCTTTGGAATCATGTTGTTGATTTTTCAAGCGATTTACAGTTGGTCGGCATATCCCATGGATTTAATCGACCGGTTTTTCGCGTTTTTGAGCGAATGGGTACGAAGTATTCTACCGGCCGGGGTTTTCACAAATTTGGTCGCAGAAGGAATTATTCCAGGTCTTGGCGGCATCGTGATTTTTATTCCGCAAATTGCTTTTCTGTTCCTTTTTATTTCCATTTTGGAAGAAAGTGGCTACATGAGCCGCGTGGCATTCTTAATGGATCGGATTATGCGCCGTTTTGGATTAAGCGGAAAAAGTGTGATTCCGTTGGTATCGGGGACTGCTTGCGCGATTCCAGCGATTATGGCCACACGAAATATTGAAAATTGGAAAGAACGTTTGATTACCATTTTGGTGATTCCGTTTACAACCTGTTCGGCACGGCTTCCGGTTTATTTGATCATTATTGCCCTTGTAATTCCCGACAAAACCTATCTGGGAATTTTTGGTTTGCAGGCATTGACGTTGATGGCACTTTACATTCTCGGTTTTGTTACCGCAATTCTTGGCGCATGGGGATTGAACAAAGTTTTGAAAATTAGGAGCAAAAGCTTTTTCATTATTGAAATGCCGAATTACAAGGTGCCGATGTTTAAAAGTGTTGCGATCAATATCATTGAAAAAACGAAGTCGTTTGTGGTTGGCGCGGGAAAAATCATCTTGGCTATTTCAATTATCCTTTGGGTTCTTGCGAGTTATGGACCTGGGGAAAAATTTGAAAATGCCGAAGAAATCGTAACGGAAAATTACACGGAAAACATTTCGCCAGAAACATTTTCCCAAGATGAATTAGACACGAAAATTGCTTCTTTTAAACTGGAAAATTCGTATATTGGAATCGCTGGAAAAACAATTGAACCACTAGTTCGGCCTTTGGGCTATGATTGGAAAATAGGCATCGCCCTCATTAGTTCTTTTGCCGCTCGTGAAGTTTTTGTGGGAACTTTGGCAACCATTTACAGCGTAGGCAGCGAAGATGAAGCCACAATTCAGCAACGCATGAAAGCTGAAAAAAACCCTATCCTCGGAGGCCCGCTGTATAATTTCGCAAGCGGAATCAGCTTATTGTTGTTTTATGCTTTTGCGATGCAATGCATGAGCACGTTGGCCATTGTAAAAGTGGAAACGCATTCATGGAAATGGCCGGTGATTCAACTGGTGGTCATGACCGGAATTGCTTATATCGCTGCTTTGGTGGCCTTTCAACTGCTAAAATAAACAGTATGTTTCAACAGATTTTAGTCTTCATCTTATTTTTGATCGCAGTGTTGTTTCTTTTGAAAAAATTCTTCTGGAAAAGCAAAAAGAAATCAAAAAAGGCCTGTGGAAAAAATGGCACCGATTGTGGCTGCCATTAATCAAATTGGAAGTTCGTTTCCGCAGGATTTTCACTGAGCGGGAAAGTCAATCTTCATAAACAGCCAATCGGTTTCGCAAGTTTCGAATTTTATGGTTTAAGGAATCGACTTGATCCAAAAGATCGAAAACGGCGGCTATTCCTTCGGTATTTATGTTTAAATCTTTGTGCAGGCGCACCGTTTTTTCCAGATTGGAAAGTTGGGTTTCTTCAATAAAATCTTCTTCTTTTCCTTTCACGATTTCAATTAGCCCAATTTCATAGATGGAATAAATAAAATCGGTTCCAACCTGATGACTGCTGCAAAAAGTTTGGATTGCTATGAGGTTTGGATCTTCCATAGTTAACGTAATTTTGAAAGTTCTTGAAATAATTCCTTTTCTTTGGCGCTGAGGTTTTTCGGAATTTGTATTTTATAGGTCAGGTACAAATCGCCAAAGTGCCCCGATTTTTTGTACACCGGAAAACCTTTTCCCTTTAATTTTATTTTTGAATCATTTGGTGTTTCGGGTTTCACTTTCAGTTTCGCTTTTCCGTCAAAAGTTTCTACGGTAATTTCTCCGCCCAAAAGTGCGGTATAAAGATCAAGCGGAACCTCTTTGAACAAATCGCTGCCGTCGCGCTTGAATTCTGTGTTGTTTACGATGTTGAAAGTAATATACAAATCGCCTTTCGGTCCTTCGTTCATGCCCGGGCCGCCATGGCCTTTTATTTTAATGGTTTGCCCGTTTTCAATCCCGGCCGGAATGGTCAACCGAATTTGCTTTCCATTTACCGTTAAGGTTTGTTTTTGAGAACGATACACATCGGTCAAATTCAAGCGAAGTTCGGCATTGAAATCTTGTCCTTTGAACCTGGTTCTTCCTCCGGAATTGCCTCCAAATCCGCCGCCGCCACCGAACATAGAACTGAAAAAGTCCGAAAAATCTTCTTGTCCAAAGTTGCCTCCATAACTTTGCTGATGATTTCTGCCCGCGTGCTGCTGTTGACGCGGATCGTAACCCGCTTTTTCGAATTCATCGGCGTGTTGCCAATCTTTTCCGTATTTATCGTATTTCTTCTTCTTTTCCGGGTCGCTCAACACTTCATTTGCTTCATTTATTTGCTGAAATTTTGCTTGGGCTTCTTTATCATTTGGGTTCAAATCCGGATGATGTTTTCGCGCCAATTTGCGGTAGGCTTTTTTTACATCGGCGATGGATGCGTTTTTATCCAGCCCCAGAATTTTATAATAATCGATAAATTCCATGGAATGCTTTTTTAATATTTAAAGGTATTGCTTTTTCCGCAAACCTGTTTTCATTTTTAATTTTCCCTAACATTACGATCAAGTTTGTACCTTTGTTTTGTACATTGAATTTCAAAAAAAAATGAGCAAAATCCGTATCACCAAACAATTTTCTTTCGAAACCGGGCATGCACTTTATGGTTATGACGGAAAATGCAGAAACGTTCATGGCCACAGCTACAAACTTTTTGTAACAGTCTTGGGAACGCCAAACAGCGATAAAAATCACGTGAAATATGGAATGGTGATCGATTTTGGCGATTTAAAGAAAATCGTGAAAGAAGAGATCGTCGATAAATTCGATCACGCCACGGTTTTCAATAAAAACACCCCCCATTTGGAATTGGCGGAAGAGCTCGAAAAACGAGGGCATAATGTAATTTTGGTAGATTACCAACCAACAAGCGAAAAAATGGTGTTGGATTTTGTGGAAAAAATCAAAAATCGCTTGCCCCATGAAATTTCCCTACATTCATTAAAACTTCAGGAAACCGAAAGCAGTTTCGCGGAATGGTATGCAAGTGATAATTAAGATTTTTTGAAATTGACCCCCGTTTACCGTAAATTCATTTCCGGCACATTCGTATCTATGATCAGTTCACCTTGCGTTTTTTGTTGAATTTCCATCACGCTAACACCCGGTGCGCGCTCCAAAAGCCGAAAGCCTCCTTCGGTAACTTCCAAAACAGCGAGATTGGTAACAATTTTTGTAACGCAACCAACGCCCGTTAACGGCAAACTGCACCGCTTCAATAATTTTGAATCGCCCGCGCGGTTGGTGTGCATCATGGCAACAATTATATTTTCGGCCGAAGCCACCAAATCCATCGCTCCGCCCATACCTTTTACTAATTTTCCAGGGATTTTCCAATTCGCGATATCGCCATTTTCAGCGACTTCCATGGCTCCCAAAATAGTTAAATCCACATGTTTTCCCCGAATCATGCCAAAACTCATGGCCGAGTCGAAAAAGCTCGCGCCGGGCAGGGCCGTTATGGTTTGTTTGCCGGCATTTATAAGATCGGGGTCGGCTTCTCCTTCATACGGAAAAGGGCCCATGCCCAACACGCCGTTTTCACTTTGAAATTCGACATCGATATCGTCGCGCACAAAATTGGCCACCAATGTTGGGATTCCAATACCTAGGTTTACATAATACCCATCCTTGATTTCCTGTGCGATGCGGTGCGCTATTCCATTTTTATCTAATGACATATCTATAATTTGAAAATGTTTTGATTTGATGATTTGAAGATGGAGGTATCAATTTGTTGTTTTGAAAATAAACTTGATCCGAAGACGAAGCTGATCATCAAATTTTCAAATTGTCCGATTTTCAAATCATTTTTCCCTCACGGTCAGTTGTTCAATTCTTTTTTCATAATCTTTCCCCTGAAAAATCCGTTGCACGAATATTCCAGGAATATGGATATGGTTCGGATCGAGCTCGCCCGGTTTCACCAATTCTTCAACTTCGACAACGGTGGTTTTGGCCGCTCCACACATCACCGGATTAAAATTCCGGGCGGTTCCTTTGAAAATCAGGTTGCCAACCTCATCGCCTTTCCAAGCTTTTATAAAAGCGAAATCGGCTTTGAACGATTCTTCCAAAACATAATGTTTTCCATTGAATTCCCGTATTTCCTTTCCTTCGGCAACTTCAGTTCCATATCCGGCGGCAACAAAAATGGCTGGAAAACCATGTTGCGCCGCGCGGCATTTTTCTGCCAACGTACCTTGGGGCGTAAGTTCCACATCAAGTTCACCGGTTAGCATTTGCCGTTCGAATTCAGCATTTTCACCCACATAGGAAGCAATCATTTTCTTGATTTGTTTCTTTTTCAAAAGCAACCCGAGCCCAAAATCGTCCACGCCTGCATTGTTGGAAATACAAGTTAAATCTTTCACATTCATGCGAACAATTTCAGCTATCAGGTTTTCCGGAATACCGCAAAGCCCGAAACCACCGAACATCAAGGTCATTCCACTTTCTAAACCTTTTACGGCTTCGCTTATCGACGACACAGTTTTTTTTATCATTGGATTTTTCTTTGTCGAAATTTACAAAAATTTGTTTTATTCGGTAAAAATACTTTAAGAAAGCCCTTGCAGGATTTCTTTTAAAAATAGTACATTTACAAAAGTAACAAAAGTAGTATGAAAACAGCCATAATTTTGGGCGCAACAGGATTGACGGGCAACATACTCTTACATAAATTGTTAGCAGACGATTACTATGCTAAAGTAATTGTTTTCGGAAGAAGGACCGTGGGGCTCAAACATCCCAAAATGCAAGAGTACATAGTCGATTTGTTCGAATTGGAAAAATACAAGGAACAATTTCGAGGAGATGTGGTTTTTTGTTGCGTTGGAAGCACACAGAAAAAAACGCCAAAGAAAAAAATCTATCAAAAAGTCGATTTTGGAATTCCGGTAACCGCGGCAAAATTGTGCCGGCAAAACGGCATTCGTTTTTTTGAAGTCATTTCTGCCCTGGGAGCCAACGCCAACAGCCGGTTTTTTTATAATCGAATAAAAGGCGAAATGGAACTTGAAGTGATGGCGCAAAATATTCAAGACACCTATGTTTTCCGACCATCGTTAATTGGAGGTGAACGCGAAGAAAAGCGGCCTTTCGAATTTTTCTGGAAACAAGTTATGAAAACCACCGATTTCTTGATGTTCGGGCCCCTGAAAAAATTTAAGCCCATTCATCCCGAAACCATTGCCACGGCGATGATTTTCGTTGCAAAAAACCGCTACCGAAAATTACTGATCAAATCGGAAGAAATTGAAGAAATTGCCGCAAACGCATGATCGAAATCGAACGTAAATTCTTGGTAACTTCCTCGGAATTCAAATCGGTGGCTAATAAAAGAATGCATATTCGCCAAGCTTATTTGAGTTCGAATCCGGCGCGTAGCGTGCGCATTCGCATTCAAGATGAAAAAGGATTTATAACCATTAAAGGAAAATCGAATAAAAGCGGTTTATCGCGTTTTGAATGGGAAAAAGAAATTCCTGCAAAAGAAGCAGAAACTTTGTTGGATTTATGTGAAGCTTTTCCAATTGAAAAAAACCGTTTTTTGGTGAAGTTTGGTGAACATGTTTATGAAGTGGATGAATTTTATGCCGAAAACCAAGGCTTGATTATTGCCGAAATTGAACTTGCCAGCGAAGACGAAAATTTTTTAAAACCAGAATGGCTGGGTAGGGAAGTCACGGGCGATAAACGCTATTACAACGCCCATTTGAGCAAATTTCCGTTTACGGAATGGTAACTTCTAATTTACCATTTTGATAAAAAATCGGAACCTATTCAAATTGAATTTCCACATACCACAAAAAACTGTACATTAGTGCTTCAAAATTTCAAAATAACCATGAAATATAAATCAACGATAAAACCGATCTTAAACCTTTTCTTTTTTATCGGATTGCTTTTCGGAGGAATTTCCATTGCTTCCGCCCAAAATCCGCTTACCAATAAACAAATAGACAGTTTGGTCAGCAAAACCATGGAAACCTTTAATGTGCCGGGTGTTGCTGTGGCAGTGATCAAAGATGGCGAAATGGTTCACTTGGAAGGTTATGGGGTGCGATCGGCTGAAAAAGGAGGGAAGGTAGATGAAAATACGCTTTTCGGTGTTGCCTCAAACACAAAGGCTTTTACAAGTGCCGCCATTGCCAAACTGGTCGATCAAGGAAAGATTACTTGGGATACCAAAGTGACTGAAATCATTCCCGAATTTCAATTGGCGTCCCCTTATTTAACCAATGAAATTACGGTGCGCGATTTGTTGTCGCATCGCACCGGGTTGGGTTTGGGCGCGGGTGATTTGATGGTTTTCCCTGCAAACAATACTTTGACGGAAGATGAACTCATTCATAATTTACGGTATTTGGAGCCGGTATCTTCGCTGCGTTCCGAATTCCATTACAACAATCTGATGTTTTTGGTGGCTGGGGAAATCGTGGAACGTGTTTCGGGAATGCCTTATGAAAAATTCATAAAAGAGAATTTCATGAATCCGCTTGAAATGGACCGAACGGTAGTGAATTATAAAAATAGCAAAGACCATAGCAATGAAATTACGGGTCATGTTCCGGTGGACGGAAAATTGCTTCCGGTCGGACTTAGTTTTACGGATCCGGCAAATTCGGCAGCCGGAATTTGGTCTTCCGCTGCAGATATGAGCAAATGGGTAGAAGCCCAGCTGCACCACGGAAAATACGGGGAAAACCTTTCGGATAGCCTTTTCAGTAAAAAAGCGCAACATGAAATGTGGCAAATGCAAACCATCATTCCGCGGGGTGGAAAAGGTCCATACAACACACATTTTTCAGGCTATGGGTTAGGTTGGTTTGTAAGCGATGTCAATGGATATAAAGAAGTAACGCATTCCGGGGGCCTGTTGGGGATCGTCACAAAAGTACTCATGATACCGGAATTGAATTTGGGAATCATTGTGCTCACCAATCAGCAATCAGGTGCAGCGTTCTCGGCTATTGCAAATTCCATAAAAGACGGTTATTTGGGCGTCGAACCGCGCGATTGGAACAGTTTATATCAAAACGCGATGGCCAAGCGGGAAGAAGATGCTCAAAAAGTGGTTGATGCAGCATGGCAGACTATGCGGGAAAACAAGACAGTTGCAAGTTTAGACAATTACACCGGCACTTTCAACGATCCATGGTTTGGAAATATAAGTATTTTCAAAAAGAACGGGAAATTATATTTCCGAGCCGAAAATGCAAAAGGCCTCACCGGCGAATTGTTCTATTACAAAGGCAACACCTTCATCATCAAATGGGATGATCGCAGCTTGTTGGCAGATGCATTTATTAGTTTCAATTTGAACAAGGACGGCAAAGCCAAAAGTGCGACCGTTGAAGCCGTTTCTCCCATGACCGATTTCAGTTTTGATTTTCAAGATTTGGAATTTACCCGGAATGAAAAATGAAACCGCGGGTTGAAATGGGAATCTTCTGCTGAAATAAAAAACAAATTCGATTTTATTACCTTTGCGCAACTTTTTAATGCACTTTCATGATTCAATCGATGACGGGCTTTGGGAAAAGTCTCGTTTCCCTTCCCGACAAAAAAATAACGGTCGAAATCAAATCCTTGAACAGCAAAAATCTGGATTTGAATGTTCGCATTCCTTCCAAATTTAGGGAAAAGGAGTTGGTATTGCGCAATCTCATCGCTTCTTCACTTATACGCGGAAAAGTAGATTTTTCCGTTTTCGTCGAAAGCACGGAAGGCGAAACGTCGGCAAAAGTAAATGTGTCGGTCGTTCAAAAATACATGAACGAATTGCAAAAAATTCCGCTTGACGGGGAAAAAAACGAAATGGAACTGCTGAAAATTGCGATGAACCTTCCCGATACTCTAAAAACAGAACGGGAAGAAATTAATATAGATGAGTTCCGGGCTTTGCAAAATGGGGTGGAAGAAGCTTTAACCGCCATCAACGAATTTCGTTCAGACGAAGGAAAAGCATTGGAACGCGAATTTGAACTGCGCATTGCCAATCTTCATAATTTATTAAGCCAAGTAATGGAAATGGATCCTGAACGCATAAATGGCGTTCGTGAGCGGCTTCGGAAGGGAATTGAAACGTTGAAAGAAAGCGTTGACGAAAACCGGTTCGAGCAGGAATTGGTTTATTATATTGAAAAATACGACATTACGGAAGAAAAAACCCGCTTGGAAAACCACTTGGTCTATTTCTCGGAAAATCTTGATTCCGAAGATTCCAATGGCAAAAAACTCGGGTTTATTGCCCAAGAAATCGGTCGGGAAGTCAACACCATCGGCAGCAAATCGAATTTTGCCCCCATGCAGCAATTGGTCGTTCAGATGAAAGACGAATTGGAGAAAATCAAGGAACAACTGCTAAACGTTTTGTAATGACAAACGGAAAACTCATTGTATTTTCCGCCCCTTCGGGCTCGGGAAAAACCACCATCGTACAACACCTTTTGCGGCAACCGGAACTCAATCTCGGTTTTTCCATTTCGGCTACCTCGCGCACTCCACGCGAATATGAAGTGGACGGAAAGGATTATTATTTTATGTCGCTGAAAGAATTCAAAACCCATATTAAAAACGATGATTTCTTGGAATGGGAGGAAGTTTACCGCGACAATTTCTACGGCACCTTGAAATCGGAAGTTGAACGAATTTGGGCCACGGGAAAACATGTTGTTTTTGATATTGATGTGGTTGGCGGCTTAGACATCAAACACATTTATCCGGAGCGCACGCTGGCCGTTTTTGTGCAGCCACCGAGTATTGAAGAATTGAAAATCAGGTTGAAAAAAAGGAAAACTGAAACCGAGGAACGCATCAATATGCGGGTGGCAAAAGCTTCGGTGGAAATGGCAACAGCGCCGCAATTCGACTATATAATTGTGAACAACAATTTGGAAAAAGCCCTTGAGGAAGCCTACAGTTATGTGAAAAATTTCATTTCCGAAAAATAGCAGGTCATGAAAAAGAAGATTGGTTTGTTTTTTGGCACTTTTAACCCCGTTCATGTGGGCCACCTTATCATTGCCAACCATTTTGTTGAATATTCGGATTTGGATGAAGTTTGGTTTGTGGTAACACCGCATAATCCGTTCAAAAAAAAATCTTCTTTATTGGACAATTACCAGCGTTTGGATTTGGTTTATCGCGCCACGGAAGATTTTGTGAAACTTCGTCCCAGCAATATCGAATTTAACCTTCCCCAACCCAATTACACATCGCATACTTTGGCGGTTCTAGAAGAAAAATACCCGGAAAAGGAATTTTCGCTTATTTTGGGGGAAGACAATTTGCGCGGGTTCCATAAATGGAAGAATAGCGATGTGATTCTGGAAAGGCACGAATTGTTCGTATATCCGCGCGTTTCGGATAAACCGGACGAATATCCACTCAAAAACCATCCGAAAGTTCATTTTATCGATGCACCGGTGATCGAAATTTCGGCTTCGTTTATTCGGGCTTCCATTAAAGAAGGAAAAAATGTTCGGCCATTAATTCCGTATGAAGCTTGGAAATATTTGGACGAGATGAATTTTTATAAATAGCGGTGGGTGGTGAGTGGTGCGAAGTGAGTGGTGAGTTGTACGTGAAATGAATTTTAAAAACCCTCAAAATTTCCGTACTTTTGATGTGAAACTCACGAGTTATGGAAGAAACCCCAAAATTTGCGGTCATCGGCGGGGGAAGTTGGGCCACGGCCATCGTAAAAATGTTATGCGAAAATGTAGTGCAGGTGGGTTGGTATATGCGCAATGTTTCAGCAATAGACCATCTAAAAAAATACGGCCACAACCCGAATTATTTGAGTTCCGTGGAATTTGACAATTCGCAATTACAACTCACCAACGATATCAATGAAGCCGTTTCTGCGTCCAATTACCTCATTTTTGCCATCCCATCCGCTTTTTTGACCGGGGAACTGCAAAAACTCAAACTTCCGCTAAAAGATAAAATCATTTTCAGCGCGATTAAAGGTATTGTTCCGGAAAGTAGTTTGATTGTTGGCGAGCATTTCAATGTCACTTACGACGTCCCTTTTGAACAAATTGGCGTAATCACCGGACCTTGCCATGCGGAAGAAGTTGCTTTGGAACGTTTGTCTTTTCTGACCATCGCTTGTGCCGAGGAAAAGTATGCCAAAACGGTTGCCGATGCACTGGCAAACGACTATATCAAATGCAAGATTAGTGAAGATATCATCGGGACGGAATATGCCGCGATGTTGAAAAATATTTATGCCGTTGCCGCTGGCATTGCCCACGGTTTGGGCTATGGCGACAATTTTCAAAGTGTGCTGATGAGCAACGCGATTCGTGAAATGAAACGTTACATCAAAAAAACCTACAAAATGAAGCGCAACATCAATGATTCGGCCTACTTGGGCGATTTGTTGGTAACCGGTTATTCTTCTTTCAGCCGAAACCGGATGTTCGGAAATATGATTGGAAAAGGCTATACCGTGAAAAGTGCACAGATGGAAATGAATATGATCGCCGAGGGCTTTTATGCCGCGAAAAGCGCGTACCACATCAACAAAAACAAGGGGGAAAACAAAGCAAAAACCCCAATTATCAATGCGGTTTATAAGGTTTTGTACGAGCACAAAAACCCGAAACAGGTCTTTTCAAAATTGGTTGAAAAATTGGACTGATTAAAATTCTTCTTTTACTATTTTATTTTCGGGAATATTGAGGTTTTTTAATTGCTTTTCAATGGCTTCCATCATAGGAGGCGGGCCGCATAAATAAATAAACGGGTGATTTTCGGGAATATTTCTTTTCAGAAAACCTTCTGTAATATGGCCATGTTCAAATTCCCGTGTTTTTTCTTCTGAGAGTATATTAATGAATTTTTTATCCAAAAGTCCATCAAATTCTTTTTTCAGAATAATATCGGCTTCCGTATTGTTGGCGAAAACCAGTCTATTATTTCCAATCTCCCCTTTGGAATCCAATTCACGCAAAATGGAAATAAAGGGTGTAATACCGGCTCCACCAGCAATAAAAACGCCTTCGCCTTTGTAGGCTATTGCACCAAAAACATCGTGTAAAATAAGTTTATCGCCTTTTTGAAGTTTTAAAAGTTCATTGGTAACCCCATTGTGCTGCGGATAAACCTTTATGGTAAATTCTAAGTGCTTATCTTGTGGAAGGGAAGTGAATGTAAACGGCCGTTTTTCATCTTTCCAATCATTTTTAGCTATGGAAATTTCCGTGGCTTGGCCTGGAACAAAAGTTAAATTGGCAGGTTTCTCTGTTTTGATCTGAAGAACGTCATGAGTAATGTTTTCGAGCGATAAAATAGTTACTTGTTTTTCCATTGCGTTTAATTTACTGATTCAATTGTTTTTTAAGGTTGAAAGAAATTCTTGTTTGATTTCCGAATCGCGAAATTTTCCGGAATAATTTGATGTAATTGTGCTGCTGTTCGTATCCTTAATTCCGCGCGAAGCCACGCAAAGATGAACGGCATCAACCATTACCGCAACATCTTCCGACTGCAATGATTCTTTTAAACCTTCGGCAATCTGAACAGTGAGCCGTTCTTGAACTTGTGGTCGTTTGGCATAATATTGAACCAAACGGTTGAGTTTTGACAAACCAATTACTTTCCCATTGGAAAAATAGGCGATATGCACTTTTCCGATAATTGGCACGAAATGATGTTCGCAATAAGAGTATAGACTGATGTCTTTTTCGATCAACATTTGGTCATAACCAAACTTGTTTTCAAACAATTTCGCTTCAGGTTTGTTTTCTGGATTCAATCCTGAAAAAATTTCTTTCACATACATTTTTGCCACTCGGTTGGGAGTATCTTTCAGGCTGTCATCTTCCAAATCCAGTTGCAAAATTTCCATGATTTCACGAAAATGAAAAGCAATTTTTTTGATTTTTTCATTTTCTTCTGACAAAAGAATATCGTGTGAAATCCGCATTTCGGTGGAATTCGGTTCGATTTTCGTTTGTATTTCTTCTGCAGAAATTTTCGGCATAACAAAATTTAAGTTCGCGGTATTTGACATCATTTATTTGGTTTTTAATTTCCGGTGATTTTTGCTGAACATCATCACTTTTTATAGTTCTGCCCTGAACATTATCAAGTTTCTTTTTTCCCTCAATAGGATGCTACACAATTAGAGTGAAAAATGGAGGAAAAGGTTACAAAATATTTTAAAATAGGAAAACAAAACTTTTGTGTCTCATCGACTTCTTCAAAGAAAAACGCAAACAAATAAAGGTTGCTACCTGTCACTTGCTCGGGAAAAAACCGGCTGGTTACTTTTGATTCATAAAAACCAAATTTCACAAACAATATAAATCAAAAAAAGCTGAACAATGAAGTATTGTTCAGCTTTAATAATAAAATTAATCCCTAAATAATCTGTATCGACTAGTTAAAACCAGACAAGTTTAAAAAATCTCCTTTCCCGCAAAATGAAAAGCACCTTCAATTTTGGCATTTTCATCGCTGTCACTTCCGTGAACTGCATTTTCACCGATTGAAGACGCGTATTTTTTGCGAATAGTTCCTTCGGCCGCTTCCGCCGGATTGGTCGCGCCAATCAAGGTTCGGAAATCTTCCACCGCATTTTCTTTTTCCAAGATGGCCGCCACAATCGGGCCGCGGGTCATATATTCTACCAATTCCCCAAAAAACGGACGTTCTTTGTGCACTTCGTAAAAAGTTTCCGCATCGTGTTTGGTCATTTGCGTCAATTTCAACGCGACAATTCGAAATCCGGAAGCGGTAATTTGTTCCAAAATCGCACCGATATTTCCTTTTTCCACCGAGTCCGGTTTGAGCATGGTGAATGTTCTGTTTCCTGCCATTTTTCGTTTTTTAAATTTTGCGCAAAAATAGGCGTTTTTACGAGAACCGCAATGCATGGTTTTTGGGAATTTAAAAACTGCGCCAAACGGTTAATTGGCAAAAAGAAATGGAAAAATGAATTTGAACCTAAGACTTAAAATACAATTCCTGAAAATAAACAACCGTATGGCCGGGAACTATGAATTGCCAAATATCTTTTTTGCCAACAACGCCTTGCCGCTTTAGTTTGTGATAATCCAAAATGCAGCGATAAATACAGTACGCGATCACAAATCCTGCAAATAGCAAGTTGTAATGCATGTAAGAAAAATATATTCCGAGCATCCACGGGGCAAAAATGGCAAGGTAGAAATGACTTAGTTTCATATTGCAAAATTAAGTAAACTTCTAAAATGCAATATCATTTACATAAAAAAACTTATGTGAAAACAATAGTTTACGGTATTTTGTTGCGTCAAAAAATTTACAAATTATAAATACCTTTGCGCGGAAACACGAAGCCATGAAAATTCAAGAAATTATTTCGGAAGCCATCAAGAAAGCTGTCAAAAATCAATTTAATTCAGAATTGCCACGGGTGGAATTCCAACCCACGCGCAAAGATTTTGAAGGCGATTTGACTGTGGTGGTTTTTCCGATGTTGCGCCTTGTGAAAACCAATCCCGTGGTGCTTGGTGAATTTATTGGGAATTATTTGACAGAAAATGTGGAAGCCGTTTCCAAATTCAATGTGGTTCAGGGATTTTTAAATATCGTTTTGAGCGATTCTTTTTACTTGAAAGAATTTGTTCAAATTCGAAAAAATTCAGATTACGGAAAAATCCTTCCAACAGAAAACAGCAAAACAATTATGGTGGAATATTCTTCACCAAACACCAACAAGCCCTTGCATTTGGGACATGTTCGAAATATTTTGTTGGGATTTTCAATGGCTGAAATCCTGAAAGCCGCCGGAAGAAAAGTAATCAAAACCCAAATTATCAATGACCGGGGCATTCATATTTGCAAAAGTATGTTGGCTTGGAAAAAATGGGGGAATAATGAAACCCCGCAAACCGCTAATTTGAAAGGGGATAAATTGGTGGGAAATTATTACGTGAAATTCGATCAAGAATACAAATCGGAAATTGAAGATTTAAAAAATCAGGGAAAATCAGTAGAAGAAGCAAAACAACAAGCACCTATTCTGCTCGAAGCCAAAGAAATGCTGTTGAAATGGGAAGCCGATGATCCTGAAACGGTGGCACTTTGGCAGAAAATGAACCAGTGGGTTTACGATGGTTTTGAAGAAACCTACACGGAATTGGGCGTGGATTTTGACAAAAATTATTACGAAAGCAACACGTATCTGTTGGGAAAAAATGTGGTCGCCAACGGACTCGAAAAAGGTGTTTTTTATAAAAAGGAAGACGGCAGTGTGTGGATCGATCTGACCGATGAAGGTTTGGATGAAAAAATCGTGCTGCGCGCCGACGGAACCGCGGTTTATATGACGCAAGACATCGGTACTGCCATTCAGCGCGTAAAAGATTTTCATATCGACGGAATGGTTTATACCGTTGGCAACGAACAAGATTATCATTTCAAAGTCTTGTTTTTGATCTTGAAGAAACTCGGTTTCGCTTGGGCCGAAAATTTATATCATTTGAGCTACGGAATGGTGGATTTACCTTCGGGAAAAATGAAAAGCCGTGAAGGAACGGTCGTCGATGCCGACGATTTGATGCATGAAATGATTCAAACCGCCAAAAATATTTCCGAAGAATTGGGTAAATTGGATGAATTTTCAGACCAAGAAAAACAAAGCCTTTATAAGACAATCGGTTTGGGCGCGCTGAAATATTTCATTTTGAAAGTAGATCCGAAAAAGCGCATTTTGTTCAACCCAAAAGAATCGGTGGATTTTCAGGGAAACACGGCACCTTTCATTCAATATACCTACGCCCGGATCCAGTCTATTTTGCGAAAAGTGAATTTTGATATTTCCAAAGAAATCGAAACCCATAAACTTCATGAAAAAGAAAAGGAACTATTAAAGATTCTGTTGATTTTTCCTGAAACTGTGCAGCAGGCAGCGGACCAACACAGTCCGGCTTTGATCGCAAACTACATTTACGAGTTGGTAAAAACATTCAATTCGTTCTACCAAAATATTTCTATTTTGAGTGCGGAAACCCAAGAAGAAAAAACGTTTCGCGCCCAACTTTCGAAGGAAACCGCAGAAGTTGTAAAAACCGGTTTTGGGCTTTTGGGAATTGATGTTCCAGAACGGATGTAAGGAATTAGCGAAGAGGAAATCAGCGATGAGGGAATTAGCGACCAGCGATTCAAAGGTCAACGAAATTTAATTTTCGCAACGCGCATACCCTTCTACTCAAAATATTCGATTTCCCGTCTTAAAATATAAATCGGTTCTGAATTTTCCATTTTGGTTTTTTTGGTCCAATTTCCGTGTTTGTCATATTCATATACATACGTGCCTTGGGAAATTAGTTGCCCATCAGGGCCAAAATTTTTCCAATGCGTTTTATTGTGGTTTTCATCGTATTCATAAACCAATTTACAATCGGGTCGATCATTTGGCAGGTACCGTTCTTTGATTATCCTGTTTCCGCTTTCATCATATTGGTATTTCCATTTCGAAAATAATTTTCCTTCTGAAGTAAAAATCTGTTCTTCAATCCGGTTTCCTTTTTTGTCATAGACATAAGTGGCTTGAAAGTACAAATTTCCATCGCCATAATATTTATGGGCTTCTATTCGGTTTCCGCGGTTGTCATATTTATAAATGTAGTTCACGCCCAAATAATTAAGGCATTCCGACTGCGTGATTTGTCCTTTTCGATCGAAGGTGTAGATTATACGTGAGCCTATGCTTCCGTTTTGATTGTAAAGCACTTCTTTAAAACGGTTTCCATCTTCGTTGTAATAATACATTTCCTTGGAATATTTGGTGCCGTTGTTGTAAAAAAGTCGTTTTTCAATAAGTCTTCCGCTTTCATCGAAGAATAATACGGAATTGTCTTCGACATACGGCCAAGGTTCGCCAATTAGATATTTTCCGAATTTGGTTGGAATATGCTGCGGGATTTGCCGAATGGATTTAATTTTTCCGCTGAGATTGAGGGTCGCCCAATCCGATTTCCGAATTTCTTTCTGAACGGAACAGGCAATGCACAACGAAAAAATAATCAAAAAGCCTGCACGGATCTTCGTGCAATTTCCTTTCGTTAAAGAAACTGATTTTTCAGAATACATATTTGCCCGCGTAATCTTTTTTCAGATGCAATTTTTTGTTAAATATAGCTTTATTCCAGCTCTTTCGCAAAATAAATTCCGGTTTAATTCAACAGGTATTTTTTATTTTTTTTGAATCGGTAAAAAACTTTTTTTTAGGACGAGCGACATCTTTATTGAAATTGTATTTGGGCAGAAGGATGTTAAATAATTGGAAGAAAAGATTTCATCGTGTAATTTTATGGAAAATTAGTTTCAGATGTTACCAAAAACAAATATTGAGCGTCAATTGGAAAAATCGCGGCGCAGAAGAATTGGTTCGGAATCCATTTTGAACGAGGTGAACAGCATTTTTGCCGAAAATGAATTTCAGCGAAAAAAAATTCATGAGAATCTATGGAATGCGGGAGCCGAAGTTGCCAATGATTTTCAAATCGAAAAACTCGATTTAGATAGAATTTATCATATTGAAGACATTAAAAAACTTTGTATAAATTATCGCTTGCGTTTTGTGGATGCGCATTATTTCAAAAAAGAATTTCCCGAAGAGGCAATCACCAAAATTCGAATTTTGGAAAAAGAACATGGAGTGGAACTAAATAATTTCAAATTGGTAGCGCCCGCAAAATTGTTGAAACTCGAAAATGCCGACGATCCGTTGCTGTTTGCACCAATGGGCAATGATTTTTTCTATTTGGTGCATAAATGGGGAAACGATTTGCATCCGTTGCGAAAATGGGCAATGTGGCCGTTCCGCGATTTGGAAAATTTGGTTTTTGCCGTTTTTGTTTTCAGCCTAATACTTACTTTTTTAACCCCATTGCATTTTATTGTCGATGATCCCGGGGTTCGCGAGAAAATAATTTTATTTATGTTTGTTTTCAATTGGACGGGCGGCATGGTGCTGCTAATCGGAATTGGAAAGGGCAAAAATGTCAATTCTGAAATTTGGAACAGTAAATATTACAATGCATAGTGTCGGGCAAACAGAAACGATTTTAAAGCTGGGCTAATGTAAGGGCCGACGTTTGATCATTCCGCCCTTGGTGTCCTTCACGCTGGTCATCACCACAAAGGCGTTGGAATCTATTTTTTTAATTTCGGTATTTAATTCGTTCAGTTCCAAACGCGTAATGACGGTATAAACAATATCAAGTTGATCGCTCATTTCTGAATGTTTCACCCCGCGTTCCCCTTTATAGATCGTAACGCCTCGCCGCATTTTGTGTATAATCATTTCCCGAATTTCCTCGCTGTGCACCGAAACAATGTTTACGGCAATGTATTCTTCGATTCCCTCAATAATGAAATCGATGGTTTTGGAAGCCGCAACATACGTGATCATGGAATAAAGGGCTGATTCGATTGAAAGCAAATACGCGGCGGCTGAAAAAATAATCACATTAATGATAATGACCACATCGCCGATCGATGTGCCGAATTTCTTTCCCAAATAAATAGCAAGTACTTCGGTGCCATCTATTACCGAACCACCACGCATGGAAAGTCCGGTGCCGGCACCCAAAAACAGTCCGCCGAAAACGGCCACCAACAATTTTTCGTCTGTAACTTCGGGAAATTCAACATTATACAACAATAAAGCCAGGCCTAATATGGAAATAGCGGCTTTGAATGCAAACTGTTTTCCGATGGTTCCGTAACCCAAAATGACGAAAGGCGCGCTTAAAAATAAAATCAACCAGCTCAACGGGATATTTGCCAATCCGGAGGTCAACAAAGCCATTCCAATAACCCCGCCGTCGATAAAATGTGCCGGGAGCAAAAAACTTTCTAGGGCAAATGCGGCAGAAGTAATACCGCAAATCATTAAAAGGCCATCCTTCAGGAAGCGGAAAAGGCTGATTTTAAATTTCCGGTAGGCCTTTGCCGTGCGAAATCCGGAAATTTCTTCACCTTCGGAAATTTCCTTCTCCGGAAAAACCAATTTATCAAAAACTCTTCTCCAAAAATTTTTCATTCGCCGGATGGCTTTGCGCAAAGGTAAAAATTCCAGATCAGACTTCGGTGTTAAAACAAAACTCGAAATGAAAAATTGGGGGTTAGCCCGAGGGCAGATTCTTCCACAAGCACAATTTCATTATTGTTTTTTTTATAATAGGCATTGATTACATTTTTGGTGTCCATTAAATTCCACAAGGAAATTCCTACATAGGCGTTTGTGTTTTTGCCCAATTTGAACCCTTGATTTGCGGAAATATCCATTCGGAAATAATTTTTCAAATTTTCACTGAAGGCCGGTGCATAAATCAGATTTCCGTTATCCAAACCTTCTTTTGTCAGTGGTGTAAATGGTTTTCCGGTGCGCCATTTTACCCCGAATGAAACTTTAAAATCACCACTTGAATAAGAAGTTGCAAAATTGAATGCATGTTCGATTTCCAAAATATTGGGCAAATGTTTTTCGGGCAAAGCGGGGAATTTATAGGAATTGTCCATCAGCGAATAACCAATCCAACTGCTGAAATTGCCAAAGTGTTTGTTCAGCAAAAAGTCGATTCCTTTCACAAAATAATTTCCGGTAATTTGGGCATATTGGTACTGGTTCTGAAAACCTTGGCTCTGTGAAGTAATTCCGTTCACTTCCTTAACGTAGGCTTCGGCACTTATCAACCAATCTTTTTTTTCGTAATAAAGCCCAAAAGAGATTTGTTTACTGCGCAAAATCGGAATTTCATTGTTGTCGGCCAAACGCCACCTGCGTTTTTCAATTCCCAAAAAATCGGTCTGGTAATCGATTTCTTGTGTGGTGAGCTGACTTTTGAGTTCACCGAGGATTTCGAGGTGAAGATTTTTCCAAAGTTTTTGGTTGAAGCCGAACCGTGGTTCCAACCTTCCTTCCTTAAAATTACTGAAATAATTGAACCTGCCGCCAAGTTGAAATGTGGTATGTTTGTTTTTTGAGGAATATACAACAGAAGAAAAGAGCGCGTGCCGGTCCAAACCCCGGTGTTGGTATTCGGCGGTCTGCGGATTGTTCAAAGCGCGGGTGTTCGAAATGGAGGTGGAAGTAAATTCATAACCCGATTGCCAGTCAAATTGATCGTTTATTTTTAAGAAAGAAATGATCTTGAAATTACTTTCCAAAACCAGATTTTCTTGTTCCAAGCGTTGATCGCTGAGAAGATCGGAATTTGTGGCTTTCAAACGGTAATTGGAAAAATAAGTTTGGGATGAAAGGCTCCATTTTGGAAGAATTTTCCGTTTATAGAATAATCCGGCAGCCAAACTATTTTGTGACAATTGGCTTCTTTTTGATTTCAATTCACCTTCAACAAATGCATTCTCATCAAAACTTAACGCATTTGAAATATTGATAAAGTTCACTCGTATCCGGTCTTTTTCCGAAAGATCATACAACCATCGCAAACTGAAATCGTTGAACGAAAACTCCTGATTGTTCCGAAGCACTTGGTCGTTTCGTTCCACCACTTCGCTTCCCTGAAAAGCGCGGTCGTAATACTGCTCATAAGTTGGCGTTGAGAAAAAGGGGGTGAGTGAGGTTCTTGCCGAAACCTGAACAGATGATTTGTCACCAAAAGGTGTATCGACGAAAGCGCCCAAATTAATGAAATTCACCCCAACCGCTGCATGGAATTCTTTGTTCAGAATAGTGTCCGTTTTCATGGCCACCACGCTTGAAACACTGTTTCCATAGGCCGCATTTGTGCCGTTTTTAATGAGCTCAACCTTTTTTGTTTGATAGGGGTTGAAAGCCGTTATCAGTCCGAAAAAATGTCCTGATTGATACATTCGGATGCCATCCCATAAAATGAGGTTCTGGTCATTGCTTCCACCGCGCACGTTGATGTTTGAAACACTTTCGTCCACGCTTTGAACGCCGGGCAAGGCTTGTAAAGTTAGTAGAACATCGGGTTCTGTCAGGCCGGGCAAAACCCCAAAATCGTCATAATCTATTTCCACCACACCATTTTTTTTCTTGGAAATTCCTTGAGTCAAATAATTGATAATAAGCACTTTGTTCAATGTTTGTGGCAAAACGGGTTTTTCATCTTTTTCTTCCAAAGCTGCATAAACCGCTATAAAACCTTGACCCAGTTTTTCGAAGGAAAGTTTGGTTCGTTCTTCCAAAAATCGCAATGCTTCTTCCAAGCTGAGGTTTTCGGGGGGCATTTCCGATTTTTCGGTGGAAATCAACTGGTCGGAATATGAAAATATGCGATCATACCGAACAGCCAATTTTGTCAAGATTTTGGAAACGGGAATTTTGTCGGTTTCTTGCGAATTTCCAACCGAACAAAGGCATGAAAATAAAAGTAAGAAAAGAAATTTTTTAGTCACCGACCTTTAAGATTACCATATCGTCATTTCGGGTGTACCTTAAATTGAAAGGAATGCTAATGGATTTCAGGGCCATTTCCATATCATTGTGCACAAAACTTCCCGTAAATAACTGATTTGCATCAAAAGTACGTGTTTTCAAACGAACCTCCACTTTGTATTGCCGTTCAAATTCGGCAACAACTTCTTTAAACGGAACACTTTGAAAAGAGCTAAGGTCACTTGTCCAGGAAGGTTTGCTGCGGTCGGTTTTTGAATGTTGGGTCAAGCCGTTCACCAATCGGAAAGTTTTACCGGCAGGCAATAGAATGCTGTCTTTTGATGTTTTCACGGAAACAAGACCTTCAAAACAGGTAACTTCAAAATAGTTTTCCCGCTCTTTTATATTGAAATGGGTTCCGAGAACGCTTATGGTTCCGGTGGAAGTTATAACCGAAAAGCGACTTCCTTTTTCGACTTTGAAAAATGCTTCGCCTTGAAGATGAACTTCACGATTTTCTTTCCAGGCATTTTCCTCATAAGTCAATTCGGAAACGGCATTCAGCAAAACCACCGAACCATCTGGAAGAATGGTTTTTTCTGTTTGCCCCGCGAGGGATTTTATTTCGGTTTCATTGGAATGGAAAATGGTAAAATAGGAAGCAAAAGCGATTACAAAAACAGCAGCAATTTTAAGGAAAACAGATATTCTTTCTTCTTTTTGTTGGCGTTTTATCCTTGTACGAACCGATTCATAATTTTTTTCGGTATCGAAATTATCCGCTTGGAAAAGACGCGCAGTCTCGGCAAGTTTCGCATAATCGTGGTATGCTTCCGTTTTTTTGAAAGCATCGAGTTCTGCAGGCGACAATTCGCCATCCAGCCATTTTTGTATGAAAGTTTCCTTTTTCATTTTAATTCCTGCAAAAACCGAAATCGTTTAAAACACCAACTTTTTCGGGGCACTCAATCATATAACAACAACTCTACAATTTATCCTACCTTTTTTAAATTCCTTTAATATCCTTGCGCAAACTTTTTAGTGCACCATAAATTCTTTTTTCCACGGCTTTTTTGGAAATCCCCAGAAGTTCCGCGATTTCCTGATGTTTTTTCCCTTCCGCGCGGTTCATCAAAAAAGCAACGCGTTGCGCTTCGCTTAAGTTTGCCAAGGCGGTTTGATATTTTTTTAAATATTCGGTTTCTTCCAACAGAAAATGTGGATCGTGATGGTTGGTATTTTCTTTTTTTTGCGATTGAAATTTCAGCACCACTTTTTCATGTTTAATCGCGTTCAATACCTGATTGTTGGCAACTGTGAACAAAAAACTTTTGGCTTTTTCGGGCGGGACTTCTTTGCACTTTTTCCAGAGTTTCACAAAAGCTTCCTGAACATGGTCTTCCGGATTCAGGCGTTCCCCAAATTTGTAATATAAAAAATCACGCAGGTTTTTTGCATGCTTTTTATAAAGCGCGGCAAAAACGGATTCTTCACAAACGTGCTCTTGTAAATTTCTGGCCATGAATTTTGGTTCGCTGACAAATGTATAAAAATTCAAAGTTTAAAATTCAGGTTTCATGATTTTGAGTAGTTGGATGCTTCGTTTCAAACTTTAACATTATGTATGGTAGGGTTTTTTCTTTTTCATTTGTTTTATCCATATAAAAACACTTTTTGGTTAAATAGTTTTTATTTTTAGAGGGGAAAAGGCCGTTGGTATTTCGACGGTCTTTTTTTTAAATTTCACGAAACGTTTATTCAAGACTTATATTTTTTTATTACTCCAAAAACCAATTTATCATGAAACATTTTTATCAAATCTTTAACCCGATTTTTTTATTTGTTCTCCTTCTTTTTTCAATGAGCATTTCTGCACAAATTGTGAACATTCCCGATGCAAATTTAAAAACGGCTTTGGTGAATTATCAGAATCCTGTGATTGACACCAATGGCGATTCGGAAATTCAGGTTTCGGAAGCCGAAGCGGTTATCAATGGATTATACTTGGGTTCCTCAAATATTTCGGATGCTACGGGGATAGAAGCATTCATAAATGTTACTTTTCTTAATTTATCGTATAACCATTTGACTTCGATAAACCTCTCAAATTTCCCAGATTTGGCTTTTCTGGACATAAGTTCAAATTTTTTGACAGAACTGGATATTTCCAATAATTCCAATCTTACGACCTTGGCCTTTTTATCCAATCCAAATCTCACCTATATCAATCTGAAAAATGGGAATATGGAAAACATGGAATTGTTGGAACCGCTTTATGAAACGCCAAATGTCAACCTGGTTTGCGTGGACGATGTGAATACGTTTTATGACATTATGCCTATGTGGCCGGGAAATATGATGTGGGACGCATTGATCACCACTTATTGCAGCTTCACCCCGGCTCAATCAAATGTACTTACTGGAAATTTGAATTTGGACAACGGGCAAGGATGCTTGGATCCGACGGCGACGGGCTTTCCGAATACTTTGGTGCAAGCAGTACAAGGCCCGAATAGTTTTGGCGTTTGGACCGACGATATGGGAAATTATGATCTATATGTAGATACTGGTGCCACCATTACTTCCGTAGTGAGTAATCTGCCTCCTTATTTTTCAGTGCTTCCCGCATCGCATTCTTCGAATTTTACAGGATACGGAACAACGGAAACAGTGGATTTTTGTATCGAATCCAATTCGCAGGTCGATGACTTGAACGTGACGATAATTCCAATTTCATTTGCCCAGCCGGGTGAAACAACGGTTTACAAAATTGTTTATGAAAATATGGGAAGCACGGTTTTAAGTGGACAGATTACGTTTCAGTATGACGACAGTAAACAAACTTTTGTATTGGCGACTCCCACGGAAACTTCCATTACCGCAAATATTTTAAATTTCGATTTCACCGACCTTTTGCCCTTGCACAGTAGGGAAATTATGGTGGAAATGCTCAATGGAATTCCTCCGGCTGTCGAACTTGGGGACGTGTTGACTTTTACGGCCACTATAACGCCAAACACAAACGATTATACACCAAATGACAATACCTTTCAATTGGAACAAACCGTGGTAAGTTCTTTTGACCCGAACGACAAACAAGTTCTGGAAGGGGAAGAAATAGCGATCGCCGATGCCGATGAATATTTGCATTATCTGATCCGTTTCCAAAATACGGGAACAGCTTCTGCCAATAATGTTGTGGTGACGGACACGTTGAGCGAAATGCTGGACTGGAGCAGTTTGCGCATGGTTTCCTCGAGCCATGAATTCCGGGCCCGAACAACCAATGGCAATTTTGTGGAGTTTATTTTTGAAGGAATAAACCTTCCCTACGAATCGGCCGACGAACCGGGAAGCCATGGCTATATTGCTTTCAAAATAAAGCCCAAAACCGATATCGCCGTTGGGGATTTCATTACGGGAAAAGCCGCAATTTATTTCGATTTCAACGAACCAATTATTACGAACACGGTTTCCACGGAAGTGGTGGAAAATCTTTCTTCGGAAAGTTTCAATTTGACGGAAAATATCAGTTTATATCCAAATCCAACGAATGGTATTTTGAATATTTCCACAGAAAAAGATGTGCAGAATCTGGAGGTTTATTCCATAACGGGAAAACTTCTGTTCCAACATTCGGGCGATTTGAAAAATATTGATCTGCAAGAATTCGCCCGTGGCGTTTATTTTCTGAAAATTATGGGCGAAAATGGACAAATCTTTACTGAAAAAATCATTCGGAAATAAAGAAGAAAAATCCTGATTTAAACCCCGGCGTTCCCAAGTTTTGGAAACCGGGGTTTTTTGTTTCCCAATACTTTACGGTTCAATTTCAAATCCGTAAATTTGCAAATTCTGAAATTACAGTAGAATTGTCAAAAAATTGAAGATGTATGTTCGATAATTTAAGCGATAAACTCGACAAAGCGCTCCACGTCCTGAAAGGGCACGGGCAAATCACCGAAATAAATGTGGCCGAAACCCTCAAGGAAGTCCGCAGGGCTTTGGTGGACGCCGATGTAAACTATAAAATTGCCAAAGAATTCACTTCTACCGTAAAGGAGAAAGCTTTGGGCCAAGATGTGCTTTCAAGTTTGAAGCCGGGGCAATTGATGGTGAAAATCGTAAAAGATGAACTGACGGAATTAATGGGTGGCGATGCCGAGGGAATCAACCTTTCGGGAAGCCCAAGCGTGATTCTAATGTCCGGCTTACAAGGAAGCGGTAAGACGACTTTCTCCGGAAAATTGGCAAATTTCCTAAAAAACAAGAAAACAAAAAAACCTTTATTGGTTGCTTGTGATGTGTATCGTCCGGCAGCAATCGATCAATTGCACGTGGTGGGCGAGCAAATCGGTGTTGAGGTTTTTTCACAGCGTGAAAATACCGATCCGGTTTCCATAGCGAAAAACGCGATCGCGCATGCGAAACAAAATGGACACAACGTAGTAATCATCGATACCGCGGGCCGTTTGGCCGTTGACGAAGCGATGATGACCGAAATTTCCAATATTCATCAAGCCATTCAACCGCAGGAAACTTTGTTTGTAGTGGATGCCATGACGGGGCAAGATGCCGTCAATACTGCAAAAGCCTTTAACGACCGTTTGAATTTTGACGGGGTTATCTTGACAAAACTCGATGGCGACACGCGTGGTGGCGCTGCGATTTCCATTAAATCGGTGGTGAACAAACCCATAAAATTCATCGGTACGGGTGAAAAAATGGATGCCATCGACATTTTCTATCCTTCCCGAATGGCGGAACGTATTTTGGGAATGGGCGATGTGATTTCCTTAGTGGAAAGGGCGCAGGAACAATATGACGAAGAGGAAGCACGAAAAATTCAGAAGAAAATCGCCAAGAACCAATTTGGGTTCGATGATTTCTTGAAGCAAATCCAGCAGGTCAAGAAAATGGGGAACATGAAAGACCTGATGGGAATGATTCCCGGTGCCGGCAAAATGATGAAAGATATTGATATCGATGACGATGCGTTCAAAGGAGTTGAAGCAATTATTCATTCCATGACCCCGGAGGAGCGCGCGCAACCAAAAGTCATCAATCCAAGCCGGAAAAAACGGATCGGAAAAGGTTCCGGAACCTCGGTGCAAGAGGTGAACCAGCTTTTGAAGCAATTTCAACAAATGAGCAAAATGATGAAAATGATGCAAGGCGGCGGCGGAAAAAAAATGATGCAAATGATGAAGGGAATGAAGTAGTATTCAGTTTTCAGTTCGCAGTTGCAGTTGGCAGTCGCAGTTGGCAGTAACAGTTATGTGTAGTAGAAGAAAAGGAAAAAACATGAGCTTTAAGTCATTGATGGCATATAAAATGAGTTTTGCTTTGGCGGATGATAGATGCGGAAACAAGTTCAGCATGACAGAATTAAGAATATAAAATTGCTAAAAAGCATTTCAATACTGGAGGCTTGTTAAATTATATGATCCTTCATCCCGAATAATTTAGGGTAAACACTGACTAAACACTGAAAACTGACTACTAAAAAAGATGACACTTCTCGACGGAAAGAAAATAAGCAACGACATTAAAGATGAAATCGCGGAAAAGGTTTCCAAAATGAAACAGCGCGGTGAAAAAGTCCCACATTTGGCGGCTTTGATTGTCGGGAACGATGGCGCGAGTTTAACCTATGTTGCAAGCAAAGTGAAGTCTTGCGAGCGCGTCGGATTTGAATCTACTTTGGTGAAATTGCCGGAAACGGTTCAAGAACAGGAATTGCTGGAAAAAATTGAGGAGTTCAACAAGAATGACGATATCGATGGCTTTATTGTGCAATTGCCATTGCCGCCGCAAATCGATACGCAAAAAGTTATTATGGCCATTGATCCCAGCAAAGATGTGGACGGTTTTCATCCTATGAATTTTGGGAAAATGGCCTTGGATATGACCACTTTTATTCCCGCGACACCGTTTGGAATTTTGGAATTGTTGGAACGCTACAATGTTGATACGAAAGGAAAACACACTGTGGTTATTGGACGCAGCCATATTGTTGGCCGGCCGATGAGTATTTTAATGGGAAGAAAAGGTTGGCCGGGAAATTCCACCGTGACCTTAACGCATAGTCACACCAAAAACATTACCCAGATTATCAGTCAGGCCGATATTGTGATTTCTGCATTGGGAATCCCGAATTTCGTAAAAGCTGAAATGGTTCGCGACGATGCTGTTGTGATTGACGTGGGCATTACGCGTGTGCCCGATGCAACCAAAAAATCCGGATTCCGATTGGCCGGTGATGTGGATTTCGAAAATGTGAGCAAAAAAGCTTCCTTTATTACGCCCGTTCCAGGCGGGGTTGGTCCAATGACAATTGCCATGTTATTGAAAAACACGCTTTTGGCGCGGGAACGTAGGAAATAGTGTGCAGTAGGCAGTGGCAGTGTGAAGCAGAAGTTTTGAACAATCTATTCATCTGCGAACTTATCAGGTATGTCATTAAAGGGAAAATGATCGTTACCAAATTAAGCTATTATATCTACCATAAATTCATCTATCGGTTACTGCCAACTGCTACTGCCCACTGCCTACTAACTTTCCATTTTCCAGTCCAAATATTTGTGCAGATCTGTTTCCACAAAACGCATGGCAATGGTAAGCACCGTAAGGTCATCGATATATCCCAGACCCGGAATAAAATCGGGAATAATATCGAACGGGTTCAAAATGTACAATAAGGTAAAAATAACCGAGGCCACAGTGAACCACGGCACTTGTTTGTAAATTCCCTTGCGATAATCTTTAAGCATGTTCAGCATTAATTTGCCGAGTTCCGTATATTTCTCCAACATACCGGTATGGGCCAATTTTTTATTGATTTCTTCTTCACTGTCGAGTACATCCGTCAAATCATTTTCGTCCATGTTTCGACCCTGGTTTTTCACAAAGTCTTCGTTAATTACTGAGGTTCTTTTTTGTGATTTCATAATTTTGGTATTTCTTGTTGTGGTTCTTTTTTTCCGAATTCTTTTTTGTAAATTTTTAAAATCAGTAAGAAAAGTGATATTAAAAGCGGCCCAAAAATCAGACCGATAAATCCGAACAAAGGCACCCCAACAACCACGCCAATTAAAGTAATGAGCGGGTGCACATTGTCCAATCTTCTTAAAACATAAAGCCGAATGAGGTTGTCGGTGGCACCAACAACGACCAATCCATAAATTAAAATTGAAATTGCCTGCGTGGTTTGATCTTGCGCCAAGAGTAATATAGTTACCGGAACAATTCCCAATAAGGTGCCCACAAATGGAATCATGGATCCAATGGTCGTTATAGCGAACCAGAAAAATGGATCGGGCACATTGAAAATTAAAAACCCGATCAGGGCAATGACACCTTGACAAATGGCAACAAGCGGAATTCCAATGGCATTCGCGCGAACCATACTGGTACTTTCTTTTCCGATTAATTGTAAATTTTCATGACCAATCGGAATATAGGCGTCTAAAGCATCGCGTAATTCTTTTCGGTTAATGAGCATATAATACAAAATAAAATACATGATGCCAATCGCGATAAAAGCTTCGAAAGTTCCGCCGGCTAAATTTTGGATATTGGTGGAAATCCAAGAAGTGATTTTGCCTGTATCTATTTGGCCGCTGATATCATAGCCGAATGAATCCTCCAGTTTGTTGATCTGTGATTTTATGATGTCGATTATTTTCTGCGAATTGTTCACCGCCTTGCTTATTTTCGATCCTAAAAGGAGGACAATACCCGAAATGGGAAGTAAAATCCCGATGAAGGAAGCCAGCATCAACAGTGATGCCGCCAAATTTTTGTTCCAGCCTTTTTCCAGTAATTTTGTCATCCATTTTCGGAAGAGCACATAAAGGGTCACTCCTCCCAAAACACCCGACAGATATGGGATCATTTCACGGAATATCAAGATCGCCGCAAAAACGATTAGCAGTAAAATGAAAAGTTGCCGTACCAGTATCGGAGGGAGTTTTCCCATATTATTTAATGAATAATTGATCTATATTTTTAAATGCTTTGAATTCCAATGAGTTTTGTGATGGATCTCGAAAAAACATGGTTGCTTGTTCGCCCGGTTCTCCTTCAAAACGAATATACGGTTCAATAACAAAAGAGATTTGGTTTGCTTTTAAATGTTCGGCAAATTCTTGAAAATCTTTCCATGGAAGCACCACTCCAAAATGCGGAATCGGAACTTGCTTGCCGTCCACTTGGCCGTAAGTTTCGGTATTGTTCTCTTTCATTTTTTGTTCATGAAGAACCAACTGGTGACCAAAAAAATTGAAATCCACCCAATGTTCGCTGCTGCGACCTTCCTGAAAACCTAAACTATCGCGATAAAACCTTCGGTTGGTTTCCAAATTATCCACAGGAATAGCCAAGTGAAAAGGAGAAAGCACTGACATAAAAATTTTGTTTTGAAAGTTACTGCGAAAAACGGAAAAAAGCCTTAAATATATGTTAGTGTTTCGATTTTTTTTGTTTTTCTATCGGTTTATGGGTTTTCTGCGAACTGGCGAGTAGGTCATTCATTTCGGCCAGTTCCGAAGGAGTTAAATCGCGGTATTTTCCCACGGGAACATCCAACAAAACATTCATGATTCGGATGCGTTTCAATGCGGTTACTTCGTAGCCCAAATATTCGCACATTCTTCGAATTTGCCGGTTCAATCCTTGTGTCAATACCATCCGAAAAGTATGGTTACTAATCCGTTCCACTTCACATTTCTTGGTCATGGTGCCCAAAATTGGAATTCCATTGCGCATGCGTTCAATAAAATCCGGATTGATCAGTCGATCAACGGTGACGATGTATTCTTTTCCGTGATTGTTTTTGGAACGAAGGATTTTGTTCACAATATCGCCGTCATTCGTCAATAAAATAAGGCCCTCGCTCGCTTTGTCCAATCTTCCGATCGGAAAAATTCGTGTGGGATAATTTATGAAATCGATAATGTTGTCTTTTTCTACACCCGTATCGGTGGTACACACAATGCCCACGGGTTTGTTGAATGCCAAATACACCGGATTTTGCTGTCTTTCGCCCACCAATTTTCCGTTGACGCGAATTTCATCTTCCGCTGTAATTTTTGTTCCCATTTCAGGAAGCTCCCCATTGATGGTAACGCGCCCTTCTTCAATCAGTTTATCGGCAGCCCGGCGGGAACAGTAACCGATTTCGCTTAAATATTTATTTATGCGCGTGCGTTTGGTTTCCAAAAGATGAATTTTTAGAATGAATTAAAATGAATTATTCCTCAAAAGGAAAAAAATCCTTTGAAAAAAGAAATTATTCGTCGGTGTCTTTGCGGCGTTTTAAAATACCAATTCCGGAAAGGAAAAAAATGAACCCAACAATAGCCGGTGCCCATGGGTTGATAATAAGGGAAATGCTTCCGAATATGCCAAATATTCCGGCAATTAGCGCGATCATTCCCAAAACGGTCAGGGTCATTCCAAGTACTTTTATCATAATTTCAATTTTGGTTAATGTTATTTGTTGAGAGTTTCCCGGCAGATTCATTGCCACCCGATCCAAAAATAAGTTATTTCTGTGTTCGGGGGAATTTGCGCAGCCGTTATTTCATCTGCGTTTATATCATTCGGAAGTTCTTTTTTGTCGATGGTCACATAGGCATTTATTTCATCAATGAAAATCACCAATGCATTCAAGGTGTTTTCAATGCGCGAAATATGGTAATTTGCCACAATATCTTTAAAAGTGCTTTCTGGGCCGAAGCCTTCTTTGGTTTTGAAGCGCGGATCAATAATTTGAATATTCCCAATTGCGCTTGTGGAATCGAAATTTTGTACGGGGTCCAAACGCAATAATTTGGAGCCGTTTTTATCATAAATGAAAATTTCGTTTTCACTTCCGAAAACCCCTGTCGTCTTTTTTATCACAACGGAATCATTCGGATAAAGCGAATCCAACTGTCTAATCTGAGTCTTTTTCGTTAGTGGACCGACCGATGAATCGCCAATTAAAAACGGATCGGCCCTTTCTTTTTGACAAGAAAAAAACAATAAAGAAAGAACGCTCAGCCTTAAAACCAGATTTTTCATAAAAATTTTTAAAGTCCGTTTCATAACCTTTTTCAGCTTCGAAAAAGAAAATGAAATATAAAAGTAAACATTGCTTTGCTATTGTGGAAATTTAACGCGTTTTTTTAGAATATTTTATAATTCCCCACGAAAAGCCTTCCCAAAAAACCATCAAGAAAATAAGTACCTTTGCAGCTTATGATGAAAGTTGAAACAGATCGGTTGGTGTCGGAAGGAAAAATGTTGCCACTAATGGAAGCTTTTTATACCATTCAAGGGGAAGGTTTTCATAAAGGAACAGCGGCTTATTTTATACGATTGGGCGGTTGCGATGTCGGCTGCCATTGGTGCGATGTAAAAGAAAGTTGGAACGCGGAACTTCATCCGCCAACCTCCACCGAACAAATAGTTGCCGAGGCAATGAAATTCAGTCAGGTAGTGGTGGTTACTGGCGGCGAACCTCTTATGTGGGATATGAGCGAACTCACCGGGCTTTTGAAGAAAAACAATGCCCAAATTCATATTGAAACTTCCGGGGCTTATCCGTTAACGGGCATTTGGGATTGGATTTGCCTTTCTCCCAAAAAAACGAAATTGCCTACCCAAAAAATATATGAGGTCGCCAATGAACTGAAAATCATTGTTTTCAATAAACATGATTTTCAATTTGCGGAACAGCAAGCGGAAAAGGTAAATTCGAACTGTATGCTATACCTGCAACCGGAATGGAGCGTTCGTGAGAAAATCATGCCGCTGATCGTGGATTATGTGCTGAAAAACCCCAAATGGAAGGTTTCGCTTCAAACACACAAATATTTGAATATTCCGTAGATTGGCATTAACCAATTTCGTTTTTGCCGCTGCACAACTTCTAATCATTTTCTTTCAAAAAAGGCACTTCCACGTAAGTATCGTCCCAGCCCATCAATAATTTGGCACCATTTTCCACAGGTTGAAAAGTCATGGAAAAAGCCTCTACGGGAGCCGAGGTTTGTTCGGCAGGAACCTTCACACGCAGCACATCTTTTTCTTCATCATAGCCGAAAGCGCCCCAAACGTTTACAGCATTATTGATGATAATTGTCCACTCATCTTTGGCGGGAATAGTGTAAAGCGTGTACGTTCCCGCCGGAACCCGTTCTCCGTTAATTGTCATGTCGGCATACAAAGTGATTTCCGTGGCTTCATTTGCCCCGGTTCTCCAAACCTCGCTATATGGCACCAAGCCGCCAAAAATTTTGCGCCCGTTTTTTTGCGGACGGCTGTAAATGATCCTGATCATTGGCATGTTGTTTTCTCCACGAATAAATGCCACGTCCATCGGGCTTTTATCCAATTCCGAAAAATCTTGTGCGTAGATAGACGGAAAGCTAAAAAGAAGCACACCGAAAATTAAAAATAGTTTTTTCATTTTTTTGAATTTTAAGATTTTAAAAGTAGGTCTTCCGCGCAAAAATTTCAACTATATTTTTGTTAAATTAAATATAGACTGAAAAATTGATTTTTTTTCAGAAAAGAGACGTTTTGGTTTGCAAATTGTTAATAACTTCGCTGTGCCGCAAATGGAAGTATTTCCATAAAATGGCTTATTTCCGTATCTTTGTAAAAAGTTGATAATTAAGAAAATTTTATGAGCGAAATTTTAAAAAACCAAGATTATTCAGCCGACAATATTCAGGCTTTGGAAGGAATGGAACATGTGCGCATGCGTCCTTCGATGTATATCGGCGACATTGGTGTTCGCGGGTTGCACCATTTGGTTTATGAAGTAGTGGATAATTCGATCGATGAGGCGATGGCGGGCCATTGCGACCGAATCGATGTTATCATCAATGAAAACAATTCGGTTTCCGTGCAGGACAATGGCCGCGGAATTCCAATAGATATTCACAAAAAGGAAGGGGTTTCCGCACTTGAAGTCGTGATGACAAAAATTGGTGCAGGGGGAAAATTCGACAAAGACTCCTATAAGGTTTCCGGTGGACTTCACGGAGTGGGGGTTTCGGTAGTGAATGCGCTTTCGGATCACTTGCATGCCGTGGTTCACAAAAAAGGTCAAATTTGGGAGCAGGAATACGAACGGGGAAAACCGTTATATCCAGTTCGCCCGGTTGGTGATACAAACATCAACGGAACCATCGTAACTTTTCATCCTGATACAACCATTTTTCAACAAACCATTGTTTTTAGCTACGATACTTTGGCGGGAAGAATGCGTGAACTTTCTTTTTTGAACAAAGGAATAACCATAACATTGACGGATAAACGACAAACCAACGAAAAGGGGGAGTTTGTTTCCGAAATTTTTCATTCCGATGAAGGTTTGGTAGAATTCATTCGGTTTCTTGATGAAAACAGAGAGCCGCTGATTGGGACCGTGATTGCCATGGAAGGGGAAAAAAACGGCATTCCGGTGGAAGTTGCCATGATCTACAACACCTCTTATGGTGAAAATTTGCATTCCTACGTGAACAACATCAATACCCACGAAGGCGGAACGCATTTGGCGGGTTTCCGTCGCGGGTTGACAACCACTTTAAAGAAATATGCCGATGCTTCGGGAATGTTGGATAAGTTGAAATTCGAAATTGCAGGCGATGATTTTCGAGAAGGTCTTACCGCTATTGTCTCCGTAAAAGTTGCAGAGCCCCAGTTCGAAGGCCAAACCAAAACGAAACTCGGGAACCGCGAGGTGACTTCAGCGGTTTCGCAGGCGGTTTCCGAGATGTTGGAAATTTATTTGGAAGAAAATCCAAACGATGCCCGCACCATTGTTCAAAAAGTAATTTTGGCGGCACAAGCGCGGCATGCAGCGAAAAAAGCGCGTGAACTGGTGCAACGCAAAACCGTGATGAGCGGCGGTGGATTGCCGGGAAAACTTTCTGATTGCGCTTCCCAAAAACCCGAAGAATGCGAAGTCTTCCTTGTGGAAGGGGATTCGGCGGGCGGAACGGCAAAACAAGGCCGCGACCGTCATTTTCAGGCGATTTTACCACTCCGAGGAAAAATTTTGAACGTGGAAAAAGCCATGCAACACCGCGTTTTCGAAAATGAAGAAATCCGGAATATATACACCGCTCTGGGCGTAACCATCGGAACTGAAGACGACAGTAAAGCACTGAATCTTTCGAAATTGCGTTACCACAAAATTGTGATCATGTGTGATGCCGATGTCGATGGAAGTCATATTGCAACGTTGATATTGACCTTCTTTTTCCGTTATATGAAGGAACTTATCGAAGGCGGCCACGTTTATATTGCCACGCCGCCGCTGTATTTGGTGAAAAAAGGGAACAAGAAATATTATGCTTGGAGCGAGAAGGAGCGTGATCAGATTTCAGAAGCTTTCAATGGTGGTTTCAGCATTCAACGCTACAAAGGTCTTGGGGAAATGAATGCCGAACAATTATGGGACACAACTATGAACCCGGAATTTAGGACCTTGCGCCAAGTTACCATTGACAACGGTAGTGAAGCAGACCGGATTTTTTCCATGCTTATGGGCGATGAGGTTCCGCCGCGAAGGGAATTTATCGAGAAAAATGCCGTTTACGCGAATATTGACGTTTAGAATGGTCACTTGTATTTCGGAAGAAATATAGTTGACTTTATAGAATATTTTACATTAATACCCGTAGCTATAAAATGGTTTGCGGGTATTTTTTTCGTCAAATGATATTTTAAAAAGTTGCGGAAAAAAACGCGATATTTGTTTTGTGTTTTTGTCAAATGAGTATTTTGCTCGAACCTTTTTTCAACCTTTAAAAACCAGTCCACTATGAAAATCACCTATTTAATTCCAATTTTCCTTTTAGGTTTCGGAATGCATGCGCAAACCGGAATCAATGAATTGCTCGCTGCGGGGATCGATGATGCCAAACAATTCAGCGATGACTATTTTTCCCCCGCTGCTGAAGGCGTGATGTATGCACTAAGCAATGCTTGGTACAATTCCGCAAAATCCAAAAAGCCCGGGCATGTCGAATTATCCATTATCGGGAATGCTTCTTTTGTGAACGATGAAGATAAAAGCTTCACGCTGAATGTTGCCGATTATAATTACTTGCGTTTTATGGATCCGGCGCAACAATCAGGGGAGGTTGCCACCGCTTTGGGCGAAAACGATCCGGATATCACCATGATCATTGAATATGAAAATGAATTGGGAATCACTGAAGAGGTTGAAATTGAGCTTCCCCAAGGAATTGGTTCCACAGGCATCAACCTGTTGCCGACCGCCTATTTGCAATTGGGCGTGGGTGTGTTTAAAGGAACCGAAGTGAAAGTGCGCTACCTTCCAAAAATTGATCAGGGCGATGTGGAGGTTCAATTATATGGTGGCGCGCTGCAACATGAATTGACGAGTTGGATTCCCGGTGCCGGCAATCTTCCCATTGCCATTGGCGTTCTCGTGGGCTATACACATTTTGAAGCCGGATTTAATTTGGAAGATAATTCCGTGGTGGAAGGCGACAACCAGAAAATTGAATCGGAAGTAAATTCTTTGATGGTTTCGGCCTTGGTTTCCACAAAATTGCCGGTCATTAATTTCTATGCCGGTTTGGGGTATTTGAGCGGAAATGCCCAAAGCGATCTGCTCGGAACCTATCACATACAAACCGGGGTTTTGGGCGGCACCACCATTAAAGATCCGTATAGTATCGAGAATAAAGTCAGCGGCGTGAAAGCCACCCTCGGCACAAAATTGAAACTCGGGTTTTTCAGGCTGCATGCCGATTATAGTTTCCAACGTTTCAGCAATGCGAGCGTGGGGATTTCTTTTGGGTTTTAGATAGATTCTTTAGAGATCAAATTTTAGAATTCAAAAGCCCACTTCCTCCAAAAGAGTGGGCTTATGCTTTTGCTCAAACTTTGGAAAAGTTGTTACTTTCCGGAATTTTTTCCATACTTAACTTCAATTTTATCCAATAAACCGTAAATTCGCATAAAAATTTATTCATCTCTAAAAAATTCAAAATAAAATGAAAGTAAGCATTGTTGGCGCGGGTGCCGTGGGCGCAAGTTGCGCCGAATACATCGCCATTAAAAATTTCGCATCAGAAGTGGTGTTGGTCGATATCAAAGAAAATTATGCCGAAGGAAAAGCCATGGATTTGATGCAAACGGCTTCCTTGAATGGTTTCGACACCAAAATAACAGGAAGCACAAACGATTATTCCAAAACCGCCAACAGCGATATTGCCGTAATCACCAGCGGAATTCCCCGTAAACCGGGAATGACGCGCGAAGAACTCATTGGCATCAATGCCGGGATCGTGAAAGATGTTTCCGCAAATTTGATCGAACATTCGCCAAATGTAATCCTGATCGTGGTAAGCAATCCGATGGATACAATGACTTATTTGGTGCACAAAACCACCAATTTATCGAAAAACAGAATTATTGGAATGGGCGGCGCGTTGGATAGCGCACGTTTCAAATACCGCTTGGCCGAAGCCTTGGAATGCCCATCTTCGGACGTGGATGGAATGGTCATCGGCGGGCATAGCGACACCGGCATGCTACCATTGACCCGTTTGGCGGTAAGGAACAGCGTGAACGTTTCTGAATTTTTATCGGAAGAACGTCTTGACCAAGTTTTGGAAGACACGAAAGTTGGTGGCGCAACATTGACCAAAATGTTGGGAACGAGTGCTTGGTATGCTCCCGGAGCTGCTGTTTCAGCTTTGGTTCAGGCCATTGCATGCGACCAGAAAAAAATGTTTCCGTGTTCTGCCATGCTGGATGGCGAATTTGGGTTAGAGGATATTTGCCTGGGTGTTCCGGTAATTTTGGGCAAAAATGGAATCGAAAAAATTGTTGAAATCGAATTGGACGGTTCCGAAAAAAATAAATTGGACGAAAGTGCCGATGGCGTAAGAAAAGTCAACGATTTGTTGGTGCTTTAAATGGCCAATGTAAAGTAAGCGTTGATTAACCATCACTGAAATGAAAAACCGTTTGAAGGAATATTCTTCGAACGGTTTTTTTGGTTTTGTTACCTTTATTTTCAAAATATTGCCATCAAAAAGTTTTGCGAAACACATTTTTTCGCATCTAAGCTGAACGCAAATTTTATCTTAAAAAAAGTATTGTCAAATCTTTTTTGAAACCCTATATTTGTCCGTTTTTAAATAAATTTTTTTATCAAATAAGTTACCCATGCAAAATAAGGGAATAATAAAGGTGTTCACCATAGTATTTGGACTGGTATGTATTTACCAATTGTCCTTTTCGTTCATTGCCGGAAAAATAGAGCGCGATGCCGAAGCTTTTGCTGAACAACGAATTGCGGCGAGTGAAGAAAATTATGCCAAGAAAAGGGAAGCGCTGGAAGATCATTATTTGGACTCTATTGGGGAAAAGGAAATGTTTTTGGGCATCACCTATAATTCCGCCAAAGAAAAAGAATTGAACAAAGGTTTGGATTTGAAAGGGGGAATAAACGTAACCCTTCAAGTTTCCGTAGAAGATATTCTCCGTTCGCTTTCCAACGATTCTAAAGACCCGGCGTTCAACAAGGCGTTGAGCATGGCAAACGAAATGCAAAAAGACAGCCAAAAGGATTACGTGGATTTGTTCTTCGAGGCTTTTGAAAGCACCGGCGGAAAATTGGCTTCTCCCGATATTTTTGCAAACAAATCATTGAGCGACGAAATCAATTTCGATATGACAAATGATGAGGTGAAACCCGTCATTCGTAAAAAAATTGATAATGCTGTTTTGTCCGCTTTTGAAATTTTACGCCAGCGAATCGATAAATTCGGGGTTACCCAACCAGATATTCAACGTTTGGGGAGCTCAGGTCGTATTATGGTCGAATTGCCCGGGGCGAAAGATATTGAACGAATAAAGAATTTATTGCAAAGTACTGCTGAACTGGAATTCTGGCATGTTTATAAAGCCGGCGAATTGCAGCCGTTTCTTGCCCAAGCCAATAGCCTTCTCAAAAAATTAGAAGAAAGCAAAGAGCAACCGGAAACAAAAAAAGACAGCATTTCATCCGAAGAAGGCGATTTGGAAGAATTGTTGACAGAAGTGGACGACACATTGGAAACGGAGAAAAACCCGCTTTTCGATTTGATCGTGCAACCCGGTTTTCAATCTGGTCCTGTGATTGCCACCTTTAATATTGAAGATACTGCAAAAGTTAATTCTTACTTGCAGAATCCTAAAATTCGGCAATTGCTTCCCGCCGACAAGAAATATGTGGATTTTGCATGGGGAAAAACACCTGATAAAAGCGAAACCATCGATCTATATGCGATCAAAGGAAATCGCGAGCAGGAAGCTCCTTTGAGTGGAAATGTTATTGTTGATGCCACACAAACTTACGACCAAATGGGTCGTGTCGCGGTTTCGATGCAAATGAACGGAAAAGGGGCCCGAATTTGGGAAGAAATGACCCGGAAAGCCTATGAGGAAGGAAGCCAAATTGCCATTGTTTTGGATAATGTGGTTTATTCGGCTCCAGGCGTTAGCACCGGTGCCATTTCAGGCGGAAGAAGCGAAATTACTGGCGATTTCAATATTGAAGAAGGTCAAGATTTGGCCAACGTCTTGAATGCGGGAAGGTTGCCTGCATCGGCTGATATTATTCAAAGTGCAATCGTGGGGCCTTCTTTGGGACAAGCCGCCATTGAAAGCGGAACGATTTCGTTTGTTTTGGCGCTGGTACTTGTTTTCATTTTCATGATTTTTTATTATGGAAAAGCCGGCCTCTTCGCCGATATTGCGCTATTAGTGAATATTTTGTTCATTTTTGGAATACTCGCAGGTCTGGGTGCTGTGCTGACCTTGCCAGGAATCGCGGGTATTGTGCTGACAATTGGTATGGCGGTGGACGCAAACGTAATTATTTTTGAACGTATCCGCGAAGAACTTCGCAAAGGAAAAAGCCAAGTCGATTCCATGAGGCAAGGTTTCAAAGGTGCACTTCCCGCAATTATTGATGCGAATATCACTACCGCTCTTGCCGGGATTATTTTGCTGGTTTTTGGTACAGGACCCATTAAAGGTTTTGCGACCACTTTATTGATTGGTTTGGCAACTTCGGTTTTCACATCCATATTTGTGACCCAATTGCTCACCGATTCCTTCTTGCACAACGGAAAGAAACTAACCTATGCCACTAGCATTACCAAAAATTGGTTTAGGAATGTGAAAGTGGATTTCCTTGGAAGGCGAAAATATTTCTATTGGGGTTCCGGTATTTTTCTTTTGATTGGAACGATTTCCGTATTTACACAAGGTTTGGATTTTGGAGTTGATTTTCTGGGAGGAAGAACCTATGTGGTCAAATTTGATCACGATGTGAACGCTTCCGAAGTGGAAGACAAATTGATTGCCGATTTTGGAAGCATCGACGCCAAAACATACGGCCAAAACAATCAGTTGAAGATCGTCACCAAATACCGTATCGACGATACCGGAGAAAATGTGGAGAAGGAAATTCAACAAAAATTATACGGTTCGTTGAAGGGATATTTGCCTGCAGACATGACTTTTGACGAATTCGGGATTGGTGGCAATACTTCTGATAAGAATATCGGATTGTTACAAACCACAAAAGTCGGGCCTACGATTGCCGATGACATCAAGCAATCTTCGGTCTGGGCAATTATGGGCGCATTGATTATGATTTTCCTCTATATTTTATTGCGGTTCAAAAAATGGCAATATAGTTTGGGAGGTGTGATCGCCCTTTTCCATGACGCTTGGTTTATAATTGTATGTTTCTCGCTTTTTTATAAAATCATGCCCTTTAGTTTGGAAATCGATCAAGCTTTTATTGCAGCTATTCTTACCATTATTGGTTATTCTATCAACGACACCGTTATTATTTATGATCGGGTGCGTGAATACCTGAACGAAGGTCATCCCTCATGGACGATGAAGCAGACAATCAACGATGCTTTAAGTTCAACCCTTAGCCGTTCCATAAACACTTCCTTGACAGTGCTAATTGTTTTGCTTGCCATCTTCCTTTTTGGGGGCGAAAGCATTCGTGGGTTTATGTTTGCATTGCTGATCGGTATCTTAACTGGGGTTTATTCCACCTTGTTTGTCGCTTCGGGGATCACCTACGACACGATGAAAGGTAAGGAAGGAGACGAGAAGAAAAAAGTAGAAGCTTAAGATTGTTTCTAACTGAAAAATTTTTCAAAAACCCAGCAATTTTGTTGGGTTTTTGATTTTTCAAATGGTTTAAATTTTCATTTTCAAGAGTTTGAAGGTTGAAAAAGGTATAAAGTTTTATAAAAAGGTTGGTTTGTCCAGAGAATAGTGCATATTAAATAGTATTTTTGTGAATGGCTTTTTTGCCGATTGATTTATTTTTAAAATTTAAAATTCAAATTATGATAAGGAAATTACTTTTTGTTTGCGCGGCTTTCTGTGCTTTTGGCTTGAATGCTCAGTTTACGGTGGAAACAGTACAAGGAGACCCGATTGAAAATGGCGATATTTTTACCTACGGGGAATTGGAGGCTTCGTTGGAATTTTTTGTATACAACACTTCCAGCGATGCAATCAATATGCAGATTGAATTTGTAGGTGCTACCAATTCCGACGGAAGTGATATGGAACTTTGCTTCGGTTTGTGCTACACCACCTTGAACATTGGCCAATCCTATCCATCCTCTCCTGTAATTATTCAGCCTGGACAACATCAAGATACCACCGGCGACCATTTTTTGAACCGCGATGCAGGAAACGGAACGGATGTGATCACCTATGAATTCAGGTTTTATCAATTGGACGACACCGGTCATGAAGTTGGAAATTCCCTAACCATGTATTATCAATACGATCCGTTGCTTGCAATTGATAACGTGAACAAGCTTGATTTTACGCTTTTTTCGACTATCGTTTCAGATAATTTGAAAATTGATAATGACCAACCCTTGGCCGTGAATATTTATAATTTGGAAGGAAAATTGGTAAAAAGCGAACAACTTTCTGCAGGCCAAAATGAAATCCAAGTTTCTGATTTGGCAGCACAACTATATTTGTTTCAATTTACGGACGAAACCGGTGCACAACAAATCGAGAAGATTGTGGTTCAATAGAATTCACCGATATTTATTATTTCGAGAACCGTCTTTTTAGACGGTTTTTTCGTTTTGAGGATTTGCTGAAGATTTGGCTAAGAAAGTTAAATAAGAAAATAGGAGAGACATATCTTATTCACGGGAATTGCTTTCCCATCAACAGAAAATCCTTCATCCCAAATCACTAAAATTCAGTCCGAAATATTTCAGGTTTAAATTTCTATATAAGTCCTAAAAAGAAATGCTGATACTTGCCGAAAGCCCCGTGCTTTCCGGAACATAGCGGCAAACCCCGCCTACGCAAACCACCCCGCCACGCTGGCGTCCGTAATTAAGTGAAAACCGGTTGGCACCTTTGGTGAAGCTTCCGCCGATATTGTAATAATGGATGCGCTCTTCTTTAATTTCATTGCCATAATTGTAGATATCGGAAACATAAAAAGACAATTTATGGCTGGCATTGAATTCCAAGGTTCCGCCACCCCAGTTTTTGTGGTCGTCTTCGGTCCATAGATGTTGCCCCACCAATCGAATGGACTGTTTTTCATTCAGAATGTAGGTTGCTTCGGCTACGGCAATGTTGGTTTCAATGATTCCGGAGCGTTCTTCGATGTATTTTTTGTTGTAATACTGGTTCACATAGGTAAAAATTGTACTCCAATCTTCGCTTAATTTTTTACGGACTTCCAAACTAATGTCGGAAAAATATTTTTGGCCAAAACCAAAATAATCGACTTCATAATCATGATTCAATAGATCATATTCCCCCGATAAATTTGCCCAATAAGCCGCGTTCATCGCCAATTTGGTTCCGTATTTTCCCCCGAGGGTCGATCCTTCTTTAAAATTGTAATACATATCGAATTGACCGCCGATTTCACCGGCTTTGGCCAAATTGTTGGCGGCGTTCAAAACCACCGATGGTTGCGCTTGATAGACATAAATATTGGTAAGCAAGTAATCGTGTTGCTTGGTCAGTGCAGGAATGAAATTAACAATGTTCTGGTTGAACAAATTTCCCTGAGCTTTTCGGTCGGAGAAAAAACTCATATTTTCCATTCGGCGCAAAGTTGCATTGACGCCCAAACCCTGGTCCGCATAACCGAAATTCAGCAAAAGCGCGTTTCCGGGCTTGACCAAGTCGTTATTGATGGTATGGGTTTCCACAATGGCATCTTCCGTTTTGGCCACATATTCGGCACTGGCATAAAAACTGTTTTTGCTGAAATCCAACCGGCCCGAAAAGGCATTTGTCAATTCTTCAAAATTCGGGTTTTCGATGTCGGTTTCTTCATAGCGGCCCACATAACTTAATCCAAGTCCAAGCGAATAGTTTTCAACCTTAAAGATGTCTGACAAGTCTATTTCAGTATCAACACCAAAAATCTGTCCCTCGGAAAGTTCAAAAGCTTCCTTTTGCTTCCCAAAGAGTCCGGTGAGTTTTATATCATTGGTTGGCCGATAAACGATTCTTCCGCCCATAAGCGCATTGTTGATTCCCAATTGCCTGTCTTCCCAAGAGCGCAAAATCAATCCACTTCCAAATTGTTCATAAAAATATCCGCCGGTTATTTTCAACTTTTTGCTTTGGTATTCCAAATAAAAGGTTGATAAACCACTGTCGTCGTATTTTGGTAAAAATCCAACCAAAGGTTTTGGTAAATAGGATTCCAACTGAATTCCCGCCGACCATTTTTTATAGGTATAATCGAGTTTCAGATAATTGTTCGAACGCACATGTTCATCGGTTCCGGGGAAATTGGTGTCGATGAATTCGCCCGTTTTCGAATCGTTGTTGTACCATTTGAAATCCGATTCGAAACCACCGGAAAGGTTTCCATAATCTTGTGCAAACAAAAAAGTACCGGAAAACAAGAAAGCTAAAAGGATATAATTTTTCATAGGAAGTTGGGGCTCCAATCCTTTTTCAATTAAATCGGATTGAAAGTGCGAAAATTAGTTGGAATTCTCTTTGATGATTTCGTAAAGTTCATTTTCGGCACCCGGCACATAACCGGAATGTCGATAAATAACTTTATTGTTCTTAACCACAATCGTGTGTGGAATTGAGGTAATATTAAAACTGCGTTTCAAATCTTGATTGGTGTCCAAAAGCACAGTATAATCCCAACTTTTTCCGTTTACCAAAGGCTTCACCCTTTTTTGGGTACGCGGGTCATCGGTGGAGATGGCGATGACTTCCACACCGGTTTCTTCTTGCCAAGTGCTATAAACTTCACTAATGGTGTCCAGTTCTTTCAGACAGGGCATGCACCACGTGGCCCAAAAACTCAAAACCGTTACATGATCGGTGTTTGTCAAGCTTTGTATATTGGTCCGATCGCCATCCAAGGTTTCCAAATAAGTGCTTGGTACTTTATTTTGGGCCGTCACCGCAAAACCGATGAACAAGAAAAGAATGCTTAATTTTTTCATGATTTTTTTATAAGGAAACAAAAGAAACAATATTTTTCCAAACCAACAACTTTTTTAAGTAAACATATCAAATTTAATGTTTTGCTGAATTTTCCAATAGAGACAAGGAAGTTTTCAGCCGAAAAATAAAAAGTTAATAAATTTATGGGTTTTTAAAATACTTGGTATATTGCCACATTCAAAAAACAAAACAAAAGCAATTATGAAAACACCCAAATTAGTATCTTTTTTAATGATTTTTTGCACTTTCGCATTCATGGCGTGTAGCAGCGATGATTCCGGAGATGGGGAAGAAATAACTTCCATTAGTGTTTCAAGCAGTTCAACGCTCATTCTTGGAGGAACCGCGACTTTTACCGTTACCACGAATACCGGCGATGACGTAACCTCCAGTTCTGAAATATTCGTGGATGGAACGGCTTTGACCGACAATACATTTACACCAACCGCAGAGGGAATGTATGAAATTACGGCCCAATATGCCGATTTGACCAGTGCGGTTTTTGAGTTAACCGTTGTCGCAGACGGCCAACTTTTTCCAAAACGTGTGCTGATTGAAGATTTCACCGGAACTTGGTGCGGAAACTGTCCGAAAGTGGCGAACGCCATTGATATGGTACAAGCACAATCGGATAATGTGGTTGTTGTGGCCGTTCACCAAGCAGACGGAAGTCAACCTGATCCGTATGATTTTCCGGAAGACATTCTCGATCCTCCAGGCGTGACACAAGGGCTTCCCCAAGCGCGTTTGAACCGAAATGTTGTTTGGCCTTTCGTAAATGCTCCCGATCTTGACCTAGCTCTAAATTTGACTGGCGATGATGCGACGGTGGGATTGGCAATTGATTCGGAAGTTACAAGTGGAAATTTGAATGTTTCGGTCGATGTGAAGTTTGGTCTTGACCACAGTGGTGAAAATTTGAAATTGGTGGTGTACGTTCTTGAAAACGGATTGATTCACAACCAGGTCAATTATACCACTTACTATGGTGGAAACGATCCGATTGTAGATTTTGAGCACAACCACGTGCTTCGTGCGAGTTTGACGGATTTGCACGGCAACAGTATTCCCGATGCACAAACCGCAAGCGGAAACGTTTATAATAAGACTTTTAACGTAGCTGTGCCAAGTTCTGTTGAAAATGCAGCAAATATCAGCATTGCGGCCTTTGTGGTTGGTGCCGATGGAACCGCGGTGAATTCACGTGATGCCCAAGTTGGTATGGATCAGGAGTTTCAAGAATTATAAAAAAAACAAACAGAAATTTGAAAAACGCTCCCTTTGTGGAGCGTTTTTTTTTTTGAGGATTCGTTTTCTAAATTATTGTCGATAGTTGAATTATTCCAACTGCAATTCCATTAAATATCCCAGTTCCAAACCGAGGCTATCCACGATACCGGCGTTCACTTCCAACACATATTTTGCCGGAACCTCGGAAGGCAACGGTGTTTCATTGAAAGGTTCGGTGTTTTCGTTAAAATCGACAATTTTTCCTTCGTCATCAATATAGATCAAATCTAATGGAATGTAGGTGTTTTTCATATAAAAGCCATAACGTGGGCGTTCATCCGGATAAACGAAGAGCATTCCTTGGTTGGGTTCCATCGATTTTCGGTACATCAGACCCGTTTGTTGCTCGTAGGACGATTTCGCGATTTCAACCTCAAAAACCGAAATGATTTCCCCTTCGGTATTTTTAAAAGTTAATTCCCCTTCCTTCGTGAATGTGGGTTCCGCTGTTTGAATCGCTGATTCCGGATCGTCTTTGCATCCGGAAAATATTCCGAAGCTGATCAAAAAAATTAGGAAATAGTGCTTTTTCATTTTGAATAGAAATTGTTTTAAAAAGTTTGAGCTTGCATGCATTATGCCAGAAACTTGAAAATGCTTACTCAACTTTCTTTGCACGTACGAGCAAATAAATTCCGATTATAATAAACGGAATGCTCAACCATTGCCCGGTATTAATCGCCCAATCGCTGCGATCTTCGACTTGGGCTTTTTTAATGAATTCAATTAGAAACCGCACGGTCCACAAAAGAATAAGGAATAAACCGAAAATATAGCCGAGAAGCTGCCGTTTGTCGGTTTTCCAATAAAGAATCCAGATGATAATGAAAGTCAACAAATACCCGAAAGCTTCGTATAATTGTGCCGGATGCCGCGGAAAATTTTCGCCCAATTGAACAAAAATAACCCCAAAATCGCTCTGTGTCGGTTTCCCCACGATTTCTGAGTTGAAGAAATTGCCAATCCGGACAAACATTCCACCAATAGCTACCGGCATGGTAATACGGTCCAAAATCCACAAAATATTTTTTTTCAAAACCCTTTTACTATAAAGGTACATAGCCACTACAATACCGATTGCCGCGCCGTGACTTGCCAAACCTCGAAACCCGGTGAATTTGAATTCCGGTACAAATTGCATGGGCAAAATAATGGAAAGGGGATCTTCGGTGAAAAGTTCGGGTTGGTAGAAAATCACGTGGCCCAATCGCGCGCCCACGAGCGTGGCGATTACCGTATACATGAACAACGGATCGAGTTTTTCCTCTGGGATTCCTTCATATTTGTACACCTTTTTCATAATGAAATAGCCCAATGTAAAAGCAATCAAAAACATGAGGCTATAATAGCGAACGGTGAAAAATCCGAGATCGATTCCCATCGAAGGGTCCCAAACAATAGCATTGAAGAGCATAGGAATGTTTTGAGCTTAAAAAATGTAAATATAAAGAATGCTGCTTAGTTTCGGTTCCATAATCTTTCAAAATTTATTCTGAAGTGCAGCACGCAATTTTGACAGTGTTTTGCTGTTCAAAATTTTCTTTTCGGATGTTTCAATATTAACATAATTATCACAGCATTCCCACGTTATTAAAATGAGATTCATTTATCTTTGGTCCCAACAAATTCAAAAATAGTTCGATGCCGCGCCCCTCCCTTCTCCAAACTTTATTTTTGCTTTTTTCCACCGTCATTTTCGCACAACAAACCGAAATGCAAACCTATGATTTGAAGGATTTCGATCGGGCTGTGGATTTATACAACCATCAGGAATACCGTGCCGCGCAACTGCTTTTCAAAGAAGTGAAAAACAATACGGAAAAATCTGAAGTGGAAGCCAATGCGGCCTATTATCAAGCAATTTGTGCCGTTCGTTTGGGACAGCCGGGCGCGGGTGAATTAATGGAGGATTTTGTCAAAAAATATCCCACGAGCACCAAACGGAATTCCGCGTATTCCGATGCCGCCAATTTTTATTTTCAACAGGGAAATTATCGCGATGCACAAACATGGTTCGCCAAAGTCGATGAATTCATGCTTCCGCCCGCCGAGCGCGAAGAATACTATTTCAATTACGGCTATGTATTTTTCAAAAACAATGATTTTCCGAAAGCGGCCACGTATTTCAACAAAGTGAAAGATTCTGAAAAATATGGTTCCGAAGCGAAATATTACCTCGGATTTATGGCTTATTCAAAAGATGATTATGAAGAAGCGACCGAAATTTTCGAGGAAGTGGAAGCCAAAGGGGAAGAAGGGAAAAACCTATCCTATTTTCAAAGCGACATGAATTTCAAGCAAGGAAATTTTGAAAAAGCAGTTGCCTTGGCCAAAGAACAACTCCCGAAATCCAATATTCGCGAACGTTCACAACTCAACAAAATAATTGGCGAAAGTTATTTCAATCTCGAAAATTACGCCGAAGCAATTCCATATTTGAAGGAATATAAAGGCGAACGAGGAAAATGGAGCAACACGGATTATTATCAGTTGGGTTATTCCTATTTCAAATTGGGCGATTATGAAAATGCTGTTTCAGAATTCAACAAAATTATAAGCGGTCAAAACTCGGTTGCGCAAAATGCCTATTATCACTTGGCGCAAAGTTATTTGGAAATGGGTCAAAAACAGCAAGCTTTGAATGCTTTCAAAAATGCTTCCGAAATGGATTTTGACGCGCGCATCAAGGAGGGGGCGGCCTTGAACTATGCAAAACTGAGTTATGAAATTGGGAACAGTTATGAAAGTGTGCCAAAAGTCCTTTCCGATTTTTTGAAGGAATTCCCTTATTCGCCGGCCAAGGAAGAAATTCATTCCTTGCTGATCGATTCTTATATTTCTTCTAAAAATTATGAAGCCGCGATGGATTTATTGGAAGAAAGTTACCTCCCGGAAGACCGAAAAGCCTTTCAAAAAGTAGCTTTTTTATACGGAATTGAATTCTACAACCAAGAAAATTATCAAAAAGCCCTCGAAAATTTCGACAAATCCCTGACTGCCAAAGTCGATCCGGATTATACTGCTTTGGCAACTTTTTGGAAAGCGGAAAGCAATTATAACCTAACCAATTTTCAGGCTGCGTTAAACGGGTATAAAGCATTCAAAGCTTTGCCGGCGGCCAAAGGACTCGACGAAATTAAAAATATTGGGTATAATCTTGGTTATGCGCAGTTCAAATTGAAGAATTATACGGAATCGATTGCGGCTTTTTCGAATTATATTTCAAAAGCCGACATTCCGACAGCAATGAAAAACGATGCGTATTTGCGTTTGGGGGACAGCTATTTTGTTACCAGCGATTATTGGAAAGCGATGGAAGCGTATAATCAAGCAATCGCAATGGATGAATTCAAAAACGATTATGCCTATTTTCAAAAAGCCCTAAGCTATGGTTTTGTGGGGAAAAACGACAGTAAAATTGACGCATTGAATTCTTTTCTGAGCAAATTTTCGAATTCCATTTACCGCGACGATGCATATTATGAATTGGGAAATACGCTCGTGGCCGAAAATAATAGTGATGCGGGGTTGCAGGCATATCAAAATTTGGTGCAAACGGTTCCCGGAAGTTCATTTGTTTCCAAATCTTTGTTGAAGCAGGGCTTGGTTTATTACAACAACGACCATCCTGAAAAAGCCTTGGAAAAGTTCAAACAAGTCGTTGCCGATTATCCCAATACCGAAGAAGCGCTTCAGGCCGTTCAAACCGCACGTATTGTGTATATTGATTTGGGAAGAACGGACGAATATGCCACTTGGGTTTCCAATCTTGATTTTGTGAATATCACCGATGTGGATATTGACAATACTAGTTTTGAAGCTGCCGAAAAACAGTTTGTTGAGAACAATGACGCAGCGGCAATACGCGGTTTTCAAAAATATCTAAAAGAATTTCCAAATGGCCTGCATGCCACCGAAAGCCATTTCTATTTGGGACAGCTATTGTTTCAAACTGAAAAACATGAGGAAAGCCTCCCGCATTTTAAGTATGTGGCTTCCCAGCCGCGAAACGCCTTTTCGGAAAGGGCTTTGGCGCGTCTTTCGCAAATTTACCTGGAAAATCGCAATTATTCCGAAGCAATTCCCGTTCTGCAACAATTGGAGACAATTGCTGAATTTCCGCAGAATATCATCTTTGCCCAATCAAATTTGATGAAGTCCTATTACAATCAAGGAGATTACCAACAAACCGTTTCCTATGCCGAAAAAGTGCTTGCGAACCCCAAAATTGAAATCGGGGTGAAAAATGATGCGCAATTGTATATCGCTCGTTCGGCCATTAAAACCGGTAATGAAACCCGTGCGAAAAAGGCCTACGCCGAGGTTCTAAAAACCGCAAATGGCGCTTTAGGGGCGGAAGCCTTGTATTATGATGCCTATTTTAAAAGGAAAGAAAAGAAATACGAAGCCTCAAACGCGGCGGTGCAGCAGTTGGCAAAAGATTTTTCGGGTTATAAATTATACGGGGCGAAGGGACTGGTTTTAATGGCGCTGAATTTTTATGATCTCGGCGATGCATACCAAGCGACTTATATTTTGGAAACGATCATTAAAAATTTCAGGGATTATCCTGAAGTGGTGCAAAAAGCGCAAGCCGAACTGGCGCGCATCAAAGAAATTGAATCACAAACGAATTCGTCGGTGGAAACCAACAAAAATTAATTAACCCATTCCGAAACCGGATAAAAAAATCAAAAGCTTTTTATATGAGTTTTTCACTTAAAAATGGAATTGCAGCATTGTTTGTTCTAAGCTCGGGTTTACTTTATGCACAAGACAATCCTTTGCCGACCGAACATTTGATAATCATAAAACCCTATTCCCCGACTTTGAGCGATGCTTCAAAGATGAAACAAGTTCCCACGATTGGCGATTCATTGACGAGCGCGAAAATCGAACCGGAATATTCCGTGGTAAGCGTGCCGGTGGCTTCCACATTTGTGCCGGAAAAAGGAAAAGCAGCCTCGGTAAAAACCAGCCCTGGAGAATATTTGTACGATAATTATGCTGTGCTCGGGTTTGGGAATTATACCCGAATTCTTGGGGAGTTATATAGCAATTTTCAATTCAACGATTATCAAAACCTCTCGCTTTTTCTCATCCATAATTCAACTCAAGGCGGAATCGATGGGATATTGTTGGATGATAAATATTACGACACGAAATTAGGTGTGAATTTTTCGTCCAATGACCGCTATTATTCTTGGGGATTGAAACTGGATGCGCAACATCAACTGGTGAATTGGTACGGCGCAGAAGGTGTTTTGACTTCTGCAGACGCAAATTTGATCGATCCGCAGCAAAATTATTATGGGATTTCCCTCGGTGGAAATATTGAATATTATGAAGGACTTTTCGATGCGGCCGAATTGACTTACCGCTATTTTGGCGATGCTTATGGCAGCATGGAAAACCATCTTCGAATCGCACCAAAATTGGGAGTTCCCGTGGGTGATCAAACTATTTCATTGAATTTGTTCGCCGATTATGTTGGGGGCAGTTTTGAACAAAGTTTTGGCTCGGAAGCAGGAATAAAATATGGAAATCTCAACCTCGGCGCTCATCCGTCTTTATTGGTGAACGGAGATAATTTTAGTGTTGATTTGGGTGCGGAAGTGGTTTATGCAATGGATATGGAGAATGAAGAAAATGAATTTTTCATTTATCCCAAAATGGAAGCCAGTTACCGAATCGCAGATGGTTACTTTGTCCCGTATGCCGGTGTCGATGGCGGATTGGAACAAAACACCTATTACCATTTCGCACAGGAAAACCCGTTTGTTTCCCCTACTTTGTTTATTGCCCCCACCAGCCATATTTACAGTGCATATTTGGGCGCAAAAGGAAAGTTTACCGAAACAGTGGGTTATAATTTTAAAGCTTCCTACGGAAAAGATGAAAACAAAGCATTTTTCATGAGCAATCAGTTTGTTTTTAGTGCAACTGAAAATTATCAGCACGGAAATTCTTTCGGGGTTGTTTACGACGATATGAATATTTTGGGAATGCACGGTGAATTGAATGCGACCATGAACGATAAACTTCAGTTGCGGTTGAATGCTTCTTATTTTAATTATGAAACCGAAACACTACCCGAAGCATGGAATTTGCCGGAATTCAAAGCTTCATTGAACGGGAACTATCAAATTACCGAAAAATGGTCTGCAGGGGCTAATTTCTTTTTTGTGGGTGAAAGAAAAGAGTTGGAAGTTATGCGAGATGGTATTGTTGCGCCATCGATTTTGACTTTAGATAGTTATTTCGATATGAATCTGCATGTCGGTTATCAATTCAACGATCAATTATCAGCTTTTGTGAAAGGCAATAATTTGCTCGGTGAAAATTATGAACGATGGAACAATTTCCCGGTGCTGGGAACCCAAGTGATGGGTGGTGTAACCTATAAATTCGACTGGTAAAAAATCACCAGGGAAACGGAGTCTTCCGTTCATAAACTTGCATATCAATAACGTGTCAAAGTAAAATGTGATTTAAAGATGTGGGTTTTTCCATCTTGTATAAATTCCACTTTAAACCAATAATCGTCAGATGGCATAGGCCTTCCGTTGTAAAGTCCATTCCAGCCTTCCTGTTGGGGGGTCAAAACGCTTAGTAATTTCCCATAACGGTCGAAAATATGAATTTTTGCTTCCGGATGTTTTTGTAAATCCCGAATGTTCCAAGTTTCGTTGTGGCCATCGCCGTTGGGCGTGAAAAATTTCGGATGCTTGATGACTTCAACCTCCAAAATGGTTTCGCCACAATTTCCGAAAAGCCCGCGAATTGTTATGGTATGAAAACCTGATTCCACATCATAAAATTCATTGTCATGATGAAAATTGCCGTTGTCCAATTGATATTCATAAATCCCGATTCCATCTTCAATTTTGACCGTAATTACGGCAATTTCCAAAAAAGGCTGTGAAACTTCGGCAGAAGCAATAGCCGTAGCCGATTCTAAGACTTCCACCGTGGTGGGTGCATAATTGCAATCTGCGCCAGTTTCAGGATTCAATTTAATAGTTTCAACCGTATAAATGCCCGGTTCAAAAGCTTCGAATTCCGGCCCCGAAAATACGAGAGAATCCTGAAAATACCAGTTTACGGTAAATTCCGAAGGATCCAATCCGGAATTCAAATAAGCCGGGGTTTCGACTTCACCGGTTTGCAAGTTTCTGCAGAGATAACCGCCTTCAACTTCCAAATTTAAAAGCGAATAGATTCGCAGCGTAAACTTCGTTTGTGAATCGCAGTTTATATTGTCAAACGCGCTTGCATAGACATAAATGGAATAGGTTCCGGGTTGGGTAATGATGTGATTTTCGATTTCGTTTTGACCATTCGGTTCCCAGTAATAGGCCACATTGTAAAATTCTTGTGATAATTCCGGTAGTGTATAGCTTCCGCAGCTTTCCACATCGGGAAAGAACGGAAGGTTCGGGGTTTCGGAAATATTCACGAAGAAACTGTCTTCGCTCGTGCAAATAAATCGTTCCCCATTTTCGGCATAAACGAAAATTTCGGTATCGGAAGTTATGACATCGCCCGCCTCGAGCATTTCGCCTTGTCCGTCAGATTGCGTATAATAATTCCCGAAAAATAATTGGGGCACAATATATTCGTCACAAATTGTAACGTCTTCAAAAGTTCCAACATCGATTCCATCAAAATAGATAGTGAATTCATCTTGGTTGAAACATGCAGGAAAATCGGGGTAAGCGCTATAAATGTAAAGCGTTTGATTTTCGGTAATAACTGTTCCTGCGGAAAGCGGCGTCCCATTTCCACCCGGTTCCGAATAATAAGAGCCGTTTTCGAGAATTGGCAGCATATAGTCGGAGCAAGTGTGAATATCGGTGAAATGATCTACCTCGGGCAATGGCCTTATTTCAACAAAAAAACTGGTTTGATCGAAACAGTTTTCGAATGTATTGTAAATATAAACGGTTTGTGAATTTTCAATAAAATCGCCGGGGAACAATTGATTTCCAGTTGCTTCCGACCCCGTAAAATAAGATCCGTTCACCAATGGTGGCAATTCATAGAAATCGCCTTCACATAACAGCACATCTTCCAACTGATCAACCTCAATATGGGTTATATCAATATGAAAAGAAAGATTTTCCGCGCAATTTGGTTGTGTGGTCGTTTCGACATAGAAATAAATTGTTTGGCTGGAGTCGATGATCGTTCCCTCCGGGATTTGTTGTCCCTGGCCCAAAGCTTCCGTAAAATAACCCCCCACTTCCAAAGCTGGCAATGTGTAGGTTCCGCAGGCGTCAATGTCCGAAAATTCGGGAATGATACTGACGTGAAAAACCGATTGGTTGGAGCAAACAGAATCATCTTCAAAAATATAAATATCCTGCGAAGAGGTAATCACATCGTTGGCGTTCAATTGCAGCCCATTTCCATTTTCTTGGCTAAAATAATTGCCAGTGGTTAGAGCCGGAAGAATATATTGGCCACACGTGATTACATCGCCCAAATCATCTACTGCCGGCAGATTGGAAATTACAACATCGAAAGCTTCATCACGGCAAATTTCACCATCTAATTCGGCATAATAATAAATGGTTTGGCTGCTGTTCAAGACAGTTCCGGGTGGAAGTAAAACGCCACCGCCCAATGGTCCGCCGGAACTGGTATAAAACGATCCGAGTGGTGGGAGTGGGATAAGAAATTCGCCACAAAAAGGCCCGCCAATTTCGTAATCTGAAGCCAAAAAAACATTAAAATTGGATTGGTTGATGCAACCAAATTCATTGGGGCCGTTGAAAATATAATACGTGCCGGATTCTTCGATAATATCCCCGGCAAATAGTGGAATTCCCGTACCGTTCGAACCGGTATAATAATTTCCGTTTTCAATTGGCGGCAATTCGAAAGACGAACATTCCACAACGTTCGGAATGCTGTCAACTATTGGTTCGGGCCGAACAATGACTTCAAAACTAACGATATCATAGCAATTTGGGTTTAGGGAGTCTTGCATGCGTACCCAAATCGTGACCGGGTCAAAATTGTCGGGCAACATAAAAGAAATAGGAATGGCACTGATACCGAGTTCTGCATCATTTTCCGAAAGAAAAAAATAGAAATTGAAATTATCCTGATTCAAACCGTTCAATATTTGGGGAATGGTTTCTTCCAAATTCACCGAAGCAGCCATGGATTCGCAAATTTCCATATCGTCAGGCGTGGTCGCCTCAGGCATAATACTTACGACCAAATCAACCGTATAAAAACTGTTGCAGGTGTTTCCGGTTTGTTGGTTGTGTAGTTTAATGAAAATACTTTCCCCGCCAGGACTTTCATATTGGGTCAAATCGCCATTGGGAATAGGGTTTTCAGCGTCTATATCCGCCAAAGAAGCGTAATAAATTAAATCATAAATTGAATCATCCAAGCCCAAATCGGTTGCATCGAGATTCGTCAAGTCAAAAAATTCATTTTCTTCTTCCGTATCGCAGGTTACGAGATCGGGCGGGGTTTGCACCATCAAATCCGAAAAAAGTATTTCATCGCCAAAGGAACATGCGGTATTTGCCCGGAGAACCGAAACACCATAATGTCCTGGTTCGTTAACGCTAAGGGAATTTCCCGTTTCGCCAACAAGGATTTCGCCATTCTTGGTCCAAGTATGCAGATAAAGCAATGGATTCAAATTGGTTTCCAGCACCTGTACATCGCCATCACAAATCATTTGATCTTCGCCCAAATTCAAACTAGTGGAAAAACTTCCGGCAGCCAAAAAGATAGCCGAGTCGTAAAGTGCATCTTGCGAATCGCCTATCACCAATCGAATTTTATAAGGGTTTCCCACAATTACTTCGGAAGAAGCGTTCAAAACCACTGTATGGCCACGCATATTGATGGTGGATTCGGAGGGGTTGTCGACATTGTAAGTGGAAAAAAGCTCGGGACTATCAGATTGGCAAGAAGGATTATAAAGATTGTCTTTAATGTTCCGAACAGAAACCGGTTCGCCTGTCGCAGGTATGACGGCCAAATTTATCGTGTTTCCGGTAATTAAATCGGTGAGCAGAAATGCAAATATATCGCTGGAAACGCATTGCCACGCTCCGTATTCATTGGAAGCAAAAAGAAAATCGAAACTAAAACTGCTCGAAAGCGGAATGAATTCAAAATCCATATAAGCAACATCGGTGATGATGGGCGATTGGCCTGAATCAAGGTTCAACTGTTCCAAAAATGCATCGCCATTATTGTTCAATTGGCTGCTTAAGTTGGAATCGGTGTACGTGCCTTCGGAAAATTCAGCTTCGCCACTCCGAATGATAATTCCTTCGGAAATAGGAAAATCACCGCCCTGATTATTAAAATAAGCAACAGATTGATTCGAAGAAATGTTTATATTGGAAACTTCCAAACAGGAACTTTCCAACAAAATGTTCACCAGTTCAGAAGAAGAAAACAAATCATCCTCAATGGAAACGCTTTGCGAAAAACCGGCATTTGCGGCCAACAACAAAAAGAAATAAATCAACTTCTTGGGGGACATCGTTGATAATTGCTTAAAACGACCGTTTGCGCTTTTTAGAAACGGCAACCTATTTATAATAAAATTATGTAAAAATAAAGTATTGAAATAAATAAAAGGCCGTTATTTAAAGATTTAACATTCTAGGGCTATAAGGTCAAAGAGGTTGAATAGCTGTTTATTAAGTGAACGTTTGTTATTTGAAAAAATTATTTTTCCTTTATATTTTTCTAGCAGGGAATCATAATTTTTTTAACAATCTATGTTGTATTGGTCGTGAATTATTCAAAACCTAACAGAAGGGGAAACTTTTTTGTGAGGATTATTTTTGTTGAAAATTTAAGGGCTCCAACGTGTGAATAGCTTTTTTCACGGTGTTCATATCTTGAAAAACCAACAATAAACGCAATCCGTTGCGGGTTTTCTTTTCTTTCATCGTACAGGTTTTTGAATGCGATTGCACAAACTGAAGAATTTTGGTAAAGGTTTCACTCTGGTAAAATTTGGATTGTTGATCGCCAATAAAATAGCCGATCATTTTCCCTTTCTTCAGCACAATTTTTTCCAGGCCAATTTGCTGTGCGATCCATTTTAAACGAACACTGTTGGGCAAATCCATCGCTTGAAGCGGCAGCTCACCGAACCGATCGACCAGTTCCGCCTCGAATTGCCGCAGTTCTTCTTCGGTTTTCAAGTCGTTCAATTTCGTATAAAGGTTCAGCCGTTCAGTAATATTGTTGATGTAATCATCAGGAAACAACAACTCGAAATCTGTGTCGATTTGTACGTCTTTCACATAAGACCCCGATGATTGGGTTTTTTGGTCTTCATAAATTTCTGCGAATTCGTTTTCCTTTAATTCTTCAATAGCTTCATTCAGGATTTTTTGATAGGTGTCGAAACCAATTTCATTGATGAAGCCGCTTTGTTCCCCGCCCAGCAGATCGCCTGCTCCCCGTATTTCCAAATCTTTCATCGCAATATTGATTCCGCTGCCGAGTTCCGAAAATTGTTCCAAGGCGGTAATACGTTTTCGGGCATCATCGGTCATCGCGGAATAGGGCGGAGTGATAAAATAACAAAAGGCTTTTTTGTTGCTTCTGCCCACGCGCCCTCGCATTTGGTGCAAATCCGACAAACCAAAATTATTGGCGTTATTGATGAAAATCGTGTTGGCATTGGTTACGTCCAAGCCGCTTTCCACAATTGTAGTGGAAACCAAAACATCAAATTCACCGTTCATGAAGGCGAGCATCAAATTTTCCAATTTTTTGCCTTCCATCTGTCCGTGACCGATCCCAATTTTTGCATCCGGAACCAGTCGCTGAATCATTCCGGCGACTTCCTTGATGTTTTCGATGCGGTTGTGAATGAAAAAAACCTGTCCGCCACGTTGAATTTCGTAAGAAATCGCATCGCGAATAATTTCTTCGGAAAGCCGAATGACATGTGTTTCTATCGGATAGCGGTTTGGCGGCGGCGTGGTAATTGTTGAAAGATCGCGTGCGGCCATCAAACTGAATTGCAAGGTTCGCGGAATGGGAGTAGCAGTCAATGTCAGGGTGTCAACATTTTCTTTGATTGTTTTTAATTTATCTTTTACCGCTACACCAAATTTTTGTTCTTCGTCAACGATCAGCAATCCCAAATCCTTGAATTTGATGGATTTGTTCACCAGTTGGTGTGTTCCAATGACAATATCCACTTTTCCGTTGGCGAGTTCTTCCAAGGTTTTTCTACGTTCTTTGGCAGTGCGAAACCGGTTCAAATAATCGACTGTTACGGGAAAATCCTTTAAGCGTTCGGAAAAAGTTTTGTGGTGCTGAAAAGCCAAAATGGTCGTGGGAACCAGCACGGCAACCTGTTTACCATTATCTACCGCTTTAAAAGCCGCGCGAATCGCCACCTCTGTTTTTCCGAAACCGACATCTCCACAAACCAACCTATCCATTGGGCGCGGGCTTTCCATATCGCTTTTCACGGCATCCGTGGCCGTACTTTGATCGGGCGTATCTTCATATAAAAATGAAGCTTCCAGTTCATTCTGCAAATAACTATCCGGCCCATATTGAAATCCTTCTTGCGCGCGACGTTTGGCGTATAATTCGATTAAATTGAACGCAATATGCTTTACGCGCGCTTTGGTTTTTTGTTTCAGTTTCTTCCATGCACCGCTGCCGAGTTTGTAAATTTTTGGTGGTTTTCCATCTTTTCCGTTGTATTTGGAAATTTTATGCAGCGAATGAATGCTTAAATACAAAATATCGCGTTCGCCATACATAAGTTTGATGGCTTCTTGTTTGTTGCCTTCAACATCAATTTTTTGCAAACCGCCAAATTTTCCGATTCCGTGATCGATATGGGTAACGTAATCGCCCACTTCCAAATTGCTCAACTCCTTTAACGTGATCGCTTGTTTTTTTGAATATCCGTTTTTCAGTTGGAATTTGTGGTACCGTTCGAAAATTTGATGATCGGTATAACAAACCAGTTTTAAATCCTCGGCGATAAATCCCTGAAAAAGCGGAAAAACAAGGGTTTTGTAATGAACCTCCCGATCTTGATCTTCAAAAATATCGTGAAAACGTTTGGCTTGTTGTTCGGTGGAACAAAAAATATAATTCTTGAAACCTGCTTCTTGATTGGTTATCAAATTGTCAATAAGCAATTCGAATTGTTTGTTGAAAGATGGCTGTGGTTTGGTGCGAAAAGAAATCGGGGCATTTTCCGCATAAAAAAAGGCAGAAGAACCGAACTCCACCAAAGAAAACGCAGATAATTGTCTTTCCAATTCTTTTGAACCGCAAAACAACTCTTCCGGCTGACTGTGTTTTATTTCGTTGGAAAGAGCCTTAAAAGTTTCCTCAGCTTTTGAAAATAATTTGTCGATACTTCCACGCAGCAAATCAAAATTCTTTAAAAAAACGATGGTTTCTGTAGAAATATAATCCAAGAAACTTTGACGAACTTCTTCCAAATGTTTGTTTTCAACATTGGGCATCACCGAAATTTTCTTGATTTTTTCAGTGGAAAGTTGGGTTTCCACATCAAAACTGCGGATACTTTCCACTTCATCGCCAAAAAATTCAATTCTGAAAGGCAGGTCGTTACTGAAAGAAAAAACATCAATAATTCCGCCTCGCACGGAAAATTCACCTGGTTCCGAAACAAAATCCACGCGGTTGAAACGGTATTCGAATAAAACTTCGTTTACAAAATCAAGCGATAGCTGATCGCCGACCGAGATTTTCAGTGTGTTTTTTTCGAGTTCTTTCCGCGTAACCACTTTTTCAAAAAGCGCATCTGGATACGTGACAATCAATGCTGGTTTTTTCCGCGAAGAAATTCGGTTCAGCACTTCGGAACGCAGCAATACGTTGGCATTGTCGGTTTCTTCCAATTGGTAGGGACGACGATAGCTTCCCGGATAGAAAAACACCTTTTTTTCGCCGACCAATTTTTCCAAATCGTTCAAATAATAGGCTGCTTCCTCTTTATCGTTGAAAATCAGCATAAAAGGTTTCTCTACTTTCTGGAAAGCTTCAGAAACCACAAAGGAGAACGCCGATCCCAGAAGTCCTTTTAAATGTATTTTTGGGAATTTATTTTCAGATAAAACAAGGGTTTCCCGTAGTTCCCGCAGTTGTGGGGAATGTGAAAAGATTTGTGCAATTTCGGTTTCGTTCATTTTGTGCAAAGATAAAATCGGAAGAGCGAAAATCCCATTAAAAAAAGCTAAAAAAAGAAAATTTTGGCTCGGACAAAACCGCCTTCTTCAATCAAAAAGTTGTCGCAACACCTCCAACGATTTTGGTTTGCGGAATCCGGAAAGATGCAGTTCATAATAGAGCAACCATACTTCCAAAAAATGTGTTCGCTGCTTTCGATTTAATTTTAAGGTGGAAGCCGCATTGTAATCCATTTTTAATAAGGATTTTAGAAGGAGCGAGTCTTCTTTTCCCAAACAGTATTTTTCCGTTTCGTCTTGAAAAATTCCTTCCAGCAAATTGAAATAATCCATGTCAGAATGAGAATTATCAGGGTAAAACCCCAAATATTTGGTAAGTTTCAGTAGAAATAAAATGGGAAAATTTGAACTGTTTTCGGCTTCATCCAACCAGATAAAACTTCTTTCCAAAAAATGAAACAAGGCTTTGTCGGTTTCTTCTTCTTGAATAGAATTTCGCAAAATTTCGGAAAGAAAAAATACAATGGAGGTTTTATGGAAATCGGTGTGTAAATTTTGATAAGGATAAACGATTTTTGCTTCGCGGATATGGTGTAGGTTTTTTTTTTCGCGATGGCTTGCAACGATTTCAAGTTGTGTCAATGCTTGGAACATAGAAGCACGTAATTTTCCCCCGCCCGAACGCCCACTGGATTCCTTTTGGGAACTGGCTATTCGGGCCGGGCGGGCTTTTTTTGATTTTAAAATATTTCGCAGTAGGTAAGATTTCAAACCATGGCTTTCCGTAAAACATTTTACGATTAGGTCGGCTTCCGAATACTTTAGGGAAGAAACCACAATGGATTTTGTGGTAACCAATCCTTGGGAATGTGCCGAACCAGTTGACATTAGCGGATAATCATTATTTTTTTAATAGTGGTTTCCAAGGCGTCTTCACCCGTCACCAAAACCAAATAAACACCCGAAGCCACTTTGTATTTGCCAAAAGCCCGAGTGTCCCATTGCACGCTTCCTCCTTTGGAAACCACTTCATACACTAAGTTTCCGGTAATATCGGTGATTTTCACATTGGCATTTTCGGTGAGTTTGGCAATAGTCACCACACCACTGTAACCCGGGCGCACAGGATTCGGATAAACGTAAACATCGCCCAGCGTTTCTTCTCCTTTGAGCACGCTGCTTTTAAAAGCCACCAAGCCATTAATCGTTCCAATATAAACTTTCCCGGAAACAGCATCAATCTCTACACTATTCACCGTATTGGAAGGCAATGGCGAATTTTCTTTGGTAAAATGCTGAAAGGTTTTTTGTCCATTCTCCGAAACATAAAAAATTCCCGCATCGGCGGTGGAAATCCATTTGTTGTTCGCCCCATCGACGGCAATATCTGTTATATACTGTTCGAAAAGCAGTTCTTGTGCCACATCATCTTCCAAGAAAATAATGGGGGCGACGTTGATATTTGCACCTTCCTGAAAAATTCCGGATGGTCCGTACATAACGCGAATTCCGTGTTCCGTTCCAATCCATAGCCGATTGTTGTTGTCAAAAGCCAAAGCCGAAATTTTCGGATTGGAAAAATAATCGTCCGGAAAATCCACGCCGGGTGTATTGCTATCTATATTCACCGCTTTGTCTATATTGGGATTGTAAGCCATTATCCCCGATTTGTATGTGGCAAAGAATATATTTCCGCTGCTGCCAATCACCATTTCGCCAACTCCATTGGAAAGTGGATCAGTAAATGCGTTGGAAATGTCGATATCTTGGATTTGCCCACCAGGGGTCATTTTTTTTAACGGATTCTCGATCAATCCGTTGGTGAGGTATAGGTTTCCTTGGCGGTCGAAAGCGGTGCCACCAATTCGGATGTCGGTGGCAGTGTTCAGGGTTGTGGGTTCCAAATTGCTATTTGTTTCATTGTAAAGTTTAACGAATTCGCCATTTTGAAATTCCAACAAACCGCTGAAATAACTGCTCACGAAAACCTGTTCCGGGTTCATCGGGTTTATGGAAACATCGACCAAATCTTTTGCCTGAAATAATTCATAGGGATAATTGCGCCATTCCATGCCATTCAGATAGCTCAATCCATGTTCGGAAAGTGGATACGGATTAAAAGTAATATCATAGCCCCCATAAACCACCCAAAGTTCATTGGGAGCCGCCGTCATATCAAAAACCCGGTTCATCAAAGGCCCATTCGGACTCACGGATTCATATTGAGAGGGAAACGAGCCGGAAATCTGCAATAAACCCAATTCGGTGTCGCCCAAGAAAAACATATTGCCAAAATAAAATGCCGAACTTAGGTTGAGGCTGGTATCCGGAAGGTTATCGATTGTGCCTACTTCCGTCAAGGTTTGGTCAAAAACATGAACCGCGTTCGAAGTAGTTGCGATCAATGCCTCGTCGGAAGCGCGAAGGTCAAGGATGGGCCGACTGTACACATAAAGTGTTTGAAAACTGTTCCCGTCCAATCTGTTTAATGAATTGCCTGATTTTGCAGCGTAAATTTTATTCTGAAAGGAAACGATTCCGAACCAATTTCCGGGCGCCACGGTTTCCCAATGGGTGAAATCCACGAGATTCGGATCGTTTGCCAACGCGCGCTTAACTCCGTGATTGGTGGCCGCATAAATGTAATCGCCCAAAATCGTAATTTGCGAAACACGAAGGTGCGAACCATCGTTCCCAATGAAAAAGCTTTCTCCAAATTCCCTGTTTTCCAAATCATAAACCGAAATTCCGTAATCGGTGGAAATATAAACCTTCCCTTCATGTTCGTAAAAATGGTTGATTATTTTTTCATCGGGGGAAATAGTTGCTTTCTCCAAAATATCGATAACGGACAAAACTTCTTCTTCGTCGTCGGCAACAATTTCGATAAGTCCGTTTTTATAACCGATTATTAGGAGGCCAAACGGCGCGGAATAATGTATTTCGGAAATGCTGTTCCCCGACAGGCCATTGATGGAGGTTATTTTTTTCGTGACCCCTCCACCGATTTGATAAACGAAAACCGCATTGTCCGCGGCCGCATAAATTCTTCCAGTGGAATAACTAATATCCCGAATTTGGTAGTAGGAAAAAAGCCCTTCCCATTTTTCGGAAAAATCTTGGGAATAACCAATGATGGGAAAAACAAGAAAAAATAAAAGAATTTGTTTCATCACTATGGAAACGCAGAATTATATGTTTTAGTCCATCACAATCCTGAAAAATGTATTTGGGGTTTTTCAGTTTAAAGCCTGCTTCAAATCATCGATCAAGTCCGATTCATCCTCGATTCCCACGCTCAGCCTAATCAATGAATCAACGACCCCGGTTTTTTCGCGTTCTTCTTTTGGAATGGATGCGTGGGTCATGCTTGCCGGGTGGCCGGCCAATGATTCCACTCCGCCCAATGATTCGGCCAAAGTGAATACTTTCAGCCTTTCAACAACTTTGACCGCCTCGGACATAGAATTTCCTTTTACCGTGAACGAAAGCATTCCCCCGAAATCTTTCATTTGCTTTTTGGCTATTTCATGGTTTGGATGGTTTGAAAAGCCGGGCCAATAAACTTTTTCAACATTTGAATGATTTGCCAAAAACTCGGCGACCGCTTTTCCGTTTTCACAATGCCGCTGCATGCGTATGTGCAGGGTTTTTATTCCCCGCAAAACCAAAAAACTATCTTGCGGCCCACAAATAGCGCCACTTGCATTTTGGATAAAATACAATTCTTCGGCAATTGATTCGTCATTTACGATTAGAGCGCCCATCACAACGTCGCTATGCCCATTTAAATATTTTGTGGCACTGTGCATAACGATATCCGCGCCCAAATCCAATGGGCGTTGCAAATAAGGTGTTGCAAATGTATTGTCCACCGCGAGCAAAAGCTGGTTTCGTTTTGCGATTTTTGAAACAGCTTCGATGTCAATAATGTTCATCATGGGATTTGTCGGCGTTTCCACCCAGATAAGCTTGGTATTTTTGGAAATATGTTTTTCGACATCTTCCGCATTTTCCATATCCATAAAGCGGAATTTCACGCCAAAACCTTCAAATATTTTGGTGAACAACCGATAGGTTCCACCATATAAATCGCTGGTTGAAAGAACTTCATCGCCCGGGTTCAACAGTTTCAACACCGCATCGATTGCCGCAAGTCCCGAACCAAAGGCCAATCCGAATTTTCCATTTTCAATGCTTGCCAAAGATTTTTCCAAAGCGGTCCGGGTCGGATTTGCGGAACGCGAATATTCGAATCCTTTATGTCCGCCGGGAGTGGATTGTGAATAGGTAGAGGTTTGGTAAATTGGCGGCATTACCGCGCCAAAGGCCGGATCTACGTTTTCTTGTCCGCCATGTATGGTTTTTGTGTTGAATTTCATTTTCCTTTTTTTAATATATTTTTATGACCGAAAACTTTTTCCGGGCTTTTTTCCGTCATTTTTTGAAACAACAAATGTAACATTCGATTTGGGTTTTACAAAAATGGAAACTACCTTTAATTTTTATTGAAAG
>DASSWN010000020.1:0-9712 GCA_035704905.1 Flavobacteriaceae bacterium
AATTTGGACAAAAATAATGATTATGACCAAATTAAAAGCAGGGGACAAGGCCCCATCGTTTTCAGGCAAAGACCAAGACGGCAACAAACATAGTTTGGAAGATTACCGTGGGAAAAAATTGGTGCTTTTCTTTTTTCCGAAAGCAAGCACTCCGGGTTGCACTGCAGAAGTAAAAAATTTACGCGACAATTGGAACCGTTTCCGAAATGAAGGCTATGAAATTTTGGGCGTTAGTGCGGATGAAGCAAAACCCCAGAAAAATTTTCACGATAAACAAGAATTGCCTTTTCCGTTGTTGGCAGACCCCGAAAAAGAAGTTATCAATGCCTATGACGTTTGGGGACCCAAAAAATTTATGGGAAAATCGTATGACGGCATTCTGCGCACCACTTTTATTATCGACGAAGAAGGCACGATCGATGAAGTAATCGATAAAGTAAAAACCAAGGAACACACGGAGCAAATTCTTTAAAAAACGTATTTTTCGAACTTTGTAGTTGAAAAGGAATATTAGCCTAAAGAAAAACAAGGTCCGCCAACTGCAACTGCAAACCACCAACTGTCAATGCGCTTCCAGCCAGTTTTTCCCAATTCCCATTTCCACTTCCAAAGGTACCTTTAATTGGAAAGCATTTTCCATTTCATGTTTTATTAAAGGTTTCAGCTCTTCCAGTTCGCTTTTGTGAATGTCAAAAACCAGTTCGTCATGCACCTGCAACAACATTTTGGAATGGTAATTTTTTTCTTCGAATTTCTTTTGGATATTGATCATCGCCACTTTAATAATATCGGCCGCGCTTCCTTGTATCGGGGCGTTCACGGCATTTCTTTCGGCACCGCTCCGTACCATGTGGTTGGCGGAGTTGATGTCTTTTAAATAGCGCCGGCGGCCCATAACTGTTTCAACATAGCCATTTTCGCGTGCAAAATTTATTTGGGAATCAATGAAATTCCGTAGTTGCGGATAGGTTTCATAATAGGTTTCTATCAAGGCCTTTGCATCGCCACGGCTCAAATCGGTTTGATTGCTGAGTCCAAAAGCCGAAACGCCGTAAATAATCCCAAAATTCACGGTTTTCGCATTGCTTCGTTGCTCGCGGGTCACTTCTTCCAAAGTAATATTAAAAACGCGAGCTGCTGTGGAGGCATGAATATCTTCGCCTTCCCGAAAAGCTTTGATCATATTTTCTTCTTCGCTCAAAGCGGCAATGATACGCAATTCTATTTGCGAATAATCTGCCGACAACAACACATGGTTTTCGTCGCGCGGAATAAAAGCTTTGCGTACCTCACGACCTCGTTCCGTGCGAATTGGGATATTTTGCAGATTCGGATTGTTGGAACTCAATCTTCCTGTGGCGGCCACGGTTTGCATATATTCCGTGTGAATGCGCCCGGTTTTTTTATTGATTTGGTTCGGAAGGGCATCGACATAAGTGCTTTTTAATTTCACGAGTCCGCGCCAGGTCAACACATCGGCCACGATTTTATGTTCGCCTGAATGAAAAGACAATACGTCTTCGGCAGTTGAAAATTGTCCGGTTTTCGTCTTTTTTGGTTTATCGGAAATTTTTAGTTTTCCGAATAAAATATCGCCCAATTGTTTAGGGGAAGCAATGTTGAATTCTTCCAAAGCTTCGGCATAAATTTCCTTTTCCAGTAGTGCGATATCCGTTTCCAAAGCAAGGGAAAGTTTTTTTAGAAATTCGCGGTCCACCCGAATTCCTTCGGTTTCCATGGAAGCCAAAACCCGCAATAGCGGAATTTCCATTTCTTGGAACAACTTTTCGTTGTCCGCATCTTTTAATTCATTCGTGAAAAAATGTTTCAGTTGCAAGGTAATATCGGCATGTTCGACGGCATATTCGGTTTGTTTGTCAATTTCCACATCGCGCAACTGATTTTGGTTCTTTCCGCGTTTTCCTATTAATTTTTCGATCGCCATTGGCGAATAATTCAGATAAGTTTCGGAAAGAACGTCCATATTATGACGCATATCGGGATTGATGATATAATGCGCCAACATAGTGTCGAATAGCGGGCCTTTCACTTCAATGTCGTAATTTGCCAGCACCTTCAAGTCGAATTTCAGGTTTTGACCAATTTTTTCAATGTTTTCCGATTCGAAAAAAGGACGAATCATTTCTGCGAGTTTTTGCGCTTCAAATTCATCATCGGGAAAAGGCAGATAAAAACCTTTGCCGCGCTCCCAAGAAAATGAAATACCCACCAACCTGGCCGAAATCGGGTTTGCGCCTGTTGTTTTCGTATCGAAACATACCGAAGTTTGCTTCATTAAATTTTGAAGGAACAAATTGGTGAACATTCCCGATTGAATGGTTTGGTAAAAATGACCGGTATTTTCCAGCGTATTGAAACCCTGGATGTTTTCCACGGAAACATTTTCACCGGAAATATCTTGCCCAAAAAGTGAAAATTGCCCTGAGCCGGCTACTGGTTTCGAGGCGTTTTTATTGACATTTTTCTTGTCCGGGGTTGTAAGTCCGCCGGCGGTATTTGCTTCTTCACGGAACATTTTGATAAATTGTTCCGTCAATCGGCGAAATTCCAAATCCTTGAAAATTTCCACCACCTTTTCCACATCGGGACTCGAAAGTTCATATTTTTCAGCATCGAATTGCACATCACAATCGGTGCAAATCGTGGCAAGTTGTTTCGAAAGCAAGCCCAGTTCCTTATTGGCCTCGATGCGTTCTTTCATTTTTCCTTTCAGTTGGTGGCTGTTCGCCAACAGGTTTTCCATGCTTCCAAATTCCTGCAAGAATTTTTTTGCCGTTTTCTCGCCAACGCCTGGCAATCCGGGAATGTTGTCGGAAGCATCGCCCATCATTCCCAAGTAATCAATTACTTGTTCCGTCCGTTCCACACCGAAACGTTTTTTTACTTCGGGAATTCCCCATATTTCGATGCCATTTCCCATTCGCGCCGGTCGGTACATAAAAATATTTTCGGTCACCAACTGTGCAAAATCTTTGTCGGGCGTGACCATATAAACCGTATATCCTTCCTTTTCGGCTTGCTGCGCCAAAGTTCCAATAATATCGTCAGCTTCCAATCCAGAAAGGGAAATACATGGAATGTGCATCGCCGTCAGAATTTCTTGTATAATGGGAATTGATTCCCGGATAACATTGGGAGTCGCTTGACGGTTGGCCTTATAATCCGCAAAAAGTTCGGTGCGTTCCTTGCTGCCATCTTTGTCGAAGCAAACCGCCAGGTGATCTGGTTTTTCTCTTTTAATAACGTCGAAAAGCGAATTGGTGAAACCCATGATCGCAGAAGTATCTTGGCCTTTCGAATTAATGCGGGGATTTTTGATGAAAGCGTAATAACCTCTGAAAATCAAGGCAAAAGCATCTAAAAGGAAAAGGCGTTTTTGTGCGGGCATAATTTGAAATTAAAGATTTCAAAATTACAAAACTTATGCATCGAACGGAAACTTAAAAATGGGATTGCGCAAAAAAGCACACCGTTTTTTGTTATAAAAATGGAAATTTTTCCGGTTTGTCCAAATCGGTTCGTATTTTTAGGAAATGAAATTGAAGCCTCACCAAAAAATTTTAATATGAAGAAATTCGCTCTTGCCATACACGGGGGTTCCGGTACATTGTTGAAAAAAAATATCAATTCGGAAAAAGAAACCGCATACAAAAATGCGCTGGAAGAAGCATTGGAAAAGGGCGCTACGGTTTTGGAAAATGGCGGAAATGCGCTGGATGCGGTGGAAGCTGCGGTAAATTCCCTAGAAGATTGCAACTTGTTCAATGCCGGAAAAGGAAGTGTTTTTACCGCGAACGGCGATCATGAAATGGATGCTTCCATAATGCAAGGGGAAAGCTTGAAAGCCGGTGCTGTGTCCTTAATTCGCGGAATCAAAAATCCCATTTCCCTTGCCCGCGATGTAATGGAAAAAAGCAACCACGTTTTTTTGGCGGGCGAAGGGGCGATGCAGTTTGCAAAACAATTGAATTATGAATTTGCCGATGTCTCCTATTTCTACGATGAATTTCGTTATCAGCAATGGCAGCAAATAAAAGGAACGGATTATGTTCAATTGGATCATGCGGAATATAAAAAAGCGAAAAGAGGCACTGTGGGAGCCGTGGCGATGGATTTTGAAGGGAACCTTGCGGCAGCAACTTCAACGGGTGGCATGACCAACAAAAAATGGGGCCGGATCGGCGATAGCCCCATGATTGGTGCAGGAACCTATGCCAGTAACAAAACCTGTGCCGTGAGTTGTACCGGAAATGGGGAATATTTTATTCGTTCGGTGGCGGCTTATCATGTTTCCTGTTTGATGGAAATGAAAAATTTTTCACTGGAAAAAGCCGCAAACAAAACCATTCACGAACACGTATTGCAGTTGGGCGGTGACGGCGGTTTAATTGCCGTGGATGCCAATGGGAATATTTCCATGCCTTTCAATACAGAAGGAATGTACCGCGCGTGCAAAACATCAAAAGGAAGGAAAGAAATTTTAATTTATAAAGATTGAGAAGAAGTTTTGCCTTCGTGATGTTGGCCGACCTTGATCACTTTTTTGTCTATACTGAAGAAATCTCCGGGCGAAAGCACATGGGTGATAAGGTTTGAAAGCGAAATAAAACTTCCCATTTCCACTTCTTCCAAATTATTATAGGCCAAATTCCTTCCGTCGAAAAGAATTACCATTCCTGTACCAATTATTTCGCACTCATTTCCATCTTTGATCACCAAACCGGTATCTTCGTCCAAACCCACTCCAATAATATCCGGAAATTTTGCAACCGCACCTGCCAATCGCGCAAACCGGCGCCTTTTGATAAAATGGGAGTCCAAAATAATGTGATCGATAAAAGCCATTCCCTTCCGCATTTTTAGTGCTCCTTTTGTGAACAAACGCTTTGGGTTGCTTCCCGCGATCATTTCATCTGACATGCACATTGCGCCTGCACTGGTTCCCGCCAAAACAAAGTCTTCATTTTTAATACGGTCCAACAAAATATCATGAATGCTGGTTCCCCCGATTTTTTCCACAATGTTCGATTGATCACCACCGGTAAAAAGCACGCAATCCGCGTTTTTGATTAGTTTAATATTGTTTGTTTCTTCACACTGGTCGCGTTCACGAATATCCAAAATTGTGACATTCGAACATTTTAATTTTTTGAAAGCTTCCAAATAAATCTCACCCACTTCTTTGGGAATGCTTGATGCTGTGGGGATAATGACAAAAACGGCTTTGTTGCCGCCGCTTTCGCGCACGACCCGCGACAAAATACTTTGCTCGATATATTCCAGAGTGAATTTCTCGTTCGCGCGGATTCCTTTGTCTTCGTTGCCCCCAATTGGTATTAATGTTCCTTGTATGTTCATACAATTTAAAATGTTGTTAAAGGTAAACCTTCCATTCAAAAAAGGCAATATATTTAAATGTTGGTTTTATTCCAACAAAAATTAATCCAAAGCTTAAATCAACTTTGATGAAAATACGGGAAATTAACGCCTTGCGCGGCCCCAACTACTGGTCTATCGATCGACACAAATTGATTGTCATGGTACTTGACTTGGAAGAGTTGGAGGAGCGGCCAACAAATGAAATCAACGGATTTTATGAGCGACTGAAAAAACTTCTTCCGGGTTTGTACTCCCATCATTGTTCGGAAGATAAAAAAGGAGGTTTTTTTCTGCGCGTGGAAAAGGGGACTTGGATGGGACATGTAATTGAGCATGTTGCATTGGAAATTCAAAGTTTGGCGGGAATGGATACAGGTTTCGGAAGAACCCGCGGTTATGGCGAAAAGGGCGTTTACAATGTGGTTTTTTCGTATGTGGAAGCGAGCGTGGGTCGGTATGCCGCCAAAGCTGCGGTTCGGATTTGCGAAGCATTAATTTCCGGGAAAGATTATAATTTGGAAGAAGACATTCAAGAAATGCGCGAATTGCGGGAAGAAGACCGGCTCGGGCCCAGTACGGAAGCAATTATAGAAGAAGCCGATAGCAGGGGAATCCCGTGGATTCGATTGAACAAAAAATCGCTTTGCCAACTGGGGTACGGGGCCAACCAAAAACGAATAGAAGCTACGATTACCAGTGATACCAGTAGTATTGGGGTAGATTTGGCTTGCAACAAGGAAGACACCAAACATTTGCTCGAGGAAGCAAAGGTTGAGGTCGCCTGCGGAACAATCGTTTCTCGGGAACGTGATTTGGAAGAAGCTTGCGAAAGTATTGGTTTTCCGTTGGTCATCAAACCAACAGGCGGAAACCATGGCCGGGGGATTACTGTCAATATAAATTCCAAGGAAGAAGCGCAAAAAGCATTTAAAATCGCAAAAAAAGTTTCAGACAAATTGATTGTTGAAAAATACGTAGAAGGAGATGATTACCGATTATTGGTTATCGACAATGTTTTTGTAGCGGCTGCAAAAAGAACCCCGGCACATGTTGTTGGTGATGGAAGGTCGAGTATAAAAAAACTGATCGATCAGGCAAACAAAGATCCGAATCGGGGCTTTGGCCACGAAAAAATGTTAACGAAAATTGTTCTCAATGACGTTACCAAGCGGGTTTTGGAAGGCCAAGGTTACACCAAATCATCCGTTCCACAAAAGGGGAAAAGGGTGATTTTAAAAGATACCGCAAATTTAAGTACCGGTGGAACTTCTGAAGATGTTACGCACGTAGTGCATCCGTCGAATATAGAAATGGCAGAACGTATTTCAAAAATAATTGATCTGGATATTTGTGGAATCGATATAATTGCGAAGAATATAAGCAAACCACTTTCAGAGACAGGCGGCGTTGTGCTGGAGGTAAATGCAGCGCCGGGGTTTCGAATGCATCTTTTTCCGATCAAAGGCTTGCCCCGTAATGTTGCTGCCCCCGTGATTGATAAATTGTTTCCGGAGAAATTCAATACGGGAAGAATCCCAATTGTTGCTGTAACCGGAACCAACGGAAAAACCACTACAACCCGATTGATCGCACATATGGCAAAAATGACAGGCTGCAGGGTCGGTTATACAACAACGGAAGGTGTTTATATTCAAAATCGGTTGATGATGGAAGGAGATTGCACAGGGCCGGCAAGTGCTGAATTCGTATTGCGCGATCCCACCATAAATTTTGCCGTGTTGGAATGTGCCCGGGGCGGAATTTTGCGTTCGGGATTGGGTTTTTCAAAATGTGATATCGGAATTGTAACAAACGTGTCGGAAGATCACCTCGGTTTGAAAGGAATCCACACGTTGGAGCAACTTGCCGCTGTAAAGCAAGTAGTTCCAGAAACTGTTTTGCGCGATGGTTATGCAATTCTGAATGCCGATGACGATTTGGTTTATAAAATGGGAAAAAAGCTGCGTTGCCAAGTGGCGCTGTTCTCCATGAACGAAAACAATCCTCGGATTAAAAAACTTCAAAAGGAAGGCGGTATTTCGGCCATTTATGAAAACAGATATGTAACTTTATGTCGTGGACCTTGGAAAATGCGCATTATGAAAACTTCTGAAATACCATTGACATACGGGGGAAAAGTGGATTTTATGATCGAAAATATTCTTCCGGCCATTATTTCTGGAAACATTCAAGGAATGAGCATTTCGGATATGCGCGCAGCCCTCGAAACATTTCTTCCTTCTTCATTTCAAACTCCCGGGCGACTCAATATGTTTCATTTCGAAAACTTCCGGTTTTTGTTGGATTATGCGCATAATCCTTCCGGAATGCGGGCATTGCAGAAATTTACCGACAAACTCGATGCGATTGCGAAGGTGGGCATAATTGCAGGAATCGGAGATCGTCGGATCGAAGATACTCGAAAAATTGGAGCCATTGCGGCAGAGATGTTCGATGAAATCATTATTCGGTTAGATAAAGATTTACGCGGAAAAACTTCCGAGGAAATTGTCAGGATGTTGGAAGAAGGTATTAAGGCAAATTATCCGGATAAGAAAATCACCCTTATTCCATCCGAGCAAGAAGCCATTTTATATGCCGTAAACAATGCCAAAATCGGAACTTTGATCGTTCTCTGCAGTGAAGACGTTCATTCCTCAGCAGAACTGGTACAGAAATTGAAGGAGAACGAATCCATGAATTTATTTCCCACAGGATAATTTTCGAGGAAATTCATGAAAGAATGGTAATTTTACCTTTTAATCAATTCATTTTTAATGCGCTGGATTTTTTTTGTCATTCTCTACATTTTAATTGACATCTACGCTTTTCAGGCTTTTCGAACTTTGGCCAGAAGCAATTTTGCCATGTATGCGTTCATTTTTGTTTCCCTTTTGGTTTTTGGGAATTTCATGTATTGGTGGGTGCAGCCCAACACCGGAAGTGTTTATACCGGTCCCAGAAGTTACGCACTCGGATTCTTGGTCAGTTTTATATTGGCGAAGATCATTTTAATTTTATTCATGTTTGGTGAAGATGTGGTTCGTTTGTTTGTCGGATCGTATTCCAAATTTGTTTCGGGCGGTGAATTTTATTTCCCTTCCCGTCGAAAATTTGTGAGCACGATTGCTTTGGGCGTTGCATCTATTCCTTTTCTTTCCCTGCTCTACGGAATGTACCGCGGAAAATATAATTTCAGGAAAATCAGTCATGTTTTGGAATTTGATGACCTTCCCGATGAATTTGATGGTTATCGTATTACGCACATCAGTGATATTCACTGCGGAAGTTTTGATAGCCAACATGAAGTGAAAGCCGCCATTGAAATGATTAATGATGCCAATTGCGACGCCGTCATGTTCACGGGCGATTTGGTAAACAATCGTTCGGACGAGATGAATGATTGGATGGAAGTTTTTGGGGCGATTAGGGCGAAAGACGGTGTTTTTTCGGTTTTTGGAAACCACGATTATGGCGATTACACCGAATGGCCTTCGGAAACAGAGAAAGAACAGAATTTGGAAGATTTAAAAGTTATCCATAAAAATTTGGGTTGGAACTTATTGCTGAACGAACACCGCATAATAGAAAAAAACGGCTCTAAAATTGCAGTTGTAGGAGTGGAAAATTGGGGAACGGGCGGGTTTATCAAAAAAGGTGATATTGATTTGGCGGGAGAAGGTCTTGAAAAACCTGATTTTAAAATTTTATTGAGTCATGATCCATCCTATTGGACCGATCGACTGCGCAGCGATGAAAAAAATTATCAGCTTACCTTGAGCGGGCATACGCACGGCATGCAATTTGGGATTGAAATCCCAGGTTGGTTTCGATGGAGTCCCATTCAATATCGGTATGACCATTGGGCTGGGATTTATAAGGAATTTGGGAGGTATTTGAACGTGAATCGTGGTTTTGGTTATCTCGGTTATCCCGGCAGGGTAGGAATTTGGCCAGAAATTACAATTATAGAATTACGCAAATCAAAATCTCTACAAACTTCTTAACACTTTCCCAAAATTTTGGTGGTTTTTAATACTTGAATTACATTTAGCCAACCTATTCTATGAGCAAAATGGCAAAATTTGGTGAGTTAATAGATTTGGAAGTTCCTGTTTTGTTGGGATTTTATACCGACTGGGATGAACCTTCAAAAGCAATGCAACCCGTTTTACGCGATGTCGCGGCGGCTTTGGGCGATAGGGCAAAAGTGATAAAAATCGATGTCGATAAGAATAATCAGTTGGCTGAAGCTTTGCGAATTAAAGGACTTCCAACTATGGTACTTTATAAAGACGGCGAAATGAAATGG
>DASSWN010000092.1:0-5360 GCA_035704905.1 Flavobacteriaceae bacterium
AGAACGCAAAGAACTGAAAATTAACGATCTAATGCTTTGTAACCTTTGTGCTAAACTTTGCGCTCTTTGTGGTTAAAAAACTTGTATTCAGACTATTAAATGAAATTAATGTAAAACTGATTAGTTACAAAAATTTTAATCCGTAGGTCTCCTTAATAAAATATTCTTTTTGTACATTCAGCATTCTTTATTCGAAACCGATGAAAAAACAAGTCCTTTTTCTCCGCGGCATCAATGTGGGCGGCCACAAGAAAGTTCCGATGGCGGAACTCAAAAAGATGTTGGCAAAAATGGGTTTTGAAAACATTCAAACCATTTTGAACAGTGGCAATGTGGTTTTTGACTCAAAAGAAAAGGCGGAGGCGGTTTTAATCGAAAAAATAGCGGATGCAATTCAAAATACTTTCGGATTTAGTGTCAATGTCATGTTGCGATCTGCGGAAGAAATCAAGAAATTGATCGATATGGAACCTTTCAAAAAGGAAGAAATCGACAAAAGCACCCGGCTTTACATAACTTTTTTGAACAAGAAAAATACCAGTGAACTCGAACTTCCTTATGCGTCCGCGGAAAATGATTTTCGGATTCTTCACAAAACCGAACGTGAAGTTTTTTCCGTTTTGAATATTGAAACCACAAAATCGGTGGACGCAATGGCATTTCTGGAAAAAGAATTTGGAAAAGATGTCACGACAAGAAATTGGAATACCATTTTAAAACTTGGAAAATTGCTCGGTGGGAAATAAAATAATTGGTCATAAAAACATGCTACGGAACAAGATTTGCCTAATCCAGATGGATTATCCTGCCTGATTTTTCGACTGATAAACCGTTATGTTTTTATGAAATCTTGGGTTTTTTTCCTTCGCCTTCTTCGTATTTTTGCGTCATAATTTTTGCATTTTGAAGCGACTTTCCCTACTTATTGTTTTCTTTATTTGTACGATTTTGCCGGCTCAAAACATAACAGTTGATGCGCAATTATATTCGCCCCAAGAATTGGTGGAAAATGTTTTGATCAATAGCGGTTGCATCGAAAATGTTGCCGTTACAAATTTCGTTTCGGGAAATTTTGGTGGAACTCAAAAAAGTTTTGGATATTTTGCTGCGAATGGGAGCAATTTCCCTTTTCAAGACGGATTGGTCATGAGCACCGGAAAACTTTCCCACGTTCCCGGTCCCAACAATACGTTGAGCGATGATGATGCGGCAAATTGGAACGGTGATTCTGATCTTGAACAAATTCTGAATATCGATGATACCGTAAACGCCACAATAATTGAATTCGATTTCACGCCAAATGCCGATAAAATCAGGTTTCGTTACATTTTTGCTTCCGAAGAATACCAAGAAGGCAATGCAAATACCTGCCAATATTCCGATGTTTTTGCATTTTTGATAAAACCCACAGGTGGCCAATATACCAACATAGCGGTGGTTCCCGGAACAAATATTCCCGTAAAAGTAACCAGCGTTCACCCTAGGATTCCCGGCGGTTGCGAAGCGGAAAACGAAGTTTATTTTGATTCGTTCAACGGAAGTTCCGCCCCCATAAATTTTAATGGACAAACCATTGCGATGACAGCCGAAAGCGATGTGGTTCCCGGCCAAACCTATCATATAAAACTTGTAATCGCCGATGATCAAAATTACCGGTATGATTCGGCGGTTTTTTTGGAAGGCGACAGTTTCAATATTGGTGCGGATTTGGGAAATGATTTGGTTGGAAGCCAGGCTCTGTGTGAAGGTGAAACATATTTGTTGGAAGTTGCGGGAACCGTCAATAACCCAATAGGCTACCAATGGTTTAAAAATGGCACTGAAATTTCGGGCGAAATTTCCGACACGTATTTGGTAACCGAAGCCGGGGTTTATCGCGTGGAAGTGGATTATGGAAACGCCTGTATAGCTGTGGATGAAGTTTTGGTGCAATATGCCAATTTCAGTGGAATCCATGATCAATTCGTCAGCAGTTGCGATGGGAATGATGATGGTATTTCAAACTTTGACTTGACAGAAGTTGAATCAGACATTTTACAAAGTGGAAGTTCTTTTCAAATTGAAGCTTATTTTTTGGATGAAAATATGACCGATGAAATTTTGAATCCTGGGAATTTTCAAAACAGCCTTCCGGAACAAACGGTTTTTGTGAAAGTTTCCGGTTTGGGAGATTGTTTTGTGGTAATTCCCGTTCAATTGGTTACCACCGAAGCACCGGTCATCGATTCGGAAAGCAGCCAGCAGTTTTTTTGTAAGGAAAGTGGGTCGGAATCGATTATTTTGGATTCGGGATTGATCGGTAATGAAAACGAATATGAATTTCTGTGGAATACCGGCGAAACCACTCCACAGATTGAAATATCGGAACCGGGGGAATATTCCGTGGAAATCATCAAAACCGAAATGGTCGATGGCCTTTCTTTTTCTTGTTCCGTTACAAATACAATTCAAGTTTCGATTTCTGAAAGAGCTGATATTTCGGTGATTGTTTTGGGCGAAATAGGAAACAATTCCGTTGAAATTATTGCTGAAGGAATCGGTGATTACGTGTTTGCTTTGGACGACGGTATTTTTCAAACTGATAATCATTTCTCTGTTTCCAGCGGAATTCATACGGTTTTTGTAAAAGATTTGAACGGCTGTGGTATTGTGGCCGAAGAATTCAGTATTATGGATTATCCGAATTTCTTTACCCCAAACGGAGATGGAATCAATGATTATTGGGCTATTTCGGGAATAGAAAAAAATAACACTAACATTAAAGCCATCCGCATTTTTGATCGCTATGGTAAATTGCTGGCAACATTAAATCCTTTTGAATCATGGAACGGAATCTATAACGGCAAGTTTTTACCTTCCAATGAATACTGGTTCCACATTGAATTTAGCGATCAAAAAGAGTTTGTGGGACATTTTTCACTGGTTCGGTAGAATGAAAAGATTTTGCGAAATTTGTAAGGTGCGGAGGATTATGGAAATGGATAAGATGCTGAAATAAATTCAGGATGACAGCTTTCTTTGTCATGCTGAATTTATTTCAGCATCTTATGGGAAACACAAAAATAAGTCCATGAAATTCAACTTAAAATCTACATACAAACCCACCGGCGACCAACCGCAGGCAATCGAACAATTGGTAAAAGGAATTGAATCCGATGAGCGTTATCAAACATTGCTCGGCGTTACAGGTTCGGGAAAAACATTTACCGTTGCAAACGTTTTGCAACAAGTGCAGCGGCCGACTTTAGTGTTGGCGCACAACAAAACGCTTGCCGCTCAATTATATTCGGAGTTTAAAACCTTTTTTCCGAATAATGCGGTGGAGTATTTCGTTTCCTATTACGATTATTACCAACCGGAAGCATTTATTCCCGCTTCTGGGGTTTATATTGAAAAAGATTTATCGATTAACGACGAGATTGAAAAACTGCGATTGAGCACCACTTCTTCTTTGTTGTCAGGGCGCCGCGATGTGTTGGTGGTGGCTTCGGTGAGTTGTTTATATGGAATTGGGAATCCTGTTGAATTTCAAAAGAATGTTATTTCCCTCGGAAAAGGTGAAGAAATTTCACGCACCAAATTGTTGCATCGCTTGGTTCAAAGTTTGTATTCACGGACAGAAATGGAATTTAACCGGGGCAATTTCCGCATAAAGGGTGATACCGTCGATATTTTTCCGGGTTATGCCGACGAGGCTTTCCGCATTCATTTTTTTGGCGATGAAATTGAAGAAATCGAGGCCTTTGATGTGCGCACGAATGAAATTCTCGAAAAATACGACCGGTTGAATATTTACCCGGCAAATATGTTCGTCACGTCACCCGAAACAATGAACAATGCGATGAATGAAATTCGCTTGGATTTGGGAAAGCAAGTGGAATATTTTAAAGAAATAGGGAAACCACTGGAGGCAAAACGCTTGGAAGAACGTACAAATTTTGATCTGGAAATGATGCAGGAACTCGGATATTGTTCGGGTATCGAAAATTATTCCCGCTATTTGGATGGACGGCTTCCAGGAACGCGCCCTTTCTGTTTGTTGGATTATTTTCCGAAAGATTACATGATGGTGGTCGATGAAAGCCATGTTACCATTCCACAAGTCGGTGCGATGTATGGTGGCGACCGTTCCCGGAAAGAAAATTTAGTAGAATATGGATTTCGATTGCCTGCCGCAATGGACAATCGGCCGCTGAAAGCGGAAGAATTTGAGGCGATGCAAAACCAAGTGATTTATGTGAGTGCGACGCCCGCCGATTACGAATTGCAGAAAACGGATGGAATTTATGTGGAACAAGTGATCCGGCCAACCGGACTGTTGGACCCCGTCATTGAAGTACGACCGAGTTTGAACCAGATTGATGATTTGATCGAGGAAATTCAAATTCGGGTTGAAAAAGATCAGCGGGTTTTGGTGACCACTTTAACCAAAAGAATGGCCGAGGAATTGGCGAAATATTTGTCGCGGATTGAAATACGTTGCCGCTATATCCATAGCGATATCGATACCTTGGAGCGCGTTGAAATCATGTCCGATTTGCGAAAAGGCATTTTTGATGTATTGATTGGCGTAAACTTATTGCGCGAAGGTTTGGATTTACCGGAAGTTTCGTTGGTGGCGATTTTGGATGCGGACAAGGAGGGATTTTTGCGAAGCCATCGTTCCTTGACACAAACCATTGGACGAGCCGCTCGCCATCTTGAAGGCAAAGCAATAATGTATGCCGACAAAATCACCAACAGTATGCAAAAAACCATCGATGAAACCGAATATCGAAGGGAAAAGCAAATTGAATACAATGCCACGAACAATATTACGCCAACCGCTATCAACAAAACTTTGGAAAATGCCTTAGCGGGAATGAAAGCCGAACCCTATAAATATGAACCCGCGACTTCTTTAAAAGCTGCCGAAGAAGAAACCGCATACTTTTCAAAAGGGCAACTGGAAGACCGGGTTCGAAAAACCCGTAAAGAAATGGAAAAAGCTGCCAAAGATTTGGACTTTATTACCGCTGCCCAATTGCGGGACGAATTGAAAATGCTTCAAGAAAAAATAAGGAATATTGAGTGATTGGTATAGAGGCTTGAGTAATGAGTATTGAGAGCTGGTGATTACCCAAGAAATTTTTTCCCCTTCGCTCTTCGCTTTTTCCTTTTCCCTCTTCGCTATATCATAAAATTCAAACTTTAACATTGCTATTCGGGAAATTTGTTTACTTTAGGGATCGGAAAAACAGCAACTAAAAAGACCGCCTATAGGACAATAATACCTAACCCAACTAAATACATTCAAATTATGGCGAGAGCAATGTTTGAATACACTAAAACCGTGCTTACCAAAGTGAGTTTTGACGTAG
>DASSWN010000032.1:0-3222 GCA_035704905.1 Flavobacteriaceae bacterium
TTGAAAAATATCATGAATTGGACCGAGTGGATCAAGAATTCAAGAATCCATACCACGAAAAAGACGACTTACTGAATCATTTGTTATATCGTAAATGTTGGATCGATACGGTGCAATGGCATTATGAAGACATTATTCGCGATCCACAAATCGATCCGGTTTCGGCCTTGGCCTTAAAGCGAAAAATCGATGCTTCCAATCAAGATCGCACCGATATGGTGGAATATATAGACAGTTATTTTTTGCAGAGTTTCAAGAACGTTAAACCTAAAGAAAACGCGACCATCAACACGGAAAGTCCCGCTTGGGGCGTCGATCGTTTGTCTATTTTAGCCTTGAAAATTTACCACATGAACGAGGAAGCGAATCGCAAGGAAGCATCCGAGGAACATCGAACAAACTGCGAAGCGAAACTGAAAGTTTTGCTGCAACAGCGCATTGATTTGAGCATGGCCATCGATCAGCTTTTAGATGATATCAACAAAGGCGATAAATACATGAAGGTGTACAAACAAATGAAAATGTACAACGACGATGAGTTGAACCCCGTTTTGCGCGGAAAGAAATAATTCCCTTCCTGCAAAGTTTTTTTTGAACCTTGTAGGTATTTCAGCGTTCTATCAATGAAAAAACCCGCGCATATATTGGTGATTCGTTTTTCGGCTATGGGCGATGTTGCTATGAGCGTTCCGGTACTCGAACGGCTGGTAAAAACTTATCCGGAATTAAAAATCACCGTGCTCACCAAACCTTCTTTTGCACCGCTTTTTGAAAAAATTGCGCGGGTAAAGGTTTTCAGTGCCGATGTAAAAAACACGTACAACGGATTTTTCGGGTTATGGAAATTGGCTTGCGAGTTGAAGAAATTGAAATTCGATTTTGTTGCCGATCTTCATAATGTGTTGCGAACCAAAATTTTGAGATTTTTCTTTTTTTTATTTGGAATTTCTTGCGCTTCCGTTGATAAAGGAAGAAAAGAAAAAAAAGCATTGACGCGTTTTGGCTCCAAGCAAATTTTCCCATTGAAAACCACGCACGAACGCTATGCAGCGGTTTTTGAGAAACTTGGTTTTCCCGTTGATCTTTCTATAGAAATAAAGAAAAATCAGTTGCAATTGAACGGGAATGTACTTGAATTGACAGGAAAAGACCCCCTGAAATGGATAGGCATTGCCCCATTTGCCGCCCATACTTCCAAAATGTATCCTTTGGATTTAATGGAAACGGTGATTTCAGAACTGAACCGGACCGCGAAATACAAAATCATCTTGTTTGGAGGCGGAAAACAAGAAGAGGAAATTTGCGCCAATTTGGAATCGAAATATGATCATGTCGTTTCGGCCGTGGGGAAGTTGACGTTTCAGGAAGAGCTGAACCTAATCGCCAATTTGGATGCAATGCTTTCCATGGATAGCGGCAACGGGCATTTAGCAGCAATTTTCAAAGTTCCGGTCATTAGTCTTTGGGGCGCAACGCATCCGTATGCCGGGTTTGCCCCGTTTCATCAAAAAATGGAAAATCAAATTCTTCCTGATTTAAAGCAATTTCCGTACCTTCCAACTTCCATATATGGCAATAAATTCTATCCGGAATATGAAGACGCAATGCGCAGTATAAAACCACAAACAATAGTGGAGAAAGTTCAGAACATTTTGAATGATTAATTAAAAACGGAACCAATGAAAAAAGCAATTTACCTCTTTTTTACAGTAGCACTTTTTTATGCATGTCACGAAAAAGTTGAATCGGTAGTTGAAGAAAACCCACAAATTAAAGCTTTGGTTCCGCAAGCACAAGCAAATAAATTCGGCATTGTAATTCACGGTGGTGCGGGCTCCATTGAAGAAAAAGGCATGTCCGATTCCACGAAAGTGGCTTATGAAAAGAAATTGGAAGAAGCGATCCGGACCGGATATGCTATTTTGGAAAATGGCGGAACTGCGGTGGATGCTGTGAGGGAAACCATCAAAATAATGGAAAACTCACCGCTTTTTAATTCTGGAAAAGGAGCGGTTTTTGCCAATGACGAAACCAATCAGTTAGATGCATCGATAATGAATGGTAAAACCTTGGAAGCCGGGGCGGTAGCTGGTGTCACTAAAGTTAAAAACCCGATTGCATTGGCTTATGAAGTTATGGTAAATTCGCCACATGTGCTCCTGTATGGGGAAGGAGCGGAAGAATTTGCGAAAAAGCAGGGCATCGAATTGGTCGATCCATCATACTTTCGAACCGAAAAAAGCTATAATGCTTTACAGCGGGTCAAAGCTGCCGAAAAGAAAAAGAAAGCGAACAACAAAACCGCTTTTTACAACGAATTCATTCATAATTCAAAATACGGCACCGTGGGCTGTGTCGCGCTGGACAAGAACGGAAATTTGGCAGCCGGAACTTCCACCGGCGGAATGACCAACAAACGGTGGAACCGAATTGGCGATTCGCCGTTAATCGGGGCCGGAACTTATGCCAACAACAAAACATGTGCAATTTCCTGTACGGGATGGGGCGAATATTTTATTCGGGGGGTGGCGGCCTACGATGTTTCTGCCTTAATGGAATACGGCGGAAAGACTTTGAAAGAAGCTGCCAAAACGGTTATTCATGAAAAGCTTCCCAGTGAGGGCGGCGGCGGGTTAATTGGAATCGATGCCAAAGGAAATATGGTTGCCGGATTCAATACCCCGGGAATGTTTCGTGCCACTATGAACGATCAAGGAAAACTTGAAATTGCCATGTTCGGGGCCAACTAAACAAGTTTTCAGAGAAGGTGTGTAAATTGTTCATTATTAAAAAACAAAATGATCCCGCTCGAACCCGATAAATTTATCATATTTACAATCGTGCCAACGGTAATGATTCTATTTTTGTTGTTCCAGATAATTATCATTTTTCTCTAGAAATACAAAGAGCATTTACACCCAATCGTAAATACGTATGCTTATTGTCTGATGCCGAACCATTTCCATTTTTTGGTCTGTATTAAAAGTCAAGGGGAGGTCGAAACCTTAAAATCTCGAAATGAACAATCGCTTGAAAATTTTTTAAGCAAACAATTTTCAAATTTCTTCAGTTCTTACAAACAAGCTTTTAATAAACAACAAAATCGCAAAGGCAGTTTACTTATTAACTCAAGTTTCGCACTTAATTTAAGCTGCTAATTTACTGTTATTTGCAATATCTGGTGGATTGGTCAAGAAGGATAATGGCTCACTGTAAAGCACT
>DASSWN010000177.1:0-5522 GCA_035704905.1 Flavobacteriaceae bacterium
AAGGCTGCAAAACAAGGAATGGGCGAAATTGCGTGGCCCATTATTGCTTCCACGGCAACCACATTGGCCGCTTTCTTCCCATTGGGACTATGGCCGGGAACCATTGGCGAATTTATGATCGTATTTCCCATCACACTTTCCATTGTGTTGGGCTCCTCACTTTTTGTCGCATTGGTAATTAATGCCATGTTGACCAAAAAATATATGAAAACAAGGGAAGAAAAACTTCCGAAAAAGAAATTGGTCAGGTTAAGTGTCATTTTTGGAATTGCCGGGATTATTCTTCTCGTTCTCGGATTTACGCTTCCTTCAGGAATTTTACGCGGTTTTGGAAATTTGTTGTTCTTGGCCATCATTTTAATGTGGTTGTACAAATATTTTCTGGCGGGCGCTGTTCGCTATTTTCAGTATAAATCACTCCGGAAGTTGGAGAAGAAATATGCCCGTTTTTTAAAATATGCGCTTGGCGGAAGAAAAGCCTATTTGTTTTTCTTCGGAACGGTAGGGCTGCTCATTTTATCCTTTCTTTTGGTAGGAATCGTTCAACCCAATGTTTTGTTTTTCCCGGAAAATGAACCCAAACAAGTTATTACATATATTGAATATCCACAGGGCACAGCGATTGAAAAAACCAATGCGCTTACCAAAAAAGTGGAAGCCCGTATTGCCGAAGTGATCAAAAAATATGAAGATGAAGACGGGTACAATTACATGGTGGAATCCATGATTTCGCAAGTGGGCGAAGGAGCGGGAAATCCGCAAACCGATGGCGGACAGCAAAATGAAATGCCGCATAAAGCAAAAGTAACCCTTTCCATGCGCGAATTTCAAGACCGGCGCGGGGTAAGCAGCGCACAAGTGATGACGGAAGTTCGCCAAGCTGTGAAAGGTTTTCCCGGCGCAACGATTATTGTTGAAAAAGATGCTGCCGGACCACCTGTCGGTTATCCGGTGAATATTGAATTGAGCGGCGAGGATTATGACCAAATGTTGATTGAAGCGGAAAATTTACGAAGCTATATCCAAGATTTGAATATTCCCGGAATTGAAGGTTTGAAAATTGATGTGAACAAATCGAAACCTGAAATAAATGTGCATGTCGATCGCAGAAAAGCAGGCCGATTGGGCGTTTCGACGGCAGCTGTGGGACGCACGCTGCGACGTTCGATTTATGGGGAAGAAGTTTCCACGTATAAAGAAGGCGACGAAGATTATGAAATAAATGTGCGTTTTGCGAACGACTACCGCTATAATGAAAGTGCGTTGTTCAACCAACCCATCACATTCCGCGATCAAAATACCGGGAAATTGGTACAAGTGCCGATTTCTTCCGTGATTTCGAAAGAACAAACCGCCACGTTCAGTTCCATCAAACGAAAAGATTTGAAGCGTGTGATTACAGTCTATTCAAATGTATTGGAAGGCTACAATGGAAATGCAATCGTTGAACAACTCAAAACCGAACTCAAAGGTTATGACTTGCCGAAGGATATTAATCTTTCCTTTACCGGGGAACAGGAAAAGCAAGCCGAAAATATGGCATTTCTGCTCAGGGCCTTGTTGATCGCCCTTGGCGGAATATTATTGATTCTGGTGGCTCAGTTTAACTCAATTTCAAAAACAACAATTATCCTTACCACAGTATTCTTAAGCCTTTCGGGTGTATTCTTGGGAATGGTGGTTTTCCAAATGGATTTCATTATCATCATGACCATGATGGGAATTATTTCACTGGCCGGAATTGTGGTGAACAATGCCATTGTGCTGGTGGATTACACCCAAATTTTGATCGATCGGAAAAAAGCGGAACTCGAATTGGAAAAAGAAGATTTGCTGACCAAAGAGCAATATTTCGAAGCCATTGTTGCTGGGGGAAGATCGCGCTTGCGCCCGGTTTTGCTAACAGCGATTACAACTATACTCGGATTGATTCCTTTAGCTGTGGGATTCAACATCGATTTTTTCAGCTTGTTCACCGATTATGATCCCAAAATATTTTTCGGAGGCGACAACGTTATATTTTGGGGGCCTTTGGCTTGGACTGTAATTTTCGGGTTAAGCTTTGCCACATTCTTAACCTTAATAATTGTTCCCGTTATGAATTATTTGAATTTGAGGGCGAAAATCAGGTTCAAAAAATAAGTGGATGAAGCACTTCGGGCTTCTAACCCTGTACAAAATCGAAGTTAAAAACCAATTCAGTCCATATTCAGGTTCAAACCGAAAAAGCTGGAACCGCCAGTGCTGTTGAACCGCATATAGGAATAGCTTAAACGCAGTTTGTTGAATTTTATGGAAATACCGCCGCTCAAACCGGCAAAAGAACGCTGATCAATAATACGCAGTTCTTCACCTCGACGAAAATTATATCCAATCCTTAAATTGAAACCACCTTCGGGGAAAAGTTCGACCCCCAAAACAGTATGTCGCAAAATATTATTTATAAATCCGGGATCATCTTTTGTGGTATTTCCGCCCAAGTCGGTTTCATCTCGCGCGGTATTGCGAAAAGTCAATTTGTATTGTTGCAAATTTTCCAAGGTTACATGCCAACGAATCGGCACCATTTCCAATTCTTGTGAAATCCCCAAATCCACTTCCAATGGCAAGGGCTCGTAAATTTCGTCATAAGCGGTGAATTGGGTTCCAATATTTCGCGCCACGGCTGCAATGATTAAATCCCAGTCCTCGTAATAATACGTGATCCCCAAATCCAATGCACCCCCAAAAGAAGAATATTGCTCGAGTTTGGAAGAAATAAGTTTTGCGTTGGCACCGACATAAAAATCGGACCAGGGAATATTGAACGCATATCCAAACGAAACCGCGGCCTCGCCCCCGCCAAACTCACCGGTGGCATTTCCGAATTCATCATAACCATCAAATGTGCCATAATTGATGTAGGTTACGCCGGTGTGAAAAACGTTTTCCTTTCTACCTGATCGAAAAACATAGGCTGCCGAACCAAAATTCACATCGGCCAAATAATTCACATAATTCACCGATAACTGATTGGTCATTCGAAAATTAATATTCGCCGGATTATACAAACCCGAAGTTGGATCGTAATCGTAGGTTGTAATATTTTTTCCACCCAAGGCAGCTTGGCGCGGGGAAGAAACCAAGTTGAGGAACTGATAGGTATATTTTCCGCCGATCTGGGCTTGCGCAACGTATCCGAAAAAACAAACAAAAATTAAAATCCCCCTTTTGATCATTGAAGCGTAAATAGCAGTTTATGCACCTTTGAAACGGTTTCTAAGCATTTTTATTTTGGCACGAATTCTTCGACATTCAACACTTCTCATCCCTTACCGAAGAATTTTGTGTTGCTTCAGCCAAGCCACATATTCATTTTTGTTCCGGTTGTGCTGCTTCAAGGTTTTTGAAAACTTATGATAGCCGAAATTATCCACATCCGCCACGAAATAATAAAAATCATGTTTTTCATAATTCAACACCGCGTCGATAGCAGAAATATCGGGCATGGTTATTGGCCCCGGAGGAAGTCCCGTTTTCAAATATGTGTTATAGGGAGATTCAATTGTCAAATCTTTGTACAACACCCTTTTTATAATAGTATCAAAATTTTGCCGTTTGTTTTTAATAGCGTAAATCACGGTTGGATCGGCTTGTAGGGGCCAAGAACTTTCTATTCGGTTCATATAAACGCCGGCAACCCGTTTTCGTTCGTCCACTTTTGCCGTTTCTTTTTGAACTATGGCAGCCAAGGTAATCACCTCTTCTGGCGAAAGGCCTATTTTCTCGGCCTTTTGCAATCGGCTTTCCGTCCAAAACCGGTTATACTCTTGCCACATACGTTTGCGGAATTCCTTAGCGGACGTGTTCCAATAAAATTCATATTGATTTGGGATATACATGGAAAGCGCAGTAGCCAGCGAAAATCCATGTTCCTTTAAAAAAACCGTATCTTTCATGGCCCGAAGCAAATCCAAACTATCGGCTTCAATTTGTTCACCTATACGGCCGGCGAGGTTTTCCAAACGTTCTTGATTGTTGAAAATCACCGTTATAGGCATATTTTTACTGCGCAAGGTATTCACAATTTCGTTGTTGTTCATTCCATTTTCCAGAATGAATTTTCCCGGAATGACCGATAAAGGATAATTTTTCTTTTGGGCAACTATATCGAAGGCTCTTAAATCTTTCAAAAATGGTCGTAATTGCACAATTACCTCTTCATAATCCGAACCGGTTTCAATATAAACAGCTTTGCTTGATTCGGAAAAAGCCGTGTTTGGCGAAAAAATGGTTTCATAAATAAAATAGCTGAAAATAGCCATTCCGATGGCAATTAGAATAGAAATGGCCAGTAAAATCTTTTTAATGTACATGTGCCAGCAGTTGGTATAAAATGATATTTTTGAAGTTTCCTTTACTATAATTCCAGTCTTTTTTTATGCCTATTTTTTGGAAGCCCTGATTTTCGAACAAAAGACGGCTTTCACCATTTTCTTCGGAAACATTGGCATAAACTTGATGAAGATTCAGATGGTCAAAACAGTAATTGCAAAGAAGCTGAAGTGCTTCCTTTCCATAGCCTTTTCCCCGATTTTCAGAAGCCGAAATCAAAATCCCGATTCCAGCCCGAAAATTTTTCGGATCGAAATCAAAAACATCTATTAGTCCGAGCGGATCTCCATTTTTTCGGGCAATCACCAAGCGCAGTTGTTTCACTTCATAAATGTCGCGATGAGCATTGTGCAAATACTTTCGCAAAATTTCTTTGGAAAAAGGCGTTTGCGTTCCGCTTATTTCCCAGAATTGTTCATCATTTTCCACCGCGAACAAAAAATCGAGGTCTTCTGGCTCCAAAGCGCGTAAATCAATGTGTTTTCCGGTTAGCATCAAATTACAATTTCTCCCATAAAAACCTGTTTCGCAGGTCCGTTCAACCAAATATTTCTGTATTCTCCGGAAGTCTTTTCAAAATCAACAGAAAGTTTTCCGCCCAACGTTTCCAATACTATTTTTTTCGATGAAGTTTTTCCGGAAAAATGAGCAGCTAACGCCACCGCCACAGCTCCCGTGCCACAAGCGAGGGTTTCATTCTCCACCCCACGTTCATAGGTTCGCATGGCAAAAAAACCGTTTTTGATTTCAACAAAATTCACATTGGTCCCTTCCTTTTTGTACTCTTCGGAATACCGAATTTTTGCGCCTTTGGATTTGACATTGATTGCATCTATTTCTTCGGTAAAAATGACAAGATGTGGCGAGCCGGTGTTTAGAAAATATGCTTCTTGGGAACTTTTTATTTCGGTTACATCGCCCATTTTCAGGCGTACCATTTCCTCTTCAACAATGGCAGTATGCGGTCCATCAATAGCCGTAAATTTGGCTTCGCTTTTCACAATTCCCAACTTTTTGGCGAACCGGGCAATACATCTGCCACCATTTCCACACATCGAACTTTCTTTTCCATCGGCATTGAAATAAACCATTGAAAAATCGTCCTGAAAATCTTTTGGGCTTTCCAAAAGAATCAGGCCATCGGCACC
>DASSWN010000201.1:0-2138 GCA_035704905.1 Flavobacteriaceae bacterium
AAAAAACACAACAGTCATCTTGCTGTGGCTTTAAAATGGTCTTACAGTTTTCACACGCATAAAAATATTGACAAGCATCTGTCGGCATTGTTTCTTCTTTTTGGTGTCCACAGCGAGGGCAAGTTATTGTCGATTGTAGTATGACTTCCATTTTATTTCTCCTTTTTATCTGTTACTGAATATCCTGTTTCGCTGATTGCTTTCTCAATTTCAGCAATGTTCGTTTTTGAGTTATCAAATTCTACGATTGCGTTTCCATTCTCGTATGAAGCGGTTGATTTAAGAATGCCTAAAAGTTTGTTCACTTCGTGGTTTACGTGTTCTTCACAACTCGCACAAGTCATTCCGCTGATTGAGAATTCAACGGTCCGAATATTTGATTTGTCAGCTACTATCACTTGTTTTTCTATCTTGGGGTAGAAAATATGGGCGTAGTAAGGAAAAGCAAGCATTAGGATTGCAAAGGCTGTTACAATTCCTAAAAACTTTTTGCCCTGAATAAATTTTGGCTTTTCGTCCGTTTTGCAATTGCAGTCGATTTCTCCTTTCGGTTTAAGTATTTGATACCAAGCAAAACCGAGTACAAAAACTGTCAAGCTGATAAAATATGGCCTTGCTGGTTCCAACCACGAAAAAGTTGAAGCGAGTCCGCTTGTTCCTGCAACAAGTGCCAAAACAGGCGTTATACAACATACAGAAGCAGCGAATGCCGTTAAAAGTCCTGCTCCGATTATCTTATTGTTTTTTTTCATATTGTCTCCAAAATTGTTCGCCAAGATATTAAAAAAACGGTTCGATTAGATTTTCGTATTCCTTGTCAATGAATAGAATATTGTTTGTTAACAACTTCTATTCGTTTTCCAACCGGTAAATGATTTTTTTCATCTGCGCGATTTCCCGTTTTTGGGAAGCGATAATCTCTTCGGCCACGGCCTTTGTTTCGGGGTCTTGGATGCCCGCGTTTCTATTTTATTGATTTTTTCAAATTGTCCAAACTTTCCTCAATCCATTCCAATAATACTTCTTTTTCGTTTTCCGAAAGTTGGGCTTCCCGGTGCATCCACAAATAAGATGGCAATGGCATTTCGCCTTCTTCGATTTGCCCGGCCATCGAGTTGAACATACTTCGTTGTTTTCTTTTGGAATAAGTGCCGAACTCACTGAAATTTAGATGCTCCTTTCCTTCTATGATATGCCTTTCCAAAATTCCAGAGAAAGGTTGCACCTTGTTGTACCACGGATAGTTGGTATTGTTGCTGTGGCAGTCGTAACAGGAAATCTTTAGAATTGCTTCTACCTTTTGGGGAACGGAATAAACTTTTGTGATGTCAGTTGCGGGAACGATTTCACTTTGATTGCGTTTGGTGGGGATAAATTGAATCCCCACCAGTACAACCAATAGAATAATGGCCCCTATTTTTATAAACTTCACTAATTTATTGAATTACTTTCTGCACTTTTCCACATTTCAACATTTTACTTCCGAAGTAAGGGTTTTGGATTTCCTTGGCAGCGCTCAGCCAAATACCACCCTTGCCATCGTTGTACATCGGGCAATAGGCTTGATAAAGGGTTCTTTCCGCGCCGGTAATGGCAATCAAATCATTAATATCCACGCTCAAAATTTGAAAATGCTCCCGTTGGTGCACGATATTTCCTTCATTTTCGAAAATATGTTCTGCGTGCATTTTGGCATCTTCCAAAATATCCGCAACTTCTTGTTTTTGCGCTTCCGCAATGGAAGATTGATCGAAATTTTCGATGGCGTTTTTCAAATCCCCACCCACTTTGGCGGCTTTTTCCGTATTATCTGCCACCAAAGCGTCTTTCAGTTCCAAATATTCATTGATGACTGCCGTGGCTTGGTTTTGATTTCCGTTGTTCATCATTTTTTCGTGCATTTCGTTATTCATTTCATTGCCCATTTCCATTTGATGGTTGTCCCCATTCATTGTTTCGGAAGTGTCGGTTTTGTTGTTTTTGCAGGACATTAATGTGGCCGCAAGCGTTGCCATTATCAGAACGGCTGTTTTTGGTTTTCTCATTTTTTGTGATTGTTATTTATTGAATTATTACTGGATTATACATTGTTAACTTTGAATTTTATTTAGAACCGTACCGACAGCCCACCACTGGCA
>DASSWN010000008.1:0-24112 GCA_035704905.1 Flavobacteriaceae bacterium
TTCCAAGCCCCTGATTATTAGAATATCGACGATTTATTGACAGATGAACACAAAATGGTGCGCGATGCCGCCCGCGAGTGGGTAAAACGCGAAGTCTCGCCAATAATCGAAGAGGCTGCCCAAAAAGCGGAATTCCCAAAATCTATTATTGAAGGCTTGGCGGAAATTGGAGCTTTCGGCCCCTATATTCCGGAAGAATATGGCGGTTCGGGACTAGATCAAATTTCTTATGGACTGATCATGCAGGAAATCGAACGCGGCGATAGTGGCGTTCGTTCCACAGCTTCGGTACAATCTTCACTGGTAATGTTTCCCATTTGGAAATATGGCACCGAAGAGCAACGAAAAAAATACCTTCCCAAATTGGCGACTGGCGAATGGATGGGCGCTTTTGGACTTACCGAACCCGATCATGGTTCCAATCCGGGCGGTATGGTCACCAATTTTAAAGATGCCGGCGATCATTATATTTTGAACGGCGCAAAAATGTGGATTTCCAATGCACCTTTTTGCGAGGTAGCGGTTGTTTGGGCAAAAAATGAAGAAGGAAGAATTCACGGATTGATCGTCGAACGAGGAATGGACGGATTTTCCACGCCCGAAACCCACAATAAATGGTCGTTGCGTGCATCGGCCACGGGAGAACTTATTTTTCAAGATGTAAAAGTGCCGAAAGAAAATTTACTTCCCGGTAAAAATGGATTGGGAGCACCGCTTGGCTGTTTGGATTCGGCGCGCTATGGAATTGCCTGGGGCGCGATTGGAGCAGCGATGGACTGTTATGACACAGCATTGCGCTACGCGAAAGAACGAATTCAATTTGGAAAACCGATTGCCTCCTATCAATTGCAACAAAAGAAATTAGCAGAAATGATTACCGAAATCACCAAAGCTCAATTGTTGGCTTTGCGTTTGGGGCAATTGAAAAATCAGGGAAAAGCAACTTCTGCACAAATTTCCATGGCAAAAAGAAATAATGTTGAAATGGCCATGAAAATCGCTCGTGATGCCCGGCAAATGCTCGGTGGAATGGGAATTACGGGAGAATATAGTATTATGCGCCACATGATGAATTTGGAAAGCGTGGTCACTTACGAGGGAACCCACGATATTCATTTGCTTATTACAGGCGCCGATATAACAGGGATTTCGGCGTTTTAGAAAAGTTTCAGCAGCCGAATTTAGAAGGTTCTATGCAGAAGTTTATTTCCATATCATTTGTACTTCTCTATTTTCTAGCCATGTTTCGGCCTGTTCAACCAGTGCTTTATTACTATCTTAATCAAGACTATATCGCGGAATTTTTGTGCATCAATAAAGACAAACCAGAAATGCACTGCGATGGGAAGTGCTATTTGATGAAACAACTCGCAAAGCAAGAGCAGCACAAAGGTAATCCCACGCCGAACATTCAACTGGAAAATTACCCCATCGGGTTTGTGTATATTTTTAAATTGAACAAAATTCAACAAAAACTTGATTTTGCAATATTAATAGGAAATGAATATCGGAATAATTATTCCTATTTATTTCAAACTTCTTCCTTTCATCCGCCACAGCTTTGAATTTTTAAAATCGTTGAAACTATGGAAATACGTATATCCGCATAAAGTTTCATTCTTCTATTTCTTAATAAATTCAAACCAATAAAATGAAAAATATAATTTTGGCATTTTTCGGAATGCTCTCGTTTTGCGCTTTTGCACAAGAAAATCATCCAAATAGTGAAACCTCACAAATAGAATGGAGCTCCTCCCGCCCCGATGGGCATGCGCCAATTTCTGTGATGGCAGATCAGAAATGCTAATGGCTCCCAGCATGCAACCCGGTTCTGGTTCATTTGGCGCAAAATTGGGATTGACCTATTTATGGCAAAACGATTTGTTTTCCGCTGGCGGGCAAACCAATGCGCTGATCCGCATTAATGACAACGATCGGGATTATAAACTCGGAAATGTATATGATCTTACGGGCTGGTTGGCCATAAAAACCACCGATTATTTGAGTTTTTCCGTTCGTGGAGAAGCAAATTATGTTGATGAAACCGAAGGAATGAAAACCCAATTTAATCCAATGATGAGTACCACAACCGATCCGAAAAATTCCGGTGGTTTTAAGGCCAATATGGGACTGGGAGCAAATTTTCTTGTTCCGGGAAAAACCTTGAAAGGTTTGCGATTTGGAGTTGAAGTCAATTTGCCTTTGTACCAAGATCTAAATGGTGTTCAGTTACAAAATGACTATGCGCTAACTTTCGGAACCCAATATTCATTCTAAAAAATTATTGGATATTCGATTCGAAAATCCCTTTGGCAACAATGTCGAAGGGATTTTTTTAAAAGTTTTTTGCAGAATCAACAAAAATCTCACTCCGGTGCCAATTCAATTTTCAATCCGTCCAATTTTTCGGTAATGTGAATTTGGCAACTTAAACGGCTATTGTCTTGAACATCAAAAGCTTCGGACAACATAGCTTCTTCATCCGACTGCATTTCCGGCAACGGAATATTTTCCGATAAAATGTAGCATTGGCAAGAAGCGCACATCGCCATTCCGCCACAAACGCCAATAGTTCCTTCGGGCGCGAGTTCAAAAGAACGAATGACCTCCATTAAATTCATGTTCATATCGGTCGGAGCTTGAATTTTATGAGCTGCCCCTTCCCTATCGATTACTGTGATCGCAATGTCTTTCATAAGCTGTAAATTTACAAAAATTCATCTTGTCTTTTTCGCAGGATTTTTTGACGATCTGCAATCTTCACAGAAGTGGACATGCCCCAATTTTTTCGTTTAGATTGCTTACTTTTGCGTTCTTTAAATTACAAGCACAAAAAATGAGCACGAAGTTCCCTGAATATAAAGAACTTGACCTTCCAAAAACGGCCGAAGAAATTTTGACTTTTTGGAAAGAAAACGACATTTTTAAAAAAAGCATCACAACCCGCGAAGGAAACGAACCCTTTGTGTTTTTTGAAGGGCCTCCGTCTGCAAATGGTCTGCCCGGAATTCATCATGTGATGGCTCGAGCCATAAAGGATATTTTTTGCCGCTACAAAACCCAAAAAGGATTTCAAGTGAACCGAAAAGCCGGTTGGGACACGCACGGACTTCCCGTGGAACTTGGCGTTGAAAAAGAACTTGGCATCACCAAAGAAGATATTGGAACCAAAATTTCGGTGGAAGAATATAACGAAGCCTGTAAAAATGCGGTCATGCGTTACACCGATGTGTGGAACGATCTGACCGAAAAAATCGGATATTGGGTCGATATGGACGACCCGTATATTACCTACAAATCGAAATATATGGAAAGCGTTTGGTGGTTGCTTTCTCAAATTTACAAACAAGGGCTTATTTATAAAGGCTACACCATTCAACCTTATTCGCCAAAAGCCGGAACAGGTTTGAGTTCGCACGAATTGAACCAACCGGGGACCTACCAGGATGTAACGGACACGACCGTTGTGGCACAATTCAGAGCAGTTCCAGAAAGTTTACCCGATTCTTTTACTTCAGAACAAAATATTTATTTTCTCGCTTGGACCACCACTCCTTGGACGCTGCCGAGCAATACCGCTTTGACGGTCGGCCCAAAAATCGACTACGTTTTGGTGAAAACTTTCAACCAATACACGTTCGAACCTATTTCGGTTATTCTTGCAAAATCGCTGGTAAAAAAACAGTTTGGAAAAAAATTCAAACAAATTGAAAACGAAGCCGCATTGGAATCGTATGTTCAAGGTGACAAAATCCCCTATTTTATTGGAGAAAGCTTTCTCGGGAAAGATTTGGTGGGAATAAAATATGAACAACTCTTGCCGTATGCAAAACCATATCAAAATCCGGAAAACGCGTTTCGTGTCATTGCCGGTGATTTTGTAACCACGGAAGATGGAACCGGAATTGTGCATACCGCGCCAACTTTTGGGGCCGATGATGCACTTGTCGCGAAATTGGCCAAACCAGAAGTACCGCCGATGTTGGTGAAAGATGAAAATGGAAACTTGGTCCCACTCGTTGATTTACAAGGAAAATTCCGTCCTGAAATGGGAGAATTTGCCGGTAAATATGTAAAAAATGAATATTACGACGATGGAAAAACCCCTGAAAAATCGGTAGATGTGGAAATCGCCATTAAACTGAAAGAGGAAAACAAAGCTTTCAATGTCGAAAAATACACGCACAGCTATCCAAACTGCTGGCGTACCGACAAACCTATTTTATACTATCCGCTGGATTCCTGGTTCATAAAAATCACCGATGTAAAAGATCGGATGTATGAACTGAATCAAAAAATCAATTGGAAACCAAAAGCCACGGGCGAAAAACGCTTCGGAAACTGGTTGGCGAACGCCAACGACTGGAATTTATCGCGCTCACGTTTTTGGGGAATTCCATTACCTATATGGCGCAGCGAAGATGGAAAAGAAGAAATTTTGATTTCTTCCGTAGAGGAATTAAAACTGGAAATGGAAAAATCGGTGGAAGCCGGATTAATGCAGAGAAATTTGTTTGAAAAGTTCGTTCCCGGTGATATGAGCGAGGAAAACTACAATCTTGTCGATTTGCACAAAAATGTCGTCGATGAAATTATCTTGGTCTCCCCTTCCGGAAAACCTATGAAACGTGAAGCCGATTTGATCGACGTGTGGTTCGATTCCGGTTCCATGCCTTATGCACAATGGCATTATCCGTATGAATTGCCCCCTTTAAATTCGAGGGCTTTTAAAGCCGATTTCATTGCAGAAGGTGTAGATCAAACTCGGGGTTGGTTTTATACTTTGCACGCCATTGCCGCCATGGTTTTTGATGATATTGCCTACAAAAATGTAGTTTCCAATGGTTTGGTTCTGGACAAAAATGGCCAAAAAATGTCCAAACGATTGGGAAATGCCATCGATCCGTTTGAGACGCTTTCGGTTTACGGTCCCGATGCGACGCGTTGGTATATGATTTCAAATGCAAATCCGTGGGATAATTTAAAATTCGATATAGAAGGAATTGCCGAAGTCCGCCGGAAGTTTTTTGGAACTTTATATAATACCTATTCGTTTTTCGCTTTGTATGCGAATTTGGATAATTTCAACTATAAAGAAAAAGATATTCCATTAGAAAATCGACCTGAAATCGATCGCTGGATACTTTCGGAATTGCATACTTTGATCGGGAAAGTCGATGAATATTACGAAACCTTCGAACCCACAAAAGCAACACGCGCCATTTCGGAATTTGTCCAAGAAAATTTGAGCAACTGGTATGTTCGTTTATGCAGAAGGCGTTTTTGGAAACCAGCCCGACAAGGTCATTCTGGCGGGGGCGTTAATGAAGAAAATAAAATTTCGGCCTATCAAACCCTTTATACATGCTTGGAAACTGTGGCTAAATTGTCCGCTCCTATCGCTCCATTCTTTATGGAACGCTTGTACAAAGATTTAATGAAAGTTCGCGAAAACCAAGAAGAAAGTGTTCATTTATCAGATTTTCCTAAACAAAACAAGAAATTCATCGATAAAGATTTAGAAGAAAGAATGCGGAAAGCCCAAATTTTATCTTCGCTGGCACTTTCTCTACGAAAAAAGGAAAATATAAAAGTTCGTCAGCCTTTGCAACGTTTGATGATTCCCATTTTGGATGGAAAAATGAAAGCGGAAATCGCAGCGGTTTCCGACCTCATCAAATCGGAAGTAAACGTAAAAGAAATCCATTTGATTGACGACACTTCGGGTATTTTGGTGAAACGCGCAAAACCAAATTTCAAAGCACTCGGACCGCGCTTCGGAAAGGATATAAAAGCAGTGGTTTCGGCTATAAATCAGTTGAAATCGGAAGACATTTCCACCTTTGAAAAAGAAGGCGAAATACAGGTTGAAATTAATGGAAAAATGACTACTTTGCGCCCCGAAGAATTGGAAGTGACTTCTCAGGATATTGAGGGCTGGCTTGTCGCAAGCGGAAATGATTTAACGGTTGCTTTGGACGTTGCAATCAACGATTCGCTGAAAAAAGAAGGAGTCGCACGTGAACTTGTAAACCGTATCCAGAATTTGCGAAAAGATTCCGGTTTTGAAGTAACCGATCGCATTGAAATTGCCTTGCAGAAAGATACTGAAATTGAAGAGGCTGTCAATGATAATTTAGAGTATATAAAAAATGAAACTTTAGCCAATAAGGTCGAGTTAAAAGAAAGTATTAAGGAAGGTATTGCCATTGATTTTGACGAAGTGCATACCATATTAACAATAAATAAAAAATAAGGATTTATGATGACAGAAGAACCAAAAGTAAGGTATAGCGACAAGGAGCTTGAAGAATTTAAAGCGCTCATACTTGGAAAAATCGAGAAAGCACAGGAACAGTTGGAAATGTACCAAGCAGCTTATAAAAATAACAGTTCGAATGGTACCGACGACACCTCCCCAACTTTCAAAGCCTTTGATGAAGGAAGCGAAACCATGAGCAAGGAAGCGAATTCACAATTGGCGATCCGTCAAGAAAAATTCATCCGTGATTTGAAAAATGCGTTGATCCGCATTGAAAACAAAACCTATGGCATTTGCCGCGTAACAGGAAAACTTATTCGAAAAGAACGCTTGATGCTCGTGCCGCACGCAACTTTGAGCATAGAAGCAAAAAATTTGCAGAAATAGGTCATTTAAAAGATTATTATTTTTAGAACCCGGAAAATTTTTCTGGGTTTTTTATTTTCAAAAATTTGTAATGTTTATCATATCTTTTCGTCCATAGGAAAAAACATCCCAAAATCTCAAAATGAATTCGAAAACTATTTTGCGCTTTTTTCAGTATTTTTTGATTTTTTCCTTGTTCGCAGTTCCTTTTCAGGCCTTTGCACAAATTAACGGTTGCACCGATCCATTGTCGCTGAATTACAACCCCGAGGCCACGGTCAATGACGGTTCCTGTAGTTATCTTGCCTCCGGAATTCTTCCATTGAGTTCGTTTCCATTGGAAAGTTCAATTCACGAAACTTCAGGGCTCATTTTTTGGAACGGTAAACTTTGGACGCACAACGACAATGACGACACCAATTTATACGCCCTCTCCCCTTCCGACGGTAGTATTTTGGAAACTTATTCGATTCCTTCCCTCACAAACACCGATTGGGAAGCAATTTCACAAGACGAAAATTATATCTATATCGGCGATTTCGGTAACAATTCCCACGGAAACCGAACCGATCTTAAAATTTATCGCATTTCAAAAAGCAGCCTATTGTCGGGAACGCTTCAAGTTGATGTTATCAATTTTTCTTACGAGAATCAGACAGATTTCTCCGATCAAGAACCAAATACAACCAATTTCGATTGTGAAGCCTTTATCATTTCTGCCAATGAAATATTCCTCTTTACCAAACAATGGCAAGGTAACAATACCGCAATTTATTCATTGTCGAAAACGCCCGGCACCCAAATTGCACAGTTTGAAGCAACTTTGAATACCAATGGAATGATTACCGACGCCACGTTTATGGAAACGGAACGTTTGGCGGTGCTTTCGGGCTACACGCCGATGTTGCAACCTTTTTTGTTTCTACTTTATGATTTTCAAGGAACCAATTTTTTGTCCGGCAACAAACGAAAAATCAACTTAAATTTACCTTTTTTCCAAACCGAAGCAATTGCCACGCAGAACGGACAAGATTATTATATTTCAAACGAATATTTCAATTTTAATGGCTCCCTTGAAATTCCGCAGCAACTTCACAAAATCGATTTGAGCGATTATTTGGGGAATTATTTGAATAATTTAAACATACATAAAATTGGGGAAAATAACACAGAACTTTCCTTCTATCCCAATCCGACAGAATCCATTATCACCCTTGAATCGGAGTTTCCATTAGATAATGCCGACTATCTGATTTTTGATGAACTGGGCCGAAAAGTGTTACATGGAAAACTCAATTCCGAACGGACTATAAATCTTTCCGAATTGAAGCCGGGTTTGTATTTCCTTAAATTATTTGGAAACCAAGAACATATTTTAAAGCTAATCAAAAAATAATCCATTAGCCCCATTTGCTTGGAAAACCCGCACATTTTATGTATTTTTACTTTTCTGTTTAGTTGAGCCGAAACCACATAAACTCTCAATTTGTGGATTAAAAATCAGGTGAAAAATAAATTTATGAACATTCCTTTTTCCGTTTTGGAACTCGCCGTTGTGGGCGAAGGTGTTCCAATTGAAGAAACTTTCAAAAATAGTCTTGATTTCGCGCAACAAGCCGAGGAATTTGGCTATAAACGCTTTTGGTTGGCGGAACATCACAATATGATAAGCATCGCAAGTTCGGCAACGGTAGTGTTAATGGCGCGTATTGCCGGGGAAACAAAAAAAATTCGTATTGGTTCCGGCGGAATTATGTTGCCCAACCATTCGCCATTGATCGTGGCCGAACAATTCGGAACTTTGGGAAATTTATTCCCACAACGCATCGACATGGGATTGGGCCGAGCGCCGGGAACCGATCAAACCACGGCACATGCCATTCGCTCCGACAGAATGCATGCCGTTTACGCTTTTCCCGATGAAGTTGAAAAAATTCAACGCTATTTTTCACCGGAAAATAAGAATTCCAAAGTCAGGGCGACCGTTGCGGAAGGCGTGGAAATACCAATTTACATTTTGGGGTCGAGTACGGACAGCGCACATTTGGCAGCGAAAAAAGGATTGCCATACGTTTTTGCCAGTCATTTTGCCCCGGCGCAATTGTTCGCGGCACTAAACATTTACCACAACCAATTCCAACCTTCCAAAACTTTGGAAAAACCATATACAATAGCTGGTTTGAATGTAATAGTGGCCGAAACCGACGAAGAAGCCGAACGCATTTCCACTTCCATGATCCGCATGATGTTGGGCGTGATCACAGGGAATATCGATTATATGCAAAAACCGGTTCAAATGACCCCTGATTTACGCGCTGTGGCCGAACATCCCACACTTCAGCAAATGCTGAAATTTTCTTTTATCGGAAACAAAAAAAACGTGAAAGAAAAGACGAAACAATTCTTGGAAAAAACAAAAGTGGATGAACTAATGATCGTTTCTCACATTTTCCATCAAGAAGAACGGGTGAAATCCTTGAAATTGTTCGCGGAAATAATGGCAGAGCTTTGAACGATCGAATACTTCGAAAACCTATTTAAGACCTACAAGGTTTTTGAAACCTTGCAGGTCAAATTCAATCCCGAGCCCTCCTGCTTTTTGAAAATTGGCGTTTGTATTGCAAAAAGCTGGGAACAAACCATATTTTTAATTTGCAAGTTTATAAATCTTCCTTCAAGTAATTGATACATGCTTTGACGCATTCACGGCACACTGTGGCACAGTTCCGGCAATGTTCATATTCATGTTTTTCGCATTCTTCGGCACATGCCGTGCAAACTTTGATGCAATATTCCACCAAATCGGTTACGTCGTCATATTCCATTCCCAATAATTGAATCAAGGCGCTGCAAACCTCTGCGCAAACATGAGTTGCCCGCATGCAGTCCACCATCCCTTGAATATCGTTTTGGTTCAAACACGCATTTGCGGTGTAATTGCATGCCTTCATGCAGTTTCCCAAAACATTCATCAAGTTTTCATTTTTCATGGCAAAATTATTGACTTCGCACAAAGTTACCGATAAGTAGATCACGTTCAAAAAACTTCTTGCTCAATTCATTTCTTTCTTGATTTACCTTTTGTTTTTTCCTTCTCCAGGGTTTCAACCGTTCCGTTGGCGCGTTCTACTTTTGCGAAAGAAAGTGTATATCCGGCCGCCTTCACTCTTTTTTTCACATCTTCCAAAGCCAAATTTTCGGTTGTGGGAAAATCAAAAGTCAACGTTCCGGTTTTGATATCGATTTTAATATCTGAAATATGATCCAATTTGCTGAACTGGTCTTCGACCCCCGAAGCGCAGTATGGGCAACCCATACCATTTATTTCCACGGTAAATTGGTCATTCGTCTTTTCTTGTGCATTGATATTCGCAACCGAAAACAATACTAGTATGCATGTCGTTAAAATTGATTTCATTTTTTTTAGTTTTTATTCCCGTCAAGCGGAAAGATTAATTTTTGAGATTAAAATTTAGTGTTAAACAAGTTTTAGAAAACATACCGACCCCCAATAAAGATACTGTAATTGCGTTTTTGTTCGGGAAGCAAATCCTGAACCAACGAAATTTGAACGGCGGCGTCCAAAGTAAGTTGGTCCACAGCATATTGAATTCCTTGAGCGAACAATAATCTGTAGCCGGAATTTTCGGTGTAAAACTGGTTTTCGTATTCAAAATAAAGGTTGAGTTGGTTCACCGGATAGGTGGGCTCCAACAACGGCAACCCAAATCCGAGTTCCAATTTTAAATTGTCATTGCTGCCATTTGGGGAAAAATTATAGCCAAATTCAGTGGAAATGCCATATTCCAGAGTTTCATAGCCAAGCACCGTTCCCAAATAACTTTCATAATGCCCGGTACTCATTCCCTCGATGCCAAGTTCTTTTCCCGTTGGTAAATTTTGAAGGGTTTTTACGACCATTCGCAATGTTTTGCCCATTCCATCTTTTCGGTAAAATTGATATTTCCCCATAATTTGAAGGTCGCCAAAAGACGTTCCGTTGCCCAAATCCGAAAATTCGGAATCGAAATTATAATGAACCAAAGGCAAATGTACAGCAACAACCGAATTTGAGGTCGGCAAATAATGCACCATCAAAGGGGCCCAAACAAAAGTGCCGCGATCGGTGGACCGTATTTCTGTAATATTTCGCAACAAAATTCTGCCGCCGCCAATCATGATCGGACTGTCGCCCGTGATTGGCGGACCTTGGGCAAAGTTCTGATTTATGGAAAATACCATAAATAGGATGGCAAATAGCCAACAACTGTTTTTCATTTTTCTGATTACTTTAAAAGTTAAAGGATGCTATATTTTCCAGTCATATCCGGTTGCATAAAAGAATCGCAAGCCGAATGGAAAATAGAACAAAAGAAATGGATTCCTGCATTTGAGCTATCCGCAAGGCGGATTTGCAGGAAATATTCAAATCAGAAAAACCTCATAAAGAACTTGAATGTCCTTTTCAAGAGGAGGTGGAAGATAGTTGAATGTATTCGGATTCAGATCCGTGGAAATAAACCCAAAAACATTAGAAATTGTGTTTTTGGAAATTATAAAATGTTGATCGAAGTCAAATTGAAACTGGGACCCACCTAAATTATCATCGGTGGTTACTTTATGTAACTGGTTTTGGCAGCACCCATCGTTATGAACCGAAGCTTGTGCATGATTTTCTTTGTCACAAGCGGCCGGAATTTTTTCCATTCCGCAGTCTAATGCCGCTTCGCCAAAAGCGATCATGGATTTCATTAAATGACCGCCGCAAAAATGTTGTCCATATCCAATTCCTGTTGCATTTGAAAGCAACAAAAGTGTAAGCAATATGGAGATTTTCTTCCTCATTTAAACTATTCCAAAATTCAAAATTGGAACAAATTAGTACAAATTATAAATCAAAATGAAATCGGACGGAACCAAATTTCATTTCAAAGCCAGGGAATTTATTCAAGCACTTCTTTCACTTCGCCACAGCTCATCATTTTTTCACCAAAATATGGATTGCGGATTTCTTTTTCATTTGAGAGCCAGTAGGCACCGTTTCCGTTGAAAGCCATTGGGCAGTACTGGACATAAATATCATCTCCGGAAAATTTCCCTTTCACCAAATGAATCATTCCCTCGGTCAAATATTGAAAAACCTCGCGCTGTGCTTCCAAATCACCCACATCGGAAATCTTAATTGCGGCTTGCCTCAATTCGCGCTCGGCTTCCATACCTTCCAACATACCGGCCAATTCCTTCGCGTTTTGTTGTGCCTTTTCAGCATCGGAATTCACCAAATTCGTCTTTAACACGATATATTGGTCGTAAATCTTGGCAATCATCGGATCTTTAAATTTCGCATTGAAGGAAGCGGGTTCATAAATTTCCGGTTTGGTATCAACGGTCTTTACTTCGGGTTCATTTTTTTTGTTATCGTCCCCGCATGAAACCAAAAGTCCCATCATCAAAACTATTAAAATTTTAGTTTTCATAACCTTGTTGTTTTGTGCCAAAGATAAAAAATATTTACTTTTTCAAAGCTTTTTGATAGTAAAAAGCCGGCAATAGAAGAATGATGAAAATTGGCTGAATGAGAAAACGTCGGACATAAAAAAGGGTAAAATAATTTTCCGGGGCCATATTAAAAACCAAATAAACAAACAAAATCATCAAAAGCAAACAGGCAGCACCAAAAAATAAGATTGAAAACTTCATGATCTTCCTGCATCGGAAGGCCACGAACAAAATCAAAAGTGACAGTATTGTATTGAGGCAAAAACGAAAAAAAGTGTTCAGAATTAATTTCCATTCTTCAAATTGAGGCGGTGGTTGCGTCAAATAGCTTCCTTCATAAAAATGAATCAATGGATCGTAGAACAACTGGGTTTCGAAAAACCTGATGGTCACCATTCCCAAAAAAAGTATTCCGATAAGGATTATTTTCTGCCAGATCGCCATTTTTATCTACTTTTTCGAGAAATTCTTAACCCACAAAAACCAAAGAAAAAAAACCGTTCCATAAATAATGGCCGGAAAAACAGTACCATGAAGAAAACCACTATATTCCGGATATTCGTAAATTCCAATCGCGAGCAATGCAATTCGAAAAATGTTGATGGCATAAATAAAAACCGCGCCGGCAAAAGCAAAGAGAAAGGTTTTTTTTGCGTCTTTGTAAAAGGCAAAAATGAAAGAAACAAACAAAATAATAACGCTTATAGCGTTACATCCTTCGACAATGCGCGCCAAAAATTCACCGTTCACAAAAAATTTCATGGATTCTTGGAACGGATGCGGTTCGACTTTGGAAGAATATCCGAAAACCTGAACCATTTCACTGGACTGCACCGAAACCAAATGAGTAAAATAATCGGGAAAATGATTAATGGAAAATTCCATCCCCAAATATAATTTATACAACAACGCAAGAATAAGGTACAGCCCGCCAAAAATCACCAGAAACCTTACCACAGCTTTGTTTTCGCTTATAATTTTCAACATTTTGAAAGAAAATATAGTATTGCGGAAAGATATTTAATTTTTAATCAAAACCAATAAAAATAAGCGCTATTTACCATCATTTTGCCGATTTCGTTTTATTTGGAACCGGATCGTAACCGGAACCGCCCCACGGATGACAGCGCGCAATTCTGCGAACAGCAAGAAACGTGCCTTTAAAAATACCATGTTCCCTCAACGCATCTATGGAATACTGAGAGCAAGTTGGATGAAACCTACAGGAACCTGGAAATAATGGAGAAATAAATTTCTGATAAATTTTTATGGGGAATATAAAAATCGAGGTCAACGAAAAGTTTACATCTTTCTGTTTTGGTGACCTCGCCATGTTTTCCATTTTTCCTTTTATATCGAAAAATCTGTTCCTTTTGGGCCGTCTTTCAGTTCAATTCCCAACTCCAAAAGTTGATTCCTTATTTTGTCGCCCAAAGCAAAATCTTTGTTCAATCTTGCTTCGTTGCGCAAATCAATCAATAATTTTACTGTTTCGGAAAGTCGATCTCCTTCAATATTTACTATGGCATTTCGATTCTCCAGTCCCAAAATTTCAAAAACGAAGGCATTCATCGCGCTTTTCATTATCGCTTTATCGCCTTTTGAAATAGTTTCTTTATTTGCCTTTATGGCGTTTATAAACTTTACGGCTTCGAATAAATTGGCGATCAACACCGGACTGTTGAAATCGTCGTTCATGGCGTCATACGCCTTTTGTTTCCATTTTTCCACGGAAAAAGAAGATTCGGCAGAAATTTTCAGCTTTTCGATGCTATCGATCGCTTCCATTAATTTGTCGAAACCTTTTTCCGCGGCATTCAAGGCTTCTTCGGAAAAATCGAGTACGCTGCGGTAATTCGCTTGAAGCATAAAAAAGCGCACCACGCTGGGCGCATATCCTTTTTTCAACAAATCGTTTTCACCGGAAAACAATTCTTCGGGCAAAATAAAATTGCCTGTGCTTTTGGCCATTTTTTTCCCGTTGAGCGTCAGCATGTTCGCATGCATCCAATAATGAACCGGATTTTTTCCCGTGGCTGCTTTTCCCTGGGCAATTTCGCATTCATGGTGCGGAAATTTTAAATCCATTCCACCGCCATGAATATCAAATTCATCGCCCAAATATTTGGAACTCATTACAGTACATTCCAAATGCCAACCCGGAAACCCAACGCTCCATGGCGATGGCCAGCGCATAATATGTTGCGGCTCTGCTTTTTTCCATAAAGCAAAATCCTGCGGGCTTCTTTTATCGTCTTGGCCAGCCAAATCGCGTGTATTTGCAATCATATCTTCCAATTTTCGACCGCTCAGAATCCCGTAGTGACCGGATTTGTTGTATGCCGCAACATCGAAGTAAACAGAACCGTTGGCTTCATAAGCAAAGCCTTTTTCCAACAAGGTTTTTACGATTTCAATTTGTTCAATAATATGACCGGTGGCCGTGGGTTCGATACTTGGCGGTAAATTGTTGAATTTCGCAAGTGTTTCATGAAAATCGACCGTATATCTCTGCACGACTTCCATGGGCTCAATTTCCTCGAGTCTAGCCTTTTTGGCAATACGGTCTTCACCGGTTTCCGCATCATTTTCCAAGTGGCCGGCATCCGTAATGTTACGGACATACCGAACTTTGTACCCCAAATGTTTCAAATACCTAAAAACCAAATCGAATGAAACAAAAGTGCGGCAATTTCCCAAGTGAACGTTGCTGTAAACCGTGGGCCCACAAACGTACATACCCACATAGCCTTCAATTAGCGGCACAAATTTTTCCTTTTCGCCGGAAAGGGAATTGTAAATTTTCAGGTCTTGGTTTTTATATAATTCCATAGTATTCTATGATAAGGAAAGGGCTGCGGGTTGCAGGGGAATAAACGTCTGCAAATTCATAACTATAACTCCATTCAAAATTCCGTGTCCAAACGAATGTAATCCAAAAATTCACGTTTGACGGAATCTTCTTTAAATTTGCCACCAAATTCGCTTGTTACGGTGCTGCTTATGGTATCGCGAATTCCGCGGCTGTTTACGCAAAGGTGTTTGGCATCGATTACGCAAGCAACGTCTTTTGTGCCCAGCGCTTTTTGCAATTCTTCCACAATTTGCATGGTCATACGCTCTTGCACCTGTGGGCGTTTGGCGAAATAATCTACGATGCGGTTCATTTTGGAAAGTCCAATAACGGTCCCTGTTGAAATATACGCGATGTGCGCCCGGCCAACTATTGGAAGCAAATGATGTTCGCAGGTGGAATAAACGGTGATGTTTTTTTCGACCAGCATTTCCCCATATTTATATTTATTTGAAAAAACGGAAAGTTTTGGTTTTCGCTCAGGGTGAAGTCCCCCAAAAATTTCTTTCACAAACATTTTGGCCACGCGTTGCGGTGTACCTTTCAGGCTATCATCGGTTAAATCAAGCCCTAAAGTTTCCATAATATGTTTGAAATCGGCGCGTATAAGGGCAATTTTTTCGTCATCGCTCAGGTCGAAAGCATCTTTGCGCAACGGATTTTCACTGCTAAAGCCAGCATGATTGTCGCCCACCGCTTCGATTTCCTCCAAAATTCTATCTATTTTCATTCGCCTTTTCTCCTTTAAATTTTACTGCAAAGATAAGGATTTTAAGGCTTTTATTATGGTGGAAACCAAATTATTCATGGTTTGAAGGTCGATTATTTCCGATAAAGTTTCAACTTTGCTTTATAAAATTTTGGCATGACTTTGGAAAAAAACAGGAAGGAGGAAATTATTCGGCTTGCGGCCAAACTTTTCAAAGAAAAAGGATACCGCGCAGTGACCATGCGCGATTTGGCTGAAACCATGGGCATAAAAGCGGCAAGTTTGTACAACCATATTCGCTCAAAACAAGAAATATTGGCACTGATCGTTATTTCAACCGCCGAAAGTTTTACCACACATATCGATGAAATTTATCCGAAACAAATGTCTTCTGTTGAAAAGTTGAAAAAAATCATTCACATGCATGTTGATATCACGGTTCAAAAAACAGATTTTTTGGCCAGTATGAACCACGACTGGATGCATTTGGAAAAAAAGCAACTGGTGTATTTTCTAAAAATGCGCACTTCTTACGAAGCAAAATTCAATAAAATAATTCTTGATGGAATTCAAAAAGAAGAACTTAAAAAACATGATTCGGAAATCATACTATTTTCAATATTGACCACCTTACGAACGCTGCATCTGTGGTATGCCAAAAAGAAATCATGGAGTTCCGCCGAATTAAAAGAAGAACTTACAGCAATTTTGATAACCGGAATAAAAGGAAAAGCTTAGGATTTTTTTCTCAATGCCCTGATCCTTTCAACACCTTAAAAACATGCATTATTGCCGGAAAAACAGCATCGATGGACTCCGTGGCACCTTTGGTAGAACCGGGCAATGCAAGCACAAGGGTGTTTCCAATAATTCCGGACACGGAACGGGAAAGCATAGAAAAGGGCGTTCGTTCCTGACCGTAAGCACGGATTGCTTCTTCCACGCCGGGAATGGGACGTTCGAGCATGGGAATAATTGCTTCCGGGGTTATATCGCGTGGCGATAAACCGGTGCCGCCGGTCAAGATTATTAAATTTACATTTTGCGCCGATTTTTCAGTTACTAATTGCTGAATGCTTTCCTTTTCATCTTCAACGATCCGATAATCTTCAATTGAAATTTGATAAGCCTTTAACTTTTCAATAATGGCCTTCCCGGCCTTGTCTTCTTTTTTTCCGGAAGAAACCGAATCGGAACAGACGATCACACTGGCTCTGAGTTGTTCTTCGAGTATCTTGTCGTAATCGGCTTTTCCACCTTTTTTTTCCAACAATCGTATTTTTTCGATGCTTATTCCCTTGTCAATGGGTTTCAACATATCGTAAATCGTCAATGCCACTACGGAAGCGGCATGCATAGCTTCTACCTCCACCCCGGTTTTATAAATGGTGTGCACCTCAACATTTATGATAATTTCAAATTCCCTCATTTCGAATGAAATTTGAGTGAATTCGATGGGAAGTGGATGACAGTCCGGAATCATGTCGCTCGTGCGCTTTGCGGCAAAAAGTCCGGCGGTTTTCGACATTTCAAAAACATCGCCTTTTGGCACTTTTTTTTGCTTGATCGCATCAATGGTTTCCTTATGGCCAACACGGACTATGGCTTGGGCAATTGCTTTTCTAAGGGTATTGGATTTATGTGTAATATTAACCATGTTTTTCGCTTTGGTGATTGTGAAAATTTCAGTTATTTACTTTCCAGGTTTGGTCATTGTTTTCAAAAATTTCCTTGCCCCAAATGGGTATTTCGGTTTTGATGCGCTCTACCAATTCTTCACATGCATCGATTGCGGCCTTTCGATGTTTTGAAGAAGTGAACACAAAAAGACAGATTTCCCCCACTTTTACTTCGCCCAAACTTTGATAAATGTGCATGCACGAGAGCGGATATTTTTGAAAGGTTTCTTCGCGTATTTCAAATGCTTTTTCCATAGCCATCTCTTCGTAAGCCGAATATTGGATGGATTTGACACAGGTTTCATTTTTTGTATCGGCACGTACTTGCCCCAAAAAAATGGAATGAGCGCCGATTTCTGTTTTAGAACTGTGGTTCTGAATCGAATGAGCTATTTTTTCACTTGAAATCGGTCCTTGAACAAAAATATTCTTTGGTTTTCGTGTCATTTTCCCTTGTTTTTAAAAGGCGAAAGCTTGTCCAAAATTCCGCCTCGTATAGAACATATTTTTTTCTCCGGAAACAGTTCTTTCAGCTTTTCTGCCAATAATTCACTGCGTTGTCCCGATTTGCAAAATAGAAAAATGTTTTCCACATCCATTATTTGCTCGGGGTTTTCCATTAATTTTTTCATGGGAATCTTTTCAAACGCCCTATTTTCCACAATTGGTTCTTCATCAAGTTCTCGAATATCGATCAACTTTGAATTCCCTATATTTTCTGACCAATCCAACGCTTTTTCCCAAGAAATTATTTCGGCCAACCCACAAGAAATTTGATAGTCCCGCTGCTTGAATTCCTCTTCGGATATTGGAATATCTTTCTGGGAATCCGGGTTAGGTTCAATTGCCACGTCATAGAAAGCGCAGGTTTTCAAATTGTAAAACAAAACTTTATTCTTGAGAACTTCACCAATTCCTGTCCGTATTTTAATAGCTTCCGCAGCTTGAAGATTTCCAATTATTCCAGGTAAAACCCCCAAAACCCCAGTTTCACTGCAATTTGGAATTTCATCGGACTTCGGGGGAATGGGATAAATATCGCGATAATTCATCGGATTTTCCTCAAAATTAAAAACCATTAATTGCCCTTCGTATTGATAAATTGCGCCCATTATCAACGGAATTTTTAATAATAAACACGCATCATTAAGCATATATCGCGTTCCAAAATTATCAGAACCATCCAAAACCAGGTCGTATGATTTTAGTACATCCAGAGCATTTTCAGCCTTGAGAAAATGAGGAATTATATTGAAGTCAATTTCCGGATATTTTTCCTTTAGAACGTTCGCAGCGGTTTCGGCTTTGGATTTTCCAATGTCATTTTGCCCAAAAAGCGTTTGTCGGTTCAAATTCGATTCACCAATAGAATCGCCATCGGCAATTCCGAGGGTTCCCACTCCGGCAGCCGCCAAATATAGCAAAGCCGGACAACCCAAACCGCCCGCACCGATTACCAAAATACGGGATTCGGAAAGTTTTTTTTGTCCTTCCGAGCCAAAACCGGGTAGTTTTTTTTGTCGTTCGAACCTGCTCATCCCCCTGAAAATGGCGGCAATAAAGCAATTTCTTCACTTCCTTTCAATTCAATATTGCCGTGAGTGATCTGCCGATCGATTGCCAATGTAAAATTCAGTGTTCTCAGTTGCGGATATTCCGTTTTTAAAGCATTCAAAAGTTCTATGGAAGTTTCAAAATAAGGAAAATCAAATTCCGAAGTTTCCAATTTTTCCGCAAGCATTCCAAAAAGCTTTATGTTGAAACTTTTCATAGTGATAAAAATTCATCGCGCCAGTTCTTAACCGTTTCTTCCTGCATTTTCATTTTTTCAAACATACAAAAAATGAAATGAAAAACTTTAGAAGAAAGCGATCAAGATAGTAAAACGGCGAAAAACAAAATCTTTTGATTTTAAGGACAACTTTGAACCGGCTTGCAAAGACGTTTCCTTAATCCGCCGAAAACCTTCAGGGAAAATTGAAATACCGGACTTAGTACAAACGTAAAGAAAAATGTAGCAACGAACACAGGTCCTCCAAGTAAATAACCAATTATCAAAACCACAGATTCCACAATTATGCGCGCTTTTCTAACGGAAAAACCTGTGCGGTCGGAAATGGAGAGCATAAAACCATCGCGTGGTCCGGCACCAATTCCGCCAGCGACGTACATTCCGCCACCGGTTCCCACAATTAGAATTCCAACCAAAAGCCATACATAATCCATCCAAGTGTAGCTCGGTTCCGCCAATACATCGGCCCAAAGGAAAAAGTCCAATATTGGGCCGATCAGCAAAGCATTTAGGAAAGTGCCGATATTGACATATTTTCGACCGATAAACAAGGAAATTAAAATCAGGACCAAGCCAACCGCGACACTCCAAAAACCAATACTGATTCCGAAGTGATTAAAAAAGGCGACATTTAAAACATCCCAGGGATGTATGCCCAAATATTTCATTTTGATAGTAATGGCGCTTCCCAAAGCAAAACAAACCAGGCCGGAGAAGTAAAACACGTACCGGATTATCCAATTCCGTAAGCTGTCGTTTCGATAAATCCTCATTCTTAAGAAAAGACCGCAAAGTACAAAATAAACAAGCCCTTTTTTAGGATTCGAGAAATGAAAAAAGAACGCAAATATGCTTATATGCCACGAATAAAAGAATATTTCTTTAACGGCTCAATTGTATTTATACCATTTGCCGATTATAGCGGTTTCGGTATTGGGATGGGGAAATACCGGTAACTTTTTTAAAGGTGTTTCTGAAGGCTTTATCATCTGAATATCCAACATCGAACATGACTTCCCCGACATTTTTTTGGCTATTTTCCAAACTCTTTTTAGCAGCTTCCATTTTCACGCGTTGAATATATTCCACAACTGTATTTTGCGTTGCTTTTTTGAAGCGGCGTTCCAAACTTCTGCGGCTCAATGCGAACATTTCTGCCAGCTTATCCACCGTGATTTTATCTTCATAGTTTTCTTCGATAAAGTTTTGCACTTTTTTCACGGGTTCATCCGCGTGTTCCTTTTGACCTTGAAAAATTATGAACGGCGACTGGCTTTCTTTATCTATATCGATCATAAAAACTTTGGAAATCAAAATTGCCATTTCGCGCCCGGCATGTTTTTCAATCAAATAAAGCAATAAATTCAAGTAAGAATAAGCACCGCCACTGGTATAAATTCTATTTTCGGCCGTCATGATGCGGTCATCCACTAAATTGATTTTCGGGTATTTATTTCTGAATTCAGCAGCATGAACCCAGTGAGTGGAACATTTTTTTCCATCCAATAATCCGGTTTCCGCAAGAAAAAATGCGCCGATGCAAAAACTCGCCACTTCCGAACCCCGGTTATATTGGGAAATAATCCAAGGCAAAAAAGCGGCATTTTTCTCAAGGTTTTCATCAAAACCTTCATGAACAGCCGGAACAATTATTAAATCAGTTTTGGAAACTTTGTCAATTGTTGTATTAGGTGAAGCCACAAAATATGCTGAATTCTCTGCCATCTTTTCTTTTAACCCCACCAAATGCACATCGAACAAAGGTGGTTTTCCCAATTCATTCAGAAAAATATTGACTTGACTGAAGATTTGGTGTGTTCCGGCAACGTTTACGACGCTAATTTGTCCACGGGGAACAAGAATGGATACATGTTTCATGGTAAAAAATTTTATCTCAGAACAAAAGTAAATTATTTTGCTTTATGGATTTTGGTTTGGATTTAACGGAAAAGATTTTCTAATCAAAATTCCTTTTTATTGCAAATAAGTAAAATAGATTGAATTTTTCAAGAAAAATAAAAATTTTGAAAACCTTCGGCAAACCCTTGTGGCCCCACTATATCTTTATTTTGCAATCGAGTTAAAATTTCAATTGATCGGCTCAAAAGGTTTCGGTGATTAATTGGGATTTCTCGAATTTCAATTCTAAATAGATGAATCCACTTTTTCCATAAAAAGTTTCATGAATTGGCTTTTTGACGCAAATGACCCTATAGGTTGTCGTATTCTCACCTTTTTTCAGAATAGAAACCCTTTACCTTTACACTATCAAAACTTTAAAAACCGATAGTTGTGAAAAATCCATTAATAATCCAGTTCGATTTGCATCAGAAATTATTCAATAATGTATTGGAAGGATTTTCCGATGAGGAAACAAACCAACGTTTGCACGGCGACAAGAAAATGAACCATGTAAAATATCTCGCGGGCCATTTATTGAACGCGCAATATGGATTCGGATTGTTGGCCGGCATTCAACAAAACGTGAAATGGAACGATCTGTTTGCTGCTGGAAACCAATCTAAAGCACAAGATGATATTTTATATCCGACAATAAAAGAAATCAAAACCGAATGGAATGAATTATACCAACCAATTGGAAAAGCTTTGGAGAATTTGACGGAAGAAGATTTGAACAAAAAAGCGCCAATAGATTTTTGGAAGACGGCCAACGAAATGTGGGCTTTCCTAAACCATCACCAAGCTTATCATATTGGGCAGATTGGTATTTTACGACGCGGTTTTGGGAAAGAAGCGATGCGGTATGATTGAGCGTACTATAAATTTTGAAATGTGAATTTGGAATTTAAAAAACCAAAATATGAAATTAAAAAAAGAAAAATCCATAGAAAAACCGAACCTATTGAGGAAACAAGAAAAACCAATTCGCGTAGAAAATAGTGTTAGCGCACCCATTGAAAAGGTTTGGGATTACTGGACCGAACCCGAACATATAAAAAAATGGAATAGTGCTTCCGACGATTGGCACACGCCCCAAGCCGAAAACGATTTACGTGTTGGCGGCAAATTCCTTTCAAGAATGGAAGCTAAAAACAAGAGTAAAGGATTTGATTTTACAGGAACCTACAAAAAGGTCGAAAAACCAAGGCACATCAGCTATGCAATGGAGGATGGCAGAAAGGTGAACGTGAATTTTTCTGCAAAAAACAATGGGACGATGATCACGGAAACTTTTGATCCCGAAACCACTCATTCCCGTGAAATGCAACAAAGCGGATGGCAAGCGATTTTAGACAATTTCAAAAAATATGTGGAAGCATCTAATTTTCAGTGATCGGCATTCAGTTGGAAATCACTACCAATAACTGAAAGCGTAATCACCCTAACAACACAAAAATCAAGAAAATGCGAAAAATAATTGTTTTATCGTTCCTGTCACTTGATGGCGTCATGCAGGCCCCGGGAGGCCCTGGGGAAGACACTTCCGATGGTTTTAAATATGGTGGATGGACAGCGCCCTATGCAGACGAGGCATCAGGAAAGTTCATGAAAAAACTCATGCGGCCCGCCGATTTGCTTTTGGGCAGAAAAACATTTGAGATATGGGAAAACTACTGGCCTAAACATGAAGACTTCTGGCCAAAAATCAATACGGTCAAAAAATATATTTTTTCCAAAACAAGAAAAGAATCAGATTGGCAAAATTGCGTCTTTATCACCGATTTGAAAGATGTTGAAAAACTCAAGGCATCCAAAGGTTCAGACTTAAAAATTTGGGGCAGCAGCGAACTCGTAAAAATGCTGTTAAAGCAGAATTTGGTAGACGAATTTTGGTTGAATATTTACCCAGTCATATTGGGTAAAGGGAAAAGGTTTTTTGATGCCAATGCAACTCCGGCAGCCTTTAAATTAACGGAGCATCTTGTTACACCAAACGGGGCGATTATGACCCACTATCAAAGAGTAGGAGAAGTCAAAACAGGTTCAGTCGGAGCTTAAAAATAGAGGCAATAGCAGGTGGGGTAATTGCATTACAATAAACCATTAAATACAAAAAATGAGAAAACTGATAATGTGGAACATCATGACCCTTGACGGTTATTTTGAAGGAAATGAAAATTGGGATTTATCCTTTCACGAAACAGTTTGGGGTCCAGAACTCGAAAAACTGAGTTTGGAGCAATTACATTCTGCGGATTACCTTATTTTTGGACGGATAACCTATGAAGGAATGGCGGAATATTGGAGCAAGGCAGAAGGTGAAATTGCCGGGTTGATGAACAAAATACCCAAACTGGTATTTTCCAAAACATTGAAATCGGCTAATTGGAAAAACACTACGCTAATTAAAGATAATGCATCTGCCGAAATTGAGAAACTCAAAAAACAAAGCGGCAAAGATTTGTATGTTTTCGGCAGTGCGAACCTTTCCGAGACTTTTATGAACCAAAACCTTTTTGACGAATACCGCATCGGGATTGCTCCCGTTATTTTGGGTAAGGGACGTCCACTTTTCCAACAAGGTATTTCCAACAAAAAATTATCGCTTATTTCAACGCAACAACTATCGAATGGCGGTGTTGTTCTGAAATATTCCAACTAATACCTAACGTTTTAACACTTAACATCCAAGGTTTGACACCTAACACGTAACATCTAACACCATGAAAACAAACCCTTATTTAAACTTCGACGGCCAAGCCGAAGAAGCATTCGAATTTTACAAATCCGTTTTTGGCGGGGAATTTAGAGGAAACATGAAAATGTACGATATGCCCGGCGCGGAAAACCTTCCAGAAGAAGAGCAAAACCGGACGATGCACATTGCCCTCCCAATCGGAAAAGACACCTTATTGATGGCTTCCGACATCGTTCCGTCTGCCGGACATACCTTGACAGTAGGAAACAACATGTACATATCGCTGCACCCTGAAAGCAAAGAAGAAGCCGACCGCATTTTCAACGGGCTTTCAAAAGGTGGAAAAGTAGA
>DASSWN010000041.1:0-3409 GCA_035704905.1 Flavobacteriaceae bacterium
TTTTATGACAGTGAAAAAGATTTAATAAACAGGCCACGAAAAACAATGTTAGATAAGCTCGTAAGCCAGCGAACAAAGCTCTCGGCTTATTTTGTGCTGAACTTTTTGTCGGTCATTTTTGCGAGCTATGTTTCATTTAGAGCAGTACTATTTTTTTCTATTTATATATTTTTCCTTTGGTTCTATTCACATAAACTTAAAAAATATCCTTTCATAGGGAACATAACTGCCGCAATTCTCGCGGTTGTTCCTTTTTTTGCAATTTTCGTGCATTACAGAAATTTTGACGTCATCATTTTTGTACACGCCACTTTTCTGTTTTTATTGATTTCCATGCGCGAATTGGTAAAAGATCTCGAAAATATTAAAGGCGACTTAACCCACGGTTATAATACAATTCCCGTGGTTTATGGCGAAAAAATGTCAAAAAGAATGCTAACCGTTTTAAGTGTTTTAACCTTGGTGCCAACCATTTTACTCATCACAAAATTTAAGGAGGAAATAGGGTATATGGATTTTTATTTTTATGTAAGCATTGCAGGATTGGCTGTATTTTTAGCGGTTTTGTGGAATTCAAAAAACAAAATTCACTATTTGGTTTTACACAATATTTTGAAGTTTGCCATTGTTCTTGGCGTTTTTAGTATTGTGCTAATACACTTGAATTTACTGCTCAATCGTTTTTTTTGAAAATTAACCTTTAAAGCTTTTCAATTTCACGAAAAGATCCCAAACCACAACGCCCACGCTTACCGAGATGTTCAATGAATGTTTCGTCCCAAACTGCGGAATTTCAATCACAATGTTGCTAGCGGTAACTACTTTTTGCTGCACGCCCTTCACTTCGTTTCCAAAAATCACTGCATAAGTCATCTCTTTTTGAACCGAAAAATCGTTGAGGTTCACAGCAAGTTCTGCCTGTTCGATGGATGCTACAAAAACACCTTCATTTTTTAACTTCTGAACCACTTCCATAACATTTTCAGCATATTCCCATTCCACGCTATCCTGCGCGCCTAATGCCGTTTTTTGGATGTCTTTGTGCGGTGGCTTTGCAGTAATTCCACAGAGATAGATTTTCTTCACCAAAAAAGCATCCGCAGTGCGGAAAACAGAGCCTATATTATTCAAACTCCTTATGTTGTCAAGAATAATTATAAGTGGCGTTTTTTCCGAAGATTTGTATTCTTCGGGATTTATACGGTCCAGCTCGCTGTTTTTTAATTTGCGGTATTTCATAGATGGCAAAGTTAATTTTTAAAAGTTAAATGTGAAAAGTAACTCTTTGCGTCTTTGCGACTTTGCGAGAAAAATTTGCACGCAAAGTCGCAAAGGCGCAAAGTTGACTGGAAATTGTTGATAAAACCCAATAATTCCCAAGCACTTCATTTTAAAGAAAACCGCATTTTCGTTACATTTATCGATTAAAGATTTTTTTGAATTATGGCGACGAAGGAAACCCCGTTGATGAAGCAGTATAACACGATTAAAGCGAAGTATCCCGATGCTTTGTTGCTGTTTCGCGTGGGCGATTTTTATGAAACTTTTGGGGAAGACGCCATTCGCGCCGCGGGAATTTTGAACATTACACTTACAGCGAGAAATAATGGCGGCGACAATGTGGAACTTGCCGGATTTCCGCACCATTCATTAAATACGTATTTGCCAAAATTGGTGATGGCCGGTTGTCGGGTGGCAATCTGCGATCAACTTGAAGATCCAAAACTTACCAAAACTATAGTAAAACGCGGCGTTACGGAATTGGTTACGCCGGGAGTTGCTTTTAATGACGATATTTTAAAGTCAAAATCGAATAATTTTTTGGCGGCTGTTCATTTCGGAATTAAAAATCTTGGCGTTTCTTTTTTGGATGTTTCCACTGGTGAATTTTTGGTTTCTGAAGGTTCTGCGGAATATGTGGATAAATTACTTCAGAATTTCAAACCTTCGGAAGTGCTTTTTTCAAAACAGAAACGAAAGCTTTTTTCTGAAACTTTCGGAAATAATTTTCACGTTTTTCATCTCGAAGATTGGATTTTCCAAAAGGATTATGCGTTGGAAACGCTAACGAAACATTTCGACGTTAAAAATCTAAAAGGTTTTGGGGTTGATCATTTGGAAGAAGGCATTATCGCTGCCGGTGCTGCACTTCATTATTTAAGCGAAACACGGCACACAAAATTGCAGCATATTTCGCGCTTGTCCCGCATTGCCGAAGATGAATACGTTTGGATGGACCGTTTTACCATTCGCAATTTGGAGCTTTATCATTCCAATCAGCAAAATGCGGTCACGCTTTTGGATGTAATTGACAAAACCATTTCGCCAATGGGAGGAAGGCTTTTGAAACGTTGGATGGCGCTTCCGCTTAAAAATACCGACAAAATTGTGCGTCGGCACGAGGTTGTGAGTTTTCTGCTCGACAACCCAATTACTTTGGAAAAAACGCAGCAATACACAAAACGAATTGGCGATTTGGAACGGTTGATTTCAAAAGTCGCAACCGGAAAAGTGAACCCGCGCGAGGTTATCCATCTTAAAAATTCTTTGGAAGCGGTTGTTCCCATTAAAGCATTGGCTTTGAATTCCAAAAATGAATCGTTGAAAATTATTGGCGAACAATTGCACGATTTGGAATTGCTTCGAAATAAAATAAAGGAAACCCTTTTTGAGGAAGCGCCGGTAAATATTTTGAAAGGAAATTCGATAGCGGATGGTTTTTCTGAAACGCTTGATGAGCTTCGGAATATTTCAGCAAATGGAAAGGGATATTTAAATGAAATGCTGGAGCGTGAAACCAAACGCACAGGAATTTCATCGCTTAAAATTGATTCAAACAACGTTTTTGGATATTATATAGAAGTTAGAAACACCCATAAAGACAAGGTTCCGCAGGAATGGATACGGAAACAAACTTTAGTAAGCGCCGAAAGATATATTACGGAAGAACTTAAAGAATACGAAACCAAAATTCTTGGCGCTGAAGAAAAAATCCTCGCTTTAGAGCAGGAAATTTTTTCGAAATTGGTAGATTGGATGCTTCAGTTTATTGCTTCGGTTCAGCAAAATGCAGCCCTGATCGCGCAAATGGATTGTCTGTGTTCGTTTGCAACCCAAGCAAAAGAAGCAAATTATACGCGTCCGCTTTTGGATGAAACTTTTGATTTGGATATAAAGGAAGGCCGCCATCCTGTTATTGAAAAACAACTTCCGCCAGATGCGCCTTATATTGCAAACGATGTTTTTCTGGATCGCGAAAATCAGCAAATAATTATGATTACCGGGCCGAACATGAGTGGTAAATCTGCTATCCTTCGGCAAACGGCTTTGATTGTTTTGTTGGCACAGATGGGCAGTTTTGTTCCTGCCAAAGCAGTGCGAATGGGTTGTGTAGATAAAATTTTTACAC